>CAYRUU010000001.1:0-61255 GCA_964427825.1 uncultured Micavibrio sp.
CTGCTCCGTGAGAGAGGGTGATGTTGAGGGTGTCGTGTTCGGAGGTGGAGGGGGACACATACAGACGATTCTCCATGATACATTTATTAAAATCCACTTTTGCCATTGGAATTTCAATCGACTTCCCTCTGACAAATTTCGTATAGAACGATTTTTCCTTAATCAACCCTTTGCATCCGGGCGAAAGCATGGCAAATACGGTTTGATAGCTAGAATTATCATGCTTTGTAGGTGTCACACCACTCCCTTCCACAATCACTCCTATCCGATCACCTTCTTTATAGCGCCATGTAAGTGTCTTAATGCCGGTTCCCATCACAAGCTGTTCATCGTTTTTAGCAAGTGGTGTCGTACGATCGGTGCGCGGATCCAAACCATAATACATCTCTTCCATTTTCAAAAACGATCCATCGCCCGCGCCCTCGGGAAACGGACGGATACCTTTTGTGGCTCCTGCCATCGCCTTGGGACATGTGTTATCACGATTCATTTCTCCCGCTTGACATGTGCCAGCAACAGGCACTTTTATCTCTCCTTTCTTCATATAATCATGACATCCGGCACCATAAAAATTCGGGCGTTCTTCACCGTACACCTTGCCACAAATCCTTTCATATAATTCTTTTGCCGGCCACGGCTCACCATCAAAACAAAACGTCTCTTTTGCACCCGGACATCCACTTACGTTTGGGTCATTCCAAATTTGCCCTGTGCGACGACTTTTCGGCACACAATACGGTTCTGGCACTGATGCCTTGAAGTCATTATAGTTATACTGCGTTGTCACAGATCCATCCGCTGAAGGGCACGACAACATGCCGTTTTCGCGACACGTCGGCTTCACCCCGTAATCCATGCACCGCGCAAGATTGCGATAGCGTGCACCGCCGCCGCCACCTACTGCACCGCCGGATTCGCTGCTAGACTCTCCTCCACCTGATGAGGACGATGAGCTCAGCGCACCCTCTGCAGGTAAAACCTTTGTTGGACATGCGATTGATCTGTCCATCATGAAGCACCGTGCAACATAATCAATCTCTTTCGTGTCATAGTGCTGACAGCCATCCAACTGATCTTCCGCTTCGGCATCCGGACGCTGAATCTCAAAATAATCACCAGTGACAAAATCCTGCACATAGCAATAATCTGCACCCTGATTATGATTGCTCCCTCCCCCAATCGGTGCATCATAGCCATCATCATCAGTATCCTCCGGATAGTCATCTGTAAAATCACCATTCTCATTACCGCCATTCATTTTTTGATCAAGCTCCATGGGATTGAAGTATAACTCCGCCTGTGCTCGCACGGCAAACGCATGCCATGCCGGTGACTCTCCGAAGCTTCCAATCGGCTCACCTGTGTACATACTCATACTTTTGTCCATTTTCCGATTCGGTCCTGTCAAATACCACATGTAATGCGCATCTTCCGTATTGGTAATACCCAAAACATTCGCCGTAGCGGTAATAAGTTCCCCCGGCTTTGGGTTTGGTGTAGAAAAATGAATGGATACAGTCGCCTCCTTTCCTTTATTTCTCACAACATTCATCATCTCGGTAGACGGTTGCAGTGCCTGCTCAATATTGGTTTTAAGGCTGTTTTCAATAAAACTAGAGATCATGTCTTTGCCCAAAGATGATGCGCCCATATCAAAAAGACCTGCCTGCGTCATAAACGGCATGCCTACAAGCACAATGATTTGCGCTATGGCAATAATGCGTTGTCCAGAGCGATGCATGATCATACGACGCTAATGATGAGAATGGTATCCAGTGCCAGATTTACCGCAAAAACTGCCCATGCCACGTACATGGTGTGCACACGTCCGCGTGTCCACCAATAGGTGACCACAGGTGCAAAAAGTGGCAGTAGTAGAACGGGTGTGTGAAAATGGTTGAACAGTAAGATAAAAAACACCATTCCTGCCGCAATCCACGCCGCCGTACGTGAGCGCATTGTCCCATGATACACAAAACCCCATGCAAAAAACGTAAAAATCCACAACATAAGCAATGCAAACACTACTTCAAAAAGCATAAACGCTTTGAAACTGTCTGCAATCGCTTGCGGCAGTGTTGCCTGATATGCCTCCACGCCCCAGCCCAGCTTTACAAGCACCCATCCCAAAAGAATACCCACCACTGTTGCAATGGCAAGTACAAGTCCGTCGCGCAGTGATATGGCATAAGATCCATTGCCATAGTGTGCGCGGTCTTTGTGGAGCACTACGCGCACAAAAAGCACCGGCAACAGCACCAAAAAAATCGGTACTGCCGTAAAAACTTCACTCTTGTATCGTCCAATTGGAAAGAAAAAATACAGCGCCACACAACCAAGCGCAAAAATTGTGGAAATCACTTGTGTTTTTGTTTCGTGCGTCATAAATCTTTATATCACCATTATAGAGTATAGTATACCATATCTTTTACATATTGTGGTATAGTCACCGTTCCGCACAACGGCATTCTAATTTTTTCCATGCTTCTTAACAAAATCACGGGCTTTTGCCACACGCTTTCTCTCACTCTCCTGTGCGTTATACACAATACCAAGCGAGATCGGTGCAATGTTGATGATCGGAATCATATCAATGATCATCAAAAAAATACGCCACCACATGCGCGATCGCTGCTTCTGCACAGGTCCAACCTTCCGCAATTTCACGGTAATATACAATGACGTCAACAACGACATCCCGGGAATGGGGATAATGTCAATCAAATCGTCCAAAAAAGCAACCATGTAGAGCATTGTCCAATTCATGTTTCGGTATTTTGCAACGATCTTTTCCTGCTTGTTTAGTTCGCGCAGGATTGATGAAGATTGCTCCGCCCCCCCCTGTTGCTGCGCAATCGCGTCACGCTCATCATGAAGATCTTGTTTGATTTGTGCATCAGTGCGCGCCTGTGGTTGTGCCTGTGCTGCCACGCGACTGGCTGCAATCCCCTGCGAAACGGACTGCATATACCGCTCATGTGCCATATCCCGCTGTATTTCATGTGCAGAAAGAGACCTTGATCGCACAGTGTCTTCTTGCGGTACCCGATCCCGATCATCCGCCTCACGCATAGTACGCTCCGCAGTAGCCTGTGCATACCGTGCTTGTACGACGTTTTTTTGCGGATCAGTTGTATTCGTGACACGCGTATTGCGCAATGCACGCATACGTGACCGCTCCTCAGAAGTTGTCGGCTGTGCAGTTGCCATTATGCCATGCTTTCATCATTTTGCTCGTCAATTTCCTCTTTTGCTCGCTGGATCTCCTCCAATTGACGCGGATCGGATGTAATGATCTGATCTTCACTGTATGACGCAATCACTTTGATCGCCGCATGTTTCGGACCAGCAAAGAGAATCCCTTCACCCACATTACTCTCCAAAAGCAGGAATTTCTCATGATCCGTCAAAAAAAACGTCTCTGCAATCACATCCACCGACGCCGGCGATTGACGCAAGAGGAGTTGTAATGATGAGTTTGTCACGATTGGCTTGCCGTAGCGACTCATCATAAAGTCACTCACATCCTGCGTGATCGTCGTCAGTCCCGTATAGTATTTGCGACAGCGTTTGGCAATACCAAACATGAATGCCGCCGCGTCTTCATTTTGCATCATCACCCACGCTTCGTCCACCGCTACGATGCGTCGTGTCATATTGGTCCGCATCTCATTCCAGATAAACTGCAAGACGATATACATGGCAATCGGGCGCAGTTCATCCTCCAAATCACGAATATTAAACACCACCATCTGATTACCGATCTCAATATTGGTCGGTTCATTCAAAAATCCCGAAAAAATACCCTCCGTATATTTGGACAAACGCTTCGCAAGTGAATCACCGCCATCCATACTGCGCAACACCTCATACAAATCCGACATTGTCGGATAACCGGCATGTGGAATATTGCCAAAACGGCTCTTTTCCGAAATATCACGCACCGCATACGCCTCACGGATAGCGCGCTCCAGCACCGTATCTTCCTCCGGTGTTACACTGCCCAGCATAATATGCAAAAGTCCAATCAAGCTCGCCACCGCATTGCGAAACACATCTTCCGGACGCTCGTCTTTCGGCACCTGTGGCAACTCAAAGGGGTTGATGTGCGCACTTGATCCCAGGGAAATGTGAATATACGACCCACCCACCGTTTGACACAGGTGCTTATATTCACTCTCCGGATCAATCACAATCACATTGATTCCCATCATCAGCGACCGCAGTAGTTCCAGTTTGACAAAATAACTCTTACCACCACCAGACTTGGCAAAAACCACCATGTTGGCATTCTCCATCTGAAACCGATCAAAGAGAATTAGGCTGTTGTTGTGGCGATTGATGCCATACAAAATACCTTGATTGGATGATAGGTCCGCCGACACAAAAGGAAACGTTGTGGACAGTGGCGATGTGTTGAGGTTATTACCCACGTTCAGCATATCATCACCCAGCGGAATGGTTGACTGAAATCCGTGCTCCATGCGCAAAACAGCAGATTTAGTATACACCAACTGCGCCTCCAAAATAGCCTCAATTTCATTTTTGCGTCTCTGCAACACGGTTTTTTTGTCGGCATAGATCGTCATATACAACCCAAAGCGGAAGAAGCGCTCTGTCCCCTGCTGCAAACTCACGCGCAAGCTTTCAATGTTCTGCACCGCCGTCTCCAACATCGGATCACTCACTTTTCCGGATTCCGCCTCAATATTGATCTGCGAATACACGCGTGCGGCGCTCTTTTTCAAGTTTTTCAACACTTCGCGTGTGTCCGCCGGATGAATAAACATCCCCACATCCATGGGAAAATCAATATTGATGATCGGCGAAAACCAATTGTCACTCAAAAAACGCGGATAGGCAACTGTAAAAATGGTCGTAGCAAGCACCTCACCGACCTGAATATGGTCTGGTTGAATTTGCAACGCGCTCGGTGCAATCAATCCGCGCACCGTTGCCACGCCTTTCTGATAAAATTCCTCGTTGTCAAGAATTTCATTGCGCGGCTTTGCGGGTTTTTTTTGTGGCGCGGATTGTGCGTCTTTCTTCCTCAAAAACATAGATGTGTTCCGATTTAGCGATTATAGATCCCCTTTTCTATCGCAGACCCTCCACTTCTGACTGCTCAATATTCTTAATTGACGACTGTGCAAATTCCGACGGATTATACATACCATAATACAATTCAATCAATTCGTCCGTGTTGAGTGTGGTGAAACTCAGTCCCGTGCCACCAAGTGCCGCCGACACATGATCCACGCGCTGCCACAGTTGGTTTTTATATGTCTCAAAAAGCGCCTCACTCTCCACAATTCTGTCTGCCGGCTGGATGAGATTGGACACCTTACCAAGCATGCCCTGATGTGTATCCTCCACAGGTGCGAATGGGATCACGATGTAGAAAAACTTACTCATGATATTGGTCACCTCCGTCAAATTCTTGATGAAATCTTGATACTCCATGATCTGCAGCTTCAGCAGTTCATTGCGTTGCGCTCGCGCCCTTTCGCGCAATAGTTCAATATACGGCTGTACGTTCAATTTGCGCGAACTGATCACGATTTGGATCTGAAAATCCAAGGAATTGAGGAAGTTTTGATAGGCACCAATAATCGCCCGCTGCTCATCAGAAGACTTCAAATCAAAGTTCACTGTGGATACCAAAAGCACAGCGCGCAATGTGCCGTTTTTAAGTACCACCACGCCATCTTTGATGGTTCGGATATCCACGTACTTCAACGTGCTACTGCCTGTTGATGATTCTTTCGGTTTTTTGGATGATGAAAAAAAACTCATAGATTATTTTTGTTTTGCACGTTCACGAATAATTTTTTGGATACGCTCACTGCGATCTACACCGCGCGTGTCCAGTGTTGATGCCAGAGCGGCAACATCCTCTGTAGACAATTGGCGCTCCTCCTTCTTTTGTAGGCGCTGTTTTTGCTCATCCGTCTTTTTTGGCGGTTTCACCACTTCGTTTTGCCATGTATATACCTTTGGACGAAAGAGATATGTAAATCCATAGCCGATGAATGTGATGAGAGCTACACCATTTGGGCGATAAAATGCCAACAGGAACGTCACAATCACTATTGGTACGGCAGCCAAATAGAATGTCGTTTTGTCTACAAGGTTCCACAGTGCCGCCAAAATCGTGCCGCCGGCAAAAAACCACCCGATATGCTTCCACGTAAACGGTCCGGCAATTTTATCTTCCACATCAATGTACTGTGGTACAATTTGCATAAACGTTTTTGTTTTATCAGCCTCGTATGTATTTTATCACCAATTGGCAAAAAAACAAAACAGTACTGTGATGTGCTTGTGCCATTTTTCGTATTTTATAAAAATGTGTCGGTCTAGATAGCAACACTGTCACCCTGAACTTTTTTTGGGATCTATACATTTGTCACCTTGAACAAAACATTTTCATTCCAGGATTGACGCGGGATTTATTAACTTTATCATCCCAGGCAATACACCGTCACTATGCGCGCAAAAAGATTACCCTTTACATTCAATTTTCCGCACGCGGTGAAAGATATTTCTTTGTTGATTGCAGTGTATGATGCTTTTTGCGCTCAATTGGCAAATTGTGATTGGAGCTGAAAGAAATAACCCCATGTACCGATGATGCTTGCACAGCGGGCAAATTGTCCGGCGACTGTACTACTGGCGTCATTGTGCCATAACCGCTCTGCAAACCAATCGTACGTGGTGCTTCCACACTTTTGTGTTGCGGCGCAGCAACGCGCTGTTGTTTTTGTGTTCCGATGCCAATAGTGTTGCTCTGTGTGACTTTTTTTGGCATTGACTGCGTTTGTGATGGGCGCTTTTGGGACTCCAGAAGACCCTGTGGTGATCTATGCGTAGATGACGTGCTAGGCACACCCCCCTGCGGTCGCATCATTGGTGTTTGTCCCCATGTTGGTTGCGCTTCTGCTGGTTTCTGTATCTGTTGCGTCTGCGCCTGTGGCTGTGTCGCCTGTTGTAGTGGCTGTGGCGGTTTTTGCACATACATGCTCCGCTGCTGTGGCACAAATCCCCCCGATGACCGCACGCTCTGCACGGCATTGCGGATCGTATAATGCGCCGTATCGGTTGGAAAATACTCATTGCGACGCACCACACCCTCGCGACTCTGCATCCTATCTCGCACATCTTCCTCCTTCTGTGGTGCCACCACATGTGAATCATCATCCATTGTCTGCGGCTGTGCATCAAAAACAATCATACGCTGATCACGATCAATGGTCAGTGGCACACCCTCATCGCGTGACTTGAGCATCATCGCCAACTTTTGCCGATCATCCTGCGACAATCCCCGCGTCGGCTCCGCGCGAAACACAAATTCCCCACGTTCAATCGCCGTGTGCTTACTTGCGCCCAACACCCTCTCATACACCATAATCCAATTTTTCACACTTGGCCTCAGTGGTTGTGGCAACGATCGCATGAAAATCTGCACGCCCGTCACCGTTTGATCCTTGATCGCGGGGTATTGACGGAGTGCCTGCTCCAAAGGTAGTGGCACCAGATGGCGTTGCGGTTGTTGTGGTTCACTTTCCTCTTCCTCATCGCGCTGTGGTACAGGTGTGATGTTTACTATTTCTCGCAACATACGCAATCCCTCCTGCGGCGGAATCCCACACACTTGCGCAATATGCTGCACAAACGCATCCTCCGACACTTCGCGGAAAAAATATCTACGCACACTGCGGGACAATTCCTCCGTCTGCGCGTCATTGAGGTGGTATTTTTGCTCAATAGCAAAGATGTATCGCGCAATTTCTCGCGACTTAAGAATATCCTGTACCTTTTCTGGCAGTGCGTGAAAGTATTCCCATAGACGGATGTTTTCATTAGTAAAAAAATCCTTTCGTGAAAAACCCGCCATCATTGGTAGATATTTTTGATCATCCTCCATATACCCCTCTCATAATAATAAATCAGTGTAATAAAATCTACGGCGCAACACCCATGGGATTTGGTGAGGTATACCGCATTTCAGCTTCAGCAAAAGCCTGTCTCTGCTCATTTGATTGTGCATCAAGAAATATCTGCTGACCACGTGCAGTGAGTTGACCATGTCTACTTGACATGGCAACGTAGGATGCTTGTTGCCTATTATATTCATCAGATTCCACAGCCGCCCTCGTATCACGATATGCTGCTGCTGCACGTTGCTTTGCTAGCACTTCCGCATTCATACCACCAAACACATTCTTCGCCATGTCATTGATTTCATTTTGTGATAGCGGTACAAAAGTACTCCCACCACCTGCCGCAACCCTTTGACGTCTTGCCTCTTCACGAGAAATATCCATTTCCACAACCTTGTGTCCATAACCACTGTTACGCATCTTCTTCTTTACAGCCTTTTGCGTTTCAGTATCAAGTTTATCAAATGTCTTGATGAGTTCATCAACCTCCTCATTTAACAAGTCTACTTTCTTTTCCGAGAGAACTTGTGCTTTTGCTTCATCTTCAACATCCGTTGCCGTATTAAGTGGTGCTTCCCGCATCTTCTTTTTTTCTTCCTCTATACGCCTACCCTTACTACGTGCCAACGCATCCTCATCCCCACCCCATCCCGTAATTTTTCCAGCAGCCCTTGCTAATCTACCGGAATCCGGCTTCTGACCAATACTAGTCCCAAACTGCTGTACACCACTGCTAAATTTATCTTTTGTCGCCGCAAATCTCTTCCTTCTCTCATCTTCAGCATTTTTAAAGCGCTGTCCAACACCGCTCACAATACCTGTTGCGGCAGCAATGGGTCTATCAATGCGTGTAACCGATGCGGCACCCTTACTCATACCAAGCGCCGCACTCTTACCAAACCCCTGTAACCGCCCCCTCGCTTTTGTTGCCATACCCAAAACCGCACTAGACGCCCCATCCCCCATAGCACCCACTGTCATAATGCCCGTCCACAAAATAATCAACGACACCACATAAGTCAACACATTCGGAACCACACCATTCTTGTTCGCTGCCTCCATAGCCCCCTTAAAATACCCATCGCCCATGCCCTGCAAAATACTCACGGAAAGAACAAGGACAAACAGTAAAATCGGTCCTGTGGATAAGTATTTAATAAACTGATTCCACCACTTATTTGCATAGGAGCTTGTCATGGGAAATGCCGCCATTGTAAACCCTGCCGATGCAAAAACCAAAAGCAATGCCAAAGCAACAACACGAATCACAAGCAAGAGTGCAACTGCCATCACCACAATCAAGAAGAGGAGACCGATAATGATCCCCATAAAAATATTTGTCCATGAATCCGGTGCCCCCGCTGAATTTACATCCTTTCCAACAAGAATATTTGCAAATCCCGTACCACTACCAATCGTACTCATCAATGCACTTCCCGATCGTATATCACCACCTCCAACACCACCTGCGTCCATGATCCACATCATAGTCACATTGGACACATCGATCAACACCCGTGCAATCGGCCACGAAAAATTCACCAAAAGCGCCATCACCACAATCATCACCCACGTATTGCGAATATGATAGCGTGAAATCTGAAAGACAGTGCAAAACGCCGAATAGAGAAGGAAAAAAATAAAGAACATATTAAGAAAATCCCGCACCGTCTTCCACCCCATATACACACCGGGATTATTCCGAATTAAGTCCATAAATGTCGGCTTCAAGGACCAATCAATCAAACCCACCGCCAATGCAATAAGATTAGCAATGAGTTGTACGAAGCCGAAAAATAACTCCTTTAACATATTACCAAAATCTGGTAAGGGGTTTAGTTTGGATAAATTTCCCAGATCAGGTTTTCCTGTGTCGGGTATCGTATATAAGCCACCAGGTTGTGTGAAACCCTGAAATTGTCCCATATTCGACCCCGTAGATCCCTGAGACCATACTACTTCAGTAAAAGATAAATGAGTAGTAATAGTTAATAAAAAAAATAATATATATATATATATTTTATTTTTATAAATAGGACTCATACTTTTACAATCAACTCAATATCTAATATATAAAATATAATAACATAAAAACCCCAATATTAGAAATATCAGGGTTTATAATATAGCTATCCCTATTCATCATGACCGAAATTATTTGCCATCTTAATGAGAGTACTTCTTCCAACGGGATATCTCTCCATTGCTTCAATATTATTCTTGAGGGCCATCACATACAGTACCGACTGCTCAAGAACGGAGTAGGTACCATCATTTTCCAGAAATACCATGTATGCCGTTGCCATAGCATCACCATATCCACTACAGTTCAATATCCACTCCATTGCAATATAGTGGTAATTAAGATAATTACTATAGCCAATCGTATCGATAAACTTAATAGACTGCACTTTAATCTCACCTTTACTTGTAACAGCAAGGTAATCCACAATACGCTTTTTAATCTCATTGCGTATTGTCACAGATTTGGAAATATCCTTCACGACTGCCGTATTGGAAATAATAACATCCTGCTCTTTTTTCCCTGGACACCCCGCGAGAATCCCTGTAATAATGACACACACACATCCAATGATAACCCTATGTATTATATTCATGACTCCCTCCCAAGATTTTCATGAAGAAAAGAAAATCCCAACCGTATCACAAAATACTCTTGTATTTTTAATGAACGATTGGGATCCGTTTATCCCATAGAAGTTACCGATGGTATATTCTGTAACTTTTATGGAAATTACGGATATCGGAGTATTATAGCATTGTTTTTATTTCCTGTCAATAGTCCTTTTTTCTTTTATATATTGTGTTTTTTATTATTGTATCATTTCACTGTATCACTCCAACCGAGATGTGTAGGACTTAATACTACTGTCGCCAGACACGGAGAATTTTTTCCTTTTACAGTATAGATATGATCATGCGTCGGACATCGTCAATGGAATCATCTATGTCTAATATACCACGTAATCCTCTGTTATGTAAGTAGATAACCTCTTTATGGCAGTACGTATATCTCACTTATCTATTTAATAACTAATACTCTATAATTATATAAATCTATTATTAGTTATTAGTACTGTGGATAAGTAGATAAGTGGGGAAAATCTCTCAATGATCGGGAAAAAGTGTCGTGGAGGATTGTTTACGAATTGACGGCGCGTTGTGGGGAAAACGGAGGTGAAATATTTATGGATGCATTACTCACAGATTTCACTGAAAATACACAATGTTGTACAGGGTTAGTGATATAGTTATACAGGAATTATATGGAATTTATCCACAGGTTACTGTGGATAAGATACAAAAATGTGAATAAGTTGTGGAGGTGTGTATAGCCATTCTATTGCGCGATGATTGAAAGAGGGAGGATAATATTGTATTGATTTTTGTGGGATGATGTACTATACTGGGAATTTGTGGGTTCGTATAGTATAAACTGAAGGTGTCAAAATACATTCGACATGGAAAGAGGGAATCGCGGTGTGGTAATGCTTTTTTATATAAACAAGTGAAAAATAGCGTATGTCAGAGGAATTTTTGGTGGATGAAACAGGTGTGGGCATGCGTGTGGATCGTTTTTTGGCCGAGAAGTATACAGATCTAACACGTGGAGAAATCGCGCGGATGTTGCGCGCTGGGCGGATTGTTGTGGATGGCACACAGGTGAAGCCAAGTTTTATCCTGCGCGGTGGCGAGCATGTTTTTGTGGGAGAACAAGAGAAAAAGGAAGAAATAGTGGTGCCGCACCATGTGCTACCTATGGATTTTGTGGAAAACACAAGGGATTTCGTGGTGATTGATAAGGCGCGTGGTGTGCAGGTGCACCCAAGTCATCGTGAAAAACAGAAAACACTTGCCAATGCACTTGTGGCACGTTTTCCGCAGCTTGTTGGGATAGGTGATGATGCGATGCGTCCGGGGATTGTGCATCGTTTGGATAAAGACACAACAGGGCTGATGGTGGTGGCAAAGTCGCAGAAGGCATTTGAGGAGCTCAAAAAAGCGTTTCAGCAGAAGCGTGTGCACAAAGTATACCATGCCTTGGTATGGGGTGATGTGAAAGATGTGGAGGGCGTGGTAGATGCGCAGATTGCGCGAGCCACATCATATACCAAGCAAAAAATTGCCTTTGGAAAATATGCTGGAGATGCCAAAGAGGCGCGGACGCGTTACCGCGTATTGGCGCGCTATGGTGTGCGTGATGGTGGTGTGGTGTCGTTGGTGGAGCTGTACCCCGAGACGGGACGTATGCATCAAATCCGCGTGCATATGGCGCATATCGGGCACCCGCTTGTTGGTGATGTGCGTTACTATCGCAAAACAGAGCGAAAATTATCTGCACCACTACCAAAAACATGTGATCCATCCACATTTTATCTGCATGCAAAGGAATTGCGTTTTATGCTTTTTGATAAGGAATATCAGTTCACATCTGACTATCCGGATCGATTTCGGTGTGCCATTGATTTTTTGGCGAAAAACTGAGATCAATACAGTGTTTTAATAGTAGTTGATGATGTCTTTTTACTGATGAGGGTTCCGAAGTGCGTTCGGGATGATGATCAATACATCAGAAATGATCATAAGTGTGTCACGGATGATACGTGTTGTATTCCTTTCACAATCATAAAAATGAAATCATTGTAAAAAGTAGGTGTGCTAAAAAGATATGACCAAGAAAAATATCAATCATATGTATGCGGTGAAGCGATCGCGGGCTGGACTGGGGCTTTTTGCTGTGTGCAATATCACCAAAGGATCGTGGATTATTGAATATGTGGGGGAACGTATTTCTCACGCGGAGGCGGATCGACGTGGTGGACGGTATTTGTTTAGTGTGAATGACGTAGTGGTGGTGGATGGCAAGGGGCGGGATAATATTGCGCGCTACATCAATCACTCTTGCGCGCCAAATGCGGAGGCAGTGATTGAGGATGATACCCACATCATGATCTATGCCATTGCAGATATTGCCGCCGGCACAGAGATTACCTATGATTACGGATCGGAATATGTTGAAGAGTTTATCACGGGACGATGTCAGTGTGCACGGTGTTTGTGTGACAAAAATGTGTAATAGAGATCTTAATAGTAAAAACCCCTCCACGGTGAGGGGTTTTTGTATAGTGTGAGCGAGTGAGCGGAATCGAACCGCCATTTCTACCTTGGCAAGGTAATGTAATAACCATTATACGACACTCGCCTGCCTAAATTTTTTCTCAAAAAACTTGGGCGGACGTGCGTTGTGACATGTGATTTTTTAGGTGGTAGTTGTGGGACTAGCAGGATTCGAACCTGCGACCAAGCGGTTATGAGCCGCGCGCTCTACCTCTGAGCTATAGTCCCAGGTGCTTCGCTTGTCGCCACGCCACCATGTTATCCGATTTTTCCTCCCACGTCAATCACTATTGGTGTGGAGAGAATGCTGCATGTGCACCACGTACAATTTTTGTGCCGAGGGAGAGAATCGGACTCTCGACACAAGGATTTTCAGTCCTTTGCTCTACCACTGAGCTACCTCGGCTCAGCACAAAAACTGTACGGAGTGCATCGTGTTGTTTTTTGGTGGTACGTGTGCATCATAGCATATTACCACGTCTTGTGCACGCTGAGAGATTCGAACTCCCGACCCTCTCGGTGTAAACGAGATGCTCTAACCAGCTGAGCTAAGCGTGCGTTTCTTGCATAGATGGGGTCGCAACCCTTTTTATCATTCTCAATTTTCTGTGCCCAGGGCGGGACTTGAACCCGCACACCCCGTTAGAGGTCTAGGCCCTCAACCTAGTGCGTATACCAATTCCGCCACCTGGGCATATCATCCACATCGCATACGGCGATGTGGAGAGGAAAAATGTTATGCTGTTTTTTCCGCAGACTTCTCTTGTGATATCTCTTCTTTTAGTTCCTCTGTTTTTGTGAGTGTGATGTCTGTTTTCACATCGGAAAGATCAGTGTATTTGAAGCGTAGTGCCTTACTTGCTTTGTCGCGCACGTAGTAGAGTTTGGATTTACGCACCTGTGCACGTTTCACGAGAGTGATTTTATCAATATTTGGTGAAAACATGGGGATAATGATTTCCACACCCACACCATTAGATACTTTGCGCACCGTTAGTGTTGGTGAGCTGCTCTGACGCCCTTTGACGGCAATGATCATGCCCTCAAAAACCTGTATGCGTTCCTTCTCTCCCTCCTTGATTTTGCGGTGAATTTTGACAACGTCGCCGGCGCGCAGATCCGCCACTGCCGGTCGCTGAGAGGCATTGAATGTTATGATTTCGTTGTGCATAGCAACAATATGATTAATAGATGACTTTTCCCAAGGGAAAAAAAGATTGTGAAACATGGGATGATAAAGCAGAAAAACTGTCTCCGTGACAGCCGTCAGCATGTCCCCCGTTTTGCAAACCTGTCGTTTATGATAGGACAGGTTTGCGTTTTCGTCAATATCTTTGCCACATCTTGCCAAAGAATGTGTTTTGGTGTATGATAAGCGGGTAATTGATTATCGTTCTCGTCTGGGGCGGTTGGCACACAACGGTCCTATGGCAGAAGCAAAACATGTATGGCATTGACAACGCGCCAAAAGAAGAATGCAACGAAAGATGTGAAGCGGCATGATAGCGACACAGGGTCACCAGAATATCAAATCGCCCTCTTCACCACACGGATCAATAAACTTACCGCACACCTCAAGAAAAACAAACAAGACTTTCACTCTCGTCGCGGACTACTCAAAATGGTGGCAAAGCGCAAGCGACTTATGGACTATCTTGTGCGCACCGATCAAAAAGCGCACAAGGCGGTTATAAAAAAACTTGGTTTGCGGGAGCGTAAATAATACGCTCTTTTGCATTACGATGATATAATTGGAACATATTTTTTCTTATGAAACACAAAGATCAACGCGTTGCTGTTTTGGTGGATATTCAAAACCTCTATTACAGTGCACGTGTCCTCTATGGTAAAAAGGTGAATTTCAAAAACCTCCTCACAACATCGGTGGCAGATCGTAAATTGATTCGTGCCATCGCTTATGGCATTTCCACAGAAGAAGCGCAGGAAGAGACGTTTTTTGATGCTTTGGAAAAAGTGGGCTTTGAAGTCAAGGCAAAAGATTTACAAATTTTTGCCGGCGGACAAAAGAAGGGTGATTGGGATGTTGGTGTTGCCATTGATGCTGTAAAATTAGCAAAGACAGTGGATGTGATCATCATTGCATCTGGTGATGGTGACTATATTCCGCTTGTGGAATATATCCAAAACACCAACGGGTGTCGCGTGGAAGGGATTGCCTTTGGAGAATCCACAAGTACGCGCCTCATTGAATCACTCGATGACTTCACCAACCTCTCATCTGATAAGCGGAAATTTCTCATCTCGTAACACATGTAGTGTAGACAGCGACAGTTGTATAGAATGAAACAAAACACGGCAACAAGCCGTGTTTTTGTGTATAACGTGTGCATAATAAAACCACCCTGACGAAAGGGTGGTTTTATTCAGACATATTCCGGCGAATCTTTAGGTCTACTCTCCACAATATGTCTGGAGTAAGATTCACCGGGCGCCAAGTCGCCCGAAAAAAGATATTTAATGGGCATGGCGCCCGGTATAGTTCGCATGCACGAACATGTAACCTTTAGAGATTTTTTCGCACCGGGTGAGGTATGCGATCAATCTACTGATGGAACATGTATTTTCTGTACATGCATTTTTACGCACGGTATTCCCAGGTTACTTTTACCTGCGTATTCTTCCACCATCCTACGGATTTCCCCTAAGTTACTTTAAAGAACAATTCCACATTTTTTTTGTATTTTTGTTTGTGGAGATAATCCTCGCATTGCGAAGATTATGGTTTTGTTTTTGTTTTATGCAAAGCCGGGAACTTTGAAAGGCTTTGCGTACGACAATGGTTATTGTCGTAGTAGGACAGGGGAAGAATTTCCAATCACAAATAGGGGGAAATTGTGATTGGAAATTCTTCCTCCATCATGTCATGTTGTGAAAGTACGTACCTTTCGCTCTCTGATCAACCTTCTATCACAAGTATACCATTTTTGCAGCATCGCGTCAAAGGTAGTATGTTGTTTTTGTTTTAAACAAAGGGTTTTTGTGTGTTTATTGACAATACAAAAGTGCATGTATGTAAAATGTGAAAAAAAGAAAGAAAAACTCTTTCAGAAAAAATAGATTATTATACACAGGTTATCCACAATTCCACAACTTATCCACATCTTTGGATAAAGAGCAGCGAAAAACAACTCCGCACAATACATGGAGCGCTGTGCGGAGTGTTCGTGTGGTGCGACTAATAGGTAAAGTCTGGAGATGGTTCTTGGTAGGCTGTTTTTTCATGTAGTGTGTCAAAGATGGTGCGTAAGGTGTCTTTTGATGTGCCCACAAGCCACTGATTGTTGAATACGGCATAATCAATAGAATATGTCTCCTCCTCATTGAGATTAGCGTAACGCAGCGGCTTGTTGTAGTAGACATTATCGCGGAAAATAATGGGATGAGCTGACACGGTATCGGATGGAAGGAATAGCGATAGCGCCTGCGGGAGAAGTTGCTCGTGCATTGCGAGTGTGGACTGTAGTGTGATGGGAT
Organism: uncultured Micavibrio sp.; assembly: GCA_964427825.1. Taxonomy (GTDB): domain Bacteria; phylum Patescibacteriota; class Minisyncoccia; order Moranbacterales. The sequence goes on from CAYRUU010000001.1 coordinate 16,578, forward strand.
CTTTGGTATTTACTACGAGACCGAAACGTATACCGAGCGTTGGGTCGGCATGGGCATATAGTTCAAAGTTTCTGTCAAGAACAGACAGGATGTCTTCCGTTAGACCGAGTTGTGCTGCAATAGTAAATTGATGAAAAGAGACGGGCGCTGATGCTGTATCGGTGACAATGAAGATGATGGGTTTTGTGGGAGATTGTTGCGGAAGCTTTGTGCGGATTGTGGATAGTTGTGTGGTGATGTCGGTTGCGACGGAAGGGTTGTTGATATCAATTGTAAAATAGTTGGGCATGTCTAGTGAATAGGTTGACGGTTCTGGAATGGTGACTGCGGGTGTCGTGGGTAGTTCTATAGCGGGAGGTGTTTCCACCGCATCGGAGGGTGTGCTGTCTGTAGGCTTTAGGAAAATGTAGTAGTACACACCGCCTGCAACAAAGAGGATGAGAAGCACGGTGATGGTGATGACGATGATTTTTCTACCAGGTGATGCGCCCTTTTCCTGCGGCAATTCAGGATTTTTGAGATCGGCGGTAATATCAGAGATCTCATAATTGATCTTTTCTGGCCCATCACTTTGAGATGGCGCAAAAGTGTTTTTGCCAATACCGTCTGCTTCCGAAGTGGGTGTATCGGAAAGAAAGGGGTTTGGCTCGGAAGACTGTGCCGGTGCCGGTGTTGCGCGCAAAGGTGTGTTTTGCGGGAGTTGCTGCGTCTGTTTTGGTGCTGTCTTGCGCGTGGCGTTGTCGCTTTGCATTGTGTGAACGTCAAAAGTTGTGGGGGAAGATTTTTGATTTGTGTTTTTCATAGTGGATGTATGAAACAAAAGACATTGCGTCATGCAATGTCTTTAGTGTAGCACAGAATGTTGCGAAATAAAACTATGCCTTTGGCAGGAGCGCCTTCATAGAAAGGTTGACGCGTCCTTGACTGTCAATCTCCTTGACTTTCACGGTAACGGTGTCGCCAAGTTTCACGATATCTTCCACCTTATTAACACGGTGATGCGCTAGTTCACTGATGTGGACCAGTCCATCCTTACCTGGGAGGATCTGCACAAATGCACCAAACTCCATAATACGCACAACGGCACCTTCAAACACATCACCCGCTACAACATCGCGCGTAAGGTTGTGTACCATTTTTTGTGCATCATCACCGCTTTGTCCGTCGGCTGCTGTGATAAAGACAGTACCATCGTCTTCAATATCAATACACACACCGGTTTTGTCAATGATATCGTTGATAACTTTGCCGCCTGGACCGATCACGTCGCGAATCTTGTCCGGATGGATATGCATGGTGATAATGCGTGGCGCATAAGGTGAGAGGTCACTGTTGGGTTTCGGAATAGTTGCCAACATCTTATCAAGGATATGCATGCGTCCGGTGCGTGCCTGTTCCAGTGTGGCGCGAAACATTTCCGCAGTAATACCGGACATTTTTACGTCCATTTGTACGGCGGTCACACCCACTTCCGTTCCTGCAACCTTGAGATCCATGTCGCCGTAATGATCCTCAGCGCCTTGAATGTCAGAGAGGACTGTATAGGTGCCCGATGTGTCACTCATCATGCCCATGGCAATACCACTGACAGGACGTGTAATGGGAACACCGGCATGCATGAGGGAAAGTGTAGAGCCACACGTTGCCGCCATTGACGACGATCCGTTTGATTCCAGGATTTCCGATACAAGGAGCATAGTGTAGGGAAAAGTATCTTTATCCGGGAGGACAGGAAGAAGGGCTTTTTCTGCAAGGGCGCCGTGACCAATCTCACGACGGCCGGGTCCACGCATAAAGCGCACTTCGCCAACAGAATATGGTGGAAAGTTGTAGTGATGAATATAGGCTTTTTTCTTATCAACCTCCATGGTATCAATGATTTGTTGATCGCCGGGAGCGCCAAGTGTTGTGACGGTAAGCGCCTGCGTTTCTCCGCGTGTGAATAGTGCGGACCCATGCGGGCGCGGCAAGATACCCACTTCACACGTAATCGGACGAATCTCCTCCGGTGTTCGTCCGTCGGGACGGCGATTGTTGGCAATGATGTTGCGATGCACAATCTCATCACAGACATCGTCAAACACCAAGGAAAAAATATCAGAAAAATACTCCCGCTCATCGTCTGCAAGTGTTTCTTCCACAGCAGCTTTTGCAACGTCATAAACCTCTGCGGTTTGTGCGGCGATTTCCGCTTTTGTGCCATAGAGGGCATTTTCAATACCATGAGACACTAGTAGATCTTTAATGCGACCCTCTAGAGCATCACTGCCCTGCAAGAGCGTTGCTGTCCGTTTTGGTAAACCGACTTCTGCGGCGATGTCACGAATGAATCGCGTAATCTCACCAACAGCTTCGTGACCCTTCTCAAAAGCACGTAATACATCCGATTCTGGCACCTCCTTTGCGTCCGCCTCCATCATATTGATCTTCTCATCCGTGCCGGATAGTGTGAGGTGAAGTGTGCTTTGTTCTTCTTGCACATTTGTTGGGTTGATGACAACTTCCCCATCAATCATGCCCACGCGCACGGCGCCTACTGGACCGCCCCATGGAATGTCGGAAATTGCCAGGGCAGCGCTTGCAGCAACAATGGACAAAATATCCGGATCGTTTTCACCATCAATGGATAGTACGGTAATCACAACCTGCACTTCATTGCGCATGCGCATGTTGAAAAGCGGTCGGATGGTGCGATCCACGGCGCGTCCCGCCAAAACAGCATCGTCGCTCGGGCGTCCCTCGCGCTTGATGAAGCGGGAGCCTTTGATTTTTCCCGCAGCATAGTAGCGCTCTTCATAGTCCACCATCAACGGAAAGTAGCCCATGACACCGCTTTTGTTTTTGCTCATTACAGCGGTGGCGAGGACTTGTGTATCACCGCAGCGAACAAGGACGGCACCATCGGCCTGCTTGGCGACGCGCCCTGTTTCAATGATAAGATCATGTCCAGCGATGGAGCGCGTCCATGTGCGTAGTGGCGTTGCCATAGTGTTGTGCCGCGAACACAGACAGTCTACAAATATACAGACATCGTTCGCATTCCACTAATGCGACGGAGATCTGTATCTTCATAGGGTGGCCATGTGCGGCGGAAATAAAAATTATCTATGATAAAGTATGGCATGGATGAGGGTGAAAGTCAATTTTGTGGTATACTGAAAACAATAGATGTGTATGTGGAGGTCATTGTGTGCTACATATGATTGACGATAAGTGCATAGTCAGGATTGATGTATGATTTCTTTTGAGCGACAGAGTGTTCATAGTAGAGAGAGTGGTCACGAGAGTATGTTTTTACGTACGCTTGAACTTATGGATGCCGCTATTACTGAACAGTTGCGCTTGCAGGGCGTGAGTGATCTGTCGGACGTCTCTCCCGATGTATTTATAAGGCGTTCACAAGAAGATCTTGCGGCGACGGTACCGCGGTACAAGGAAGATGTGGATGTACGTATCAATGCGCATCGCTCTATTGCACGTCTGCAAAACAATATTCAGGGATACTTCTATGCGCTTGCCGTGGCAATAAAGAATCGCAAAATGCATGAACAGCGCAATCGCAATAAAGAGAATTTTGATGAGTATGCGTCTGCAAAGATGTTGGAGGAGGCAATCATTGCTGCATGTGACAATCTTTGTCGCGTGACGTACACACAATTTCATGATGAGATGATTCGCATTGCTGCTGATCACGGCATTGCACAAGATGCTGAGGAATACTTTACATGGCGTATTGAACAGAGTGACCAACCACTCATTTTTTCATTAGTACATGATAGTGCTGGGCCGCGCCTCACGGCGTCAGATTTCTATACTAACGCTGCACGTGATCAATTTCATGCGTGGAAGCGCGCAGAGTCTATGTGATGCAGTACATTATGATGACCGACACTATACAAAAACAAAAGATTGCGGATATGATTTTGGAGCGTGTTGATCTTGGTGACATCACGGAAACCAAAAAATTGTTTCTTTTGGACAAAATCAACACCATTATTACCAAGCGCATCATTGCCGCCTTGATTCAGCATGCCCCGGCAGACAAAAAAGATCTTTTCGTGGAAAAAATCAACCAAAATAAAGACCAGCCGGACAAGATTATTCTCTTTATTGACCATTTTATCCCCAATGCCGACAGCATTATTGACGCAGAGATCACCAAAGTTTCCGACGAAATCTTGCAAAACCTACACTAAGACGCAATAGCGCTAGTGAGTGTATGATGCGACCCCACAAGGACGCTTTTTTTGTATGGGAAAAGGGGTGTTTTGTATAGGAGGTGTCAATGCGAGAAAACCCCCATTTTACAGAAAGAATAGTCAAGCCATTGACATCGTGACAAAAGTATGCTATAATAGTCAGTCATGTGGAAAAATCGCATGACCGCGCTATCTGTGTAAAAAGCATACGCAAAGTAGCATAGGCGCGGTAAATTGTAAGTCTCATACATGAGATTTATCCATATCGGTATCCTTTTTCTTGTGCTGGGTGTTATGGTGACACGGCCTGCACATGCCGCAGAGATTCAAAGAGCGCAGTTCCCTACAATCTATCAGCAAATGACAGAGATGCTCAATATTACACATATTGCGCTTGCGGAGGATGCACCCGTGCAGCCGATTGCTCGCATGGAAACCCCCATCACCTTCACCATCAATGCATCCGCCTATACGGCCGCTGCTGATGAGTGTGGTAAAAGCGATGGCATCACTGCTTCTGGTGCAAAAGTCACAGCGTATCGCACACTTGCCTGTCCTCCATCATACACATTTGGTACAAAAATCCACATTGTTGGTATGGGTGACTATATCTGTGAGGATCGCGGTGGCGCCATCAAAGGCAATAAATTTGATATTTACATGGAAACAAAAAAAGAAGCGTTTGCGTTTGGACGTCGCCAGCTTGAGGCCTATGTCGTCCTATAAGTACAATGCGAACCGTTATACAAAAAGCAAAAACCACCCCGCCGGGGTGGTTTTTGATTACTGGAACTGATCCAGTACTTTTTTATGAAAGAAAGTATCAGTGTGTGGAGAGTAGCGATGCTTTTTCGCGCTCAACTTACTTCCCACGCCTTATTTATTTCAACGTGATGATTACGTTTTTCGATGGACGTGATGTCTTGTTCCAATTTTTCCAATGGTGAAACGGTGTTCGTAATGCGGAAAAAATAATGGTGCCCGGGGCGAGACTTGAACTCGCACGAATTATACATTCAAGGAATTTTAAGTCCCTCGTGTCTACCAGTTTCACCACCCGGGCAAAATAATCGGAGATCACCCCATTTTGTGAGGTCGCGCCCGGAATTGAACCGGGGTACAGGGTTTTGCAGACCCTTGCCTAACCACTCGGCCACGCGACCATTGTACAGATGTAAGGATATCAAATTGCGTCTGGATGGTCAATTGTTGTACGCTCTTTTGTGATGTGAGTGAGAATTTTGGGGATACGCGCAAAGTCGGTAAAAAGCGTAGTGCGAAGCCCTCCGTTGTAGAGTGCTGCGGCGGGATGATAGAGCGCATAGTAGACACGCGTGTCAAGTCCGTCAATAGTGCGACGAAATGCCTTGCCATGATCGGAGGAAATGTGTCGCCCAGGAACAAAGCGTTCAAGAGCGTGACGTCCAAGTGGCACAATGAGTAGCGGATCAATGAGCTTTACTTGCTCTTGTAGCCACAACCAGCAGTCCGCTACTTCTTCCGGGAGTGGATCGCGATTGTGTGGCGGGCGATATTTCACGACATTGGTGATATAGACGTCTTCCCTTTTCAGATCAATGGTGCCGAGGAGCTCACTCAGAAATTTTCCCGCAGCGCCGACAAAGGGCTCCCCCACCTCATCTTCCTTTGCCCCCGGCGCCTCACCAATAAACATAATGCGCGCATGCGCGCTTCCCTTCCCCGGCACGACATTTGTGGCGGTTTTTTTGAGTGTGCAGGCGCACATGTCGTGCATGAGTGTGTTGAGTTTTTCAAGCTGCTGCTGTTTGTCTACAGGTGTCATAGGGTGTGGTGATGATTGGTGTGTTGTTGTGTATTATACCACGCGCCACCCGTCGCGTGCATCTGCCTCAATGCGTCCGGGTATGCTGAATCCGCTTGCCAAGGGGTGTCCACCACCTCCTAGGCGGTGTGCAATTGCTGATACGTCAATATTGGCGTGTTTTTCGGCGCGCAAACTGCCTTTAATCATATCTTTTCCTGATTGATAGATGATGAGCGCTGCTTTGACGGAAGGCACGGTCGTCAGCATGGATGCAATATTGGAAATTTCTGCGCTGTTGATACTATAATTTTCTCCATCTTCTTGTGTGATGGCGGTAACGGCAAGCCCACTCTCTTTGTAAAAGCGGGTTCTTTCCAAAGCTTTTCCCCACAAATTCAGTGTTTCAATCTTGCGATTGGCAAAGAGCGTGGAGATGATTTTGGTAATGGAGGCGCCCTTACGGATCAGATCTGAAGAGATGTGGAGGATATCCGCCGTCGTGTTGGCATGTTGAAATGCTCCCGTATCACCAATGATGCCGCCCAAAAGTGCATGCGCAACACTTTTGGTGAGCGGGTGCCCAGTATGGACGAAAAAATTATAGAGCACCTCGCAGGTTGCCGCATATCCCCCATCCACAATACGCACATCGGCTTCTAGCGTAATGTCGTGATGATGATCAATGATAATGGTCACACAGTCATCGCGCAGCTGCGGGAGGATTTTCTCAAATCCGCGTTCCACACTATCACATCCGATGGCAACATCAAACACCGAAAGCTCCAGATCATCAGGATGTATAAAGGGTATGTGGGGATTGATCACCACTAAGCTGTCCGGCATGCGATCAAAGCACGCAACAGTCACTTTTTTGTGATAATGTTGCACGATAAAATCATGCAGCGCTGTTGCGGATCCCACAGCGTCAAGATCTGGATGCACGTGTGGCATGATGACAACGCGTTTTGCATTGCGTAGTACATAGTCCACTGTGGAAAATTCTTTGAAAAAAAGGTTTTTGGACGGCATAAGACAACAGAAACAGTGTTTTTAGGAAAAAGATTTTTAGGTATGATCACCATCGGACTGCAGTAAGCGGTCAATCGCATCCACCTCATCACCGCGCGGGTCATGGACAAAGGATAATTGCGGTACAATGCGTACGGGCATTGCCTTGTGGAGATGTTTTTGCAGAGTGCTGCGCTCGTGTTCCAGTGTCGCCATGGCATAGTGGAGCTCTTTTTGCGGAAAGATACGCACGAACACGCGAGTATACCGCATGTCATCGCTCGTGTCAACTTTTGAAATTGTCACAAAAACACCGGGCTTGAAACTGACTTCCCGTGTGATGATTGCTGACAATTCTTTTTCAACAGCGGCATTGACTTTGCGGATGCGGTCGCTCATAAAATAGTGTATTAATCAATAAAAATATGTGCCCTTGGGAAGAATCGAACTTCCATCTAATCCTTAGGAGTGATTTGTTCTATCCATTGAACTACAAGGGCATGCAGGGGCGTCTTCCTCCCATTGTAGCGGTTTTTGGGAGATTTTCAACTGGTAGAGAATTTATTAAAATATATTATAAACAATATGTCAAGTTTATACTTCCCTACGGCAACAATTGTTCCACGTGGAACAAGGCCAGGCGGCTTGCAGTGCTCTTTTGATGCAAAAAATATTAGTAAAATGTTCCACGTAGAACAATGTATACTAGCCTTACTCTGTGGGATCTCAATTTTTATTATGGGCAAGAATTATTTTGGAAGATTTTTGCGTCAAAGAGGTATTTTTTAATGTTCCACATGGAACATTAAGGCATAGCACAGATATTTTCTCGTAAAAGATCACAAAACATAGTTCGTAATACGCTGCTATGATTGTTCCACGTGGAACAGTGGACTCCTTTCACAATATTCATACCATGCCGAGCTTGTTTCGGCATTCCTGTTATAACGTGAATTCCGGAGCACATCCTGAGTGATACAGTATTTTTACACAAAACTGAAGTAGTATTTAATATACTTTTCATCCTTATCTCACGTGGAACAATTGAAAGGTCAAAACATGATACACTGCAGTTTTTTGTAAGTTTAATCCTATATTTTGCCAATGTAGTAGATCATATAAGGAAAAATCATACAAAAAAATGTACAAATAGGCTTTTTGATAAGAGCTAACCTTAGCGTACTACAACTGTTCCACGTGGAACACGAAAAATGCTTATTTTGTGATTTTTTGATAAATGCTGTAAAAATGTTCCACGTGGAACAAAAACAGGTAACGTACTATGCTTTTTTGATGAAAAGATACCATTAAATTGTTCCACGTGGAACAATTGGCAAAAAACACTTCTATAAACGACATTTTTAATACCCTAGATGATTCAAAGAGGGTTGTTATGCTTTTTGTATGCGACCAGATACCGCCCCCATGTTCCATGTGGAACATGGGAAAAGTAGGCGTTTTTTAAGATGTTTATTTGTAGATCTCTTAAATAAAAACCTCAATTGTTCCACGTGGAACAAAAACAGGTGTTATATTATGCAATTTTGATTCGAAAATACCCCTAAAATGTTCCACATGGAACATTTTAGGGGTTATTATGGTAGAAATGATCGTATATTTATTATAAAATGCCAAAATAGATGTCTCTGGCGATGTTCCACGTGGAGCATCGCGTCTGTTTAATCATATTCATATCATACTGAACGTTTCTGGGCAGTTTTTCCGGTGGTATAAAGCCTGAATTTCGAACCATATACTGGAATGATGCAATATTCTTACGCACAACCATAGAAACAAAGGAAAAAAGAAGTATTTATATTATGTAGATATTCCTGTTTCTGCGAAAAGTTCCACGTGGAACAATGTGGTATGGAATATTTATATGGGAGCTGTTTTTAATGAGGGATTTTTGTTGGAGTGATATAGTTTTTTATGAGGAATATTTTATGTGCAGAATTATTGTTCCACGTGGAACAATGTGGTCGTCCAATAGTATTTAGCGATGTCACACTGAATATGTTTCGGTATCTCCTTAATATAGTGAGAGTATGGACTCCGGATCACATCTAGAATGACGCGATATTATTACGCAAAATTGTATTATATTGTGCTGCCCGTCTTTGTTCCACATGGAACATTAGGTATCTTAGGAAAGCAGTGGTGTGTTTTTTGACGTCCTGAAAGACACGAGAGAAGCAAGAAAAACGCTCTTGTGGTACGATATACTATAAAACCACAATATATAGTATGTTTGTATATCCTGTGGATAGGTGCGTCTTGCACAGGTTTTGTGGAGGTGCTACAATGAAAATGTTCAAAAGTTGAAAAGGGGTAAGATCTATTTCTTGCTTTTTTCTTTTACGCAAAAACCCATATGATGACGGTAAATAAAATCAAAAAAAGAAACGGTACGATTGTTGACTTTGACATACGCAAAATTGAACGCGCCATCACGAAGGCGGCGGAGGCATCGCGTCCGACAAAGAAAATGGATACCCAAAAGGTTGCGCACTATGCGGTCACGCGTATCGGTAAGAAGTATGGCGACGCGATTCCTACCGTGGAGCAGGTGCAAGATGTCGTGGAGGAGGCGTTGGTCAAGCACAATTATCCACAGGTGGCAAAGGATTACATCTTGTACCGTCAAAAACGCACAGAAATTCGCGAAGATCGCAATGTGATGGTGGATGTGGAGAAAACAATGGGGGAATACCTCAATCAGCTGGATTGGCGTGTTAATGCGAACTCAAATCAAGGATATTCGTTGGGCGGCATGATCCTCAACACGGCAGGTAAGGTGACGGCAAATTACTGGTTGTCGCACATTTATCCCAAAGCGGTGGGTGAGGCGCATCGTAATGCCGATATGCACATCCATGATTTGGATATGTTTTCTGGTTATTGTGCAGGATGGAGCTTGCGCTCTCTTTTGGAGGAGGGTTTTAACGGTGTGGACAACAAAATTGAGTCTAATCCTCCAAAACACCTCTCCAGTGCTGTGGCACAAATGGTGAATTTTTTGGGGACGCTGCAAAATGAGTGGGCCGGTGCGCAGGCATTTTCCAGTTTTGACACCTACTTGGCGCCGTTCGTCAAGAAAAAAGAGATGGAAATTCGTGCTGCTATTAGAAAATACGGCATGACATTTCCTACGCCAAAGAAAAAGAAGGACTATATTGAAAGTTCTGTGTATAATTACGTCTACCAAAATATGCAGTCTTTTGTGTTTAATCTCAATATTCCGTCACGCTGGGGAACGCAGACGCCATTTACTAATATTACGTTGGACTGGGTGTGTCCGGATGATCTCAAGAAAAAGACGCTGCTTTTGGGCGGTAAGCCATTTACACATACCTTTGGTGAGCTGCAAAAAGAGATGGATATGATCAATAAGGCTTTTATTGACGTGATGATGGCGGGGGACTCCAAGGGGCGAACATTTACCTTCCCAATTCCAACCTACAACATCACTAAGGATTTTGACTGGGAGGATGAGAAAGTGTTACCGCTGTTTGATATGACGGCGAAATATGGCACACCGTACTTTCAGAATTTCATCAATTCCGATCTTGATCCAGGGGATGTGCGATCTATGTGCTGCCGCTTGCAATTGGATCTCAAGGAATTACGCAAGCGCGGCGGTGGACTGTTCGGTTCTGCGGAGATGACGGGATCAATCGGTGTGGTTACTATTAATTTAGCACGTATTGGTAAGATGGCGGCGGGCGACAAGGAAGTGTTTTTTGAACGCGTAACGTATTTGATGGAGCTTGCCAAGACATCGCTGGAAATGAAGAGAGAGGTGATTCAAAAGTGGATTGACCGCGGACTTTTCCCCTATACACGACGCTATTTAGGTACACTCAAAAACCACTTTTCCACAATCGGTGTTAATGGTATGAATGAAGCGATTCGTAATTTCACCAATGATCAAGAAAACATTGCATCACCGTTCGGACAGGATTTTGCTAAGGAGGTATTGGACTATATTCGTGAAAAAATGTCTGTTTTCCAAGAAGAAACGGGAAATTTGTACAATCTGGAGGCGACGCCTGGCGAGGGGACGACCTATCGCTTTGCAAAAGAAGATCAAAAGCGTTTCAAGGATATTTTTCAGGCTGGTACAAAAGAGGCCCCCTACTACACCAACTCCAGTCAGTTGCCGGTGGGCTATACAGACGATATTTTTGAGGCGCTTGACCTACAGGATGATCTGCAGAAGAAGTATACAGGCGGTACGGTGTTTCATGGTTATATGAGTGAGCGCATCAGTTCGGGGAAGGTGTGTGCGCAGTTGATTAAAAAGATTCTCACGAACTATCGGTTGCCGTATATTACCATCACGCCGACGTTCTCTATTTGCCCAAAACACGGCTATTTGGCGGGTGAATATGATTTTTGCCCGAAGTGCGATTTGGATCTTGGCATACGTAAAAAGCATTGCGATAGTGAATTCCGCGGGCGCTATGAGAGTCCGCATGCGGAGCGATAGAAGTGTTGACGAACCATGTTATACTATAAGTAATTAATAAAAATAAAACTATGGCATCACAAGTGCTAAAAGGGGATCATGAGGGGCGCACACCGTGCGAGGTGTGGACACGTGTAATGGGATACTTTCGTCCCGTGTCGTTTTTCAACACAGGAAAGAAATCCGAGCACTATTCACGCAAGCATTTTCAAGAGTGCGTGATCGCCAACGAAAGTTTTACCAATAAGTATGCTGATTAGCGGAATCCAACCGTTTACGCTTCTGGACTATCCGGACAAGGTGGCAGCGATTATTTTCACCCCAGGGTGTAATATGCGCTGCCGTTTTTGTCACAATAAAGAATTTGTCTTGCCGGAAGAAATTGCAAAAATACGCAAAAGTTTTATTGCGGAGAAGACCGTGTTGAATTTTTTGCGATCGCGCAAGGGTAAGTTGGATGGCGTGGTGATTTCTGGTGGTGAGCCCACGGTGCAACCGAATTTGCGGCAGTTCATCACTAAGGTGCGCGCAATGGGATTTTTGGTGAAGCTAGACACCAATGGCAACTTGCCGGATGTACTAAAAAATTTGGTAAAGGATAAGCTAGTGGATTATGTGGCGATGGATGTGAAAACGACGCCGGATCGCTACAAAGCTCTTGTGGGGGATTTGGTGCATCCAGACAAGGTTGTTGAAAGTATCGCTTTCCTCAAAAAAAATCGCATACCCTATGAATTTCGTACAACGTTGATTGCCGGAGAGCACACACCAAAGGTGATCAAGGACATGGCAAAGCTCCTTGCGGGTGCCGATACGCTGTATTTACAGACATTTCGTCCGGAAACGACGCTGGATCCGGCGTTTGAAGAGAGAGAATCTCTAACCACAACCACAACGAATCGTTACGTGGATATTTTTACGAAGGTGGGTGTACGTCGCGTTTTTTTGCGATAAAAAAACACTCTTTTTTAAAAGAGTGTTTTTTGAAGATTTAGAAAGAATGCACTATCTTGGAAGCCTCTCAGTTCTTACAACACCACTCCCATCCGAGTATACCTTCTGTTCCGGTACATTATCCATAATTCTTCTGCGTTCCTCATCAAACACTTGAAGTACACCCGGAGCATCATTATCGGAAACCTGTGCAAGTTTTTCAACCAATGCTTTGAGCATTAAAACATCTTTGTTTACACCATCACCCATATACTCTCTAAGCAACTGTTCTTTTTTTTCGCTCAATTCTGCCAAGAGCTCATCACTGAGAACCTCTTTTTTCGGGGGCTTGGATTCAAACGTGTTCATAGTATTTTGTGAAGTTAATAATAACCACTACTTTTTACAGTATAACAAAAAGCCCAAAAAAGAGCAATGCTTTTTTTGGGCTGTATGTGAAGTTTTCTTAATGCGTGCCGTGTCGTGCAACGGCGCAATAAGCCTGAAACAGGGGATTGTTCTTCAACCCCTCCATGTCCAGAGGCTCATTATAAGCCGATGTCGCTCGGTTTTTTTCATAACGAACAATTTGTTGGTAGATTTCTCCCCATACATTGTCCGGTAGTTTTTTATACACCATGCCCAGAGAAAATTTTTGGGGAGGCGTACTCTTGGCGATTTCTGTAAATTCTTTCATAAATTCAGAGAAATCGTCATCTATTGCTGCATCTGTTTTACCCATTTCTTGAAGTATTTGGTAGTTTTCTACCAAAGACTCCTGTAGGAGCATAATTGCAGCGCGTGCCATAATATCCATCTCATTTTCACTTGTCAAAACGTCCTCCACTGCAGTTGAATGACAACGAACTCTTTGAACTCTTTGAACTCTTTGAACTCTTTCAAGCCTATAAATTATAGGGTATTTTACAAGTTTGTCAAGGGCACGTATACTTATTTTAGGTATAATATGCAATAAAAAGTATCCTATGAATAACAAAGTAACAATCATCGGTGCGGGGATGGTGGGGTCAACAGTGGCGTATAGCTTGATTTTACAGAGTGTTGTGGATGAGGTTGCCATTATTGATCTCAATGAGGAGTTGTTGCGCGCGCAGGTCATGGACTTGCAACATGCCGTGCCCTTCGTGGACCGTGCAGAGGTGCGTATGGGGTCCTATGATGACTGTGCGGATAGTCGGGTGGTGGTGATTACATGCGGCGCGGCGCAAAAAACGGGGGAATCGCGGTTGGATTTGGTACAGAAAAACGCGGCGATTATCAAAGATATTGTGCCAAAAGTGTTTGAACGCAATCCCGACGCTATTGTGATTATGGTGACAAATCCAGTGGATGTGTTGACGCGTTTGGCAATTTCTCTCTTTCCGGACAAGAAAAATCGCATTTTCGGTACGGGGACAGTGTTGGATTCCGCGCGGTTGCGTCATTTATTGGGGCAGACGCTCCGTGTCAGTGCGCAAAGCATTCACGCCTACATCCTCGGTGAACATGGTGACAGTGAATTTCCGGCGTGGAGTACGGCAACAATTGGAAACATGCGTCTTAACGACTGTGAGGCATTGCACGATGACGAAAAGACACGTATTTTCCAAGAAGCAAAAAATGCTGCGTATACAATTATTGAAGGGAAGCAATCAACGTATTATGCCATTGGCGCGGGGTGTGCGCAGGTGGTGTATGCTGTGATGCGCGATGAAAAGATTGTGCTTCCGGTGTCACATATGATGGATGATGTGTACGGCATTTCCGGTGTGTGTCTCAGCATGCCGGCGGTTGTGGGTGCGGATGGCATTGAAGATCGCTTTCATGTACCACTCAATGAACAAGAACAAGACTTGCTACACAAAAGCGCGTCGGTGCTGCAAGAGACATTTGCGGCGATTCACATCTAGGCGTGTGGCACAGGGATCTTTTATGAGGTTGGCAGCTTCCACTAGTAGATGATGATGGGCGTGCCAACGGATGCCCAGCTGTAGATCATTTCGGAGTTTTTTGCGTCGTGGCGTACACAGCCGGGAGAGACGGCGCGCCCAATGCTGGATGTGCTTTCTTGACCGCCCTTGGGCATTTCTTCGTGTCCTTCGGGCCAGATTACAAGACCGTGGATGCCATATTCGCCATTTGCCGTAAATGCCATCCAATAGGGCATATAGACGCCGAGGAGATTGGAGAGGGCATAAGGGTCTTTGTTGTGAATGGTGAATGTGCCAGTTGGTGTCGGCGTCGTTGGTGCACCAGAGGAGTTGGCGAAACTTGTAACATATTTGCCTTTGTCAAAAAGCGTAGTCACTTGCGCAGCGAGATTGACATCAATGTATTTTGTGTCGGTGATACGCGGGATGGTGGATTTTTTTGCAATTTCTAGGCGCTCATCAATTTGTGTCGGCCATACGTCCGGTGTAGGCATGATAGTAGTAAATGTTTTTGTGACAATGGGAAAAAATGCTTGTGGTTGCGCGGATTTATTGCGGACGAAGATAGTGATATTGTGTGCACCAGCAATGTCTTCCGGTATGGAACCAATGCGAAACTGTGCGGTATTTTTGACGTCTGTTGGGATATTTTCTACGGAAATGGAGGGTTGTATGGCAGCACTGACATCAAAATCGGTGATCTCTTGGTCAAATGTGACGATGATCGTGTCATTTTCTTGGAGGTAGTCGTCACTGCCCGTAATGCTTGTTGTGATGACGCGCGGGTAGGCACGTGTCGCGAAGCGGAACATATGCGATGGCTGCGGTGAGGATGTGTCAGGGTGTAGTGGTAGGGCGATGGAATATGTGGTTTCTGGGTCCCATAGCGTTTGGGGGATGATGTGTAACTCTTGCGGTGTGATCCATGTGAAACGTAGTGTTTCTAACGGAAAACAACCGATCTGCTCTTGGTACGTTTCTGTGTTGGTAATGGGGTGTGTGAAAGTGATGATAATCTCCTCGTCCAGCGCAATGACGTTATCTGTAATGATGAGAGGCTCCGCCTGTGTGGCGGATGGTGCGTTGTTCACAGGTAGTGTGAGGGCTGTGCTAAAAGAGGAAAATGGAAAAAAAGCAAACAATAAAAGTGCTACATTGGCGGAAAAAGGTGTGTGCGCAGATGACGCTGTTTTTGCCTTGTGTTTTTGTGGTGAAAATACGGATGTTGTCATGATTGCGTATAAAAAAAGAGTTGGCCGCATGCGTATTGCGACAACTCACCCTGTAACATGTCTATTATAGCATTTTTTTACACTTTGTTCAAGTCGGCGGTAGTGGTTGTTGCTGGCTATGCATCGTCTGTACATGGGTGTGGATTTGTGGAGTTGTTGTATAAAAAAAATATGGTATACTATAAAGTAGTAAAAATAAAATTTCTCTTGTGTCTATACGATTTGGTTATCACACAGTGGCGTTTGCAGTTTTTAGCACACTGACTATTGCCGCGTGTACGGTATATGTGGTGGCGGACGAGGCAAAAAACCTGACGCTTTTTGAAGACTTTGATCAGGATGGTTTGTCTAATGGTGAGGAATATGCCTATGGTACCAATCCATATCTTGCCGATACGGACGGTGATGGGTATTCGGATGGTGTGGAAGTGGAAAGCGGCTTTGATCCACTCAAGCCAGCACCTGGGGACAAAATTATCAAAAAAGAAAATGTACTCAAGATTGATCCAGCGGATGCCAGAACAACGAATATAACACAGCGCATCTCGGAAAGTCTTGTCACATATCTTGCGGACCAGCAAGAAGCCGGTGCGGAAACTGTCAATGCAGAAGAATTTACGAATGTTGTATCTAAGGCGGTTGACCAAGAAGTGTCTTTTATCAATCCAGAGACAATAGACTTGGAAAGTATTTCTATCAAAAAGCAGGACTACGAAAAAATGTCGTCGCGAGAGAAAAAAGAACACACAAAAAAGGATACCGTGGAGTATCTCACATCACTCTCTTACGTTTTTATTAACAGTTTTCCACAGGGATATTTTGATCGTGCACCAGAAGATGTGCAAAAAGAGCTTGTAACCCATTTATCGGAGTACTCTACATCGCCAATGGCATATGGGTATTTTGAAGATATGGCGCATCGCTCTGTTGAGGCACAGAAACAGATGTACAATCTTACCGTTCCAGAGAATATGGTGGAGGTTCATGCCGAAGCGCTTTATTTATTGCGATATATGGAGGACATCTATAAGCAAGGAGACTATAAAAAGGCCAATACTGATGCAACCTCTCTTATTGCAACATTGGCACAAATACAGGCAATACTCTACAAAGGCATTGAATTGCAGGAAAAAGTAGAAGCGAAAC
Organism: uncultured Micavibrio sp.; assembly: GCA_964427825.1. Taxonomy (GTDB): domain Bacteria; phylum Patescibacteriota; class Minisyncoccia; order Moranbacterales. The sequence goes on from CAYRUU010000001.1 coordinate 33,284, forward strand.
TTATAGAACAAGATCTGCCTATTGATTCTTTTTTGCCTATATAATGGATTTATGTTTACAACAATACAACGAAAAGCTATTTCAATAGTGCTGTTAGTACACTTAGTGCTATTTACGGCATTTGCGCCAACCGCATCGGCAGGCTATTGGTTTGAAACATACGGGTCATTGTCCTATAAACAGATGCTGGAAGAAATGGCACAGCAGGTACGAGATGCTGTGACTGCGGCGGCAAAAATAGCTTCTATTAAAGCGGTCACATCAACACTTGAGAAGTTATTATATGGCAACAGTTCGTCACCACGCAATATCCGTAATTTTAATGATTTTTTGATTGCTGATCCACGTGATGCTGCTATTGCCTATGGGCAGGACTTTCTTACGCAAACGCTGCGAGGTATGGGGTCTGGGGATTATACGTCGGCAAGTGGCAGTGTGGGGGGTGACTTTTTGGCGCAAATTTTGCAAGATGCTGGGCAGACCGTTTTGGATCAGTGGAGTGGTAAAGTGACGTCCACAGTGGATTATATGAACTACTGCAATCTCTCTGGGCCATCTGGCGGTTATGGGGGTGCCAATTATTTCACGGGACAAAGTGGTGAGGGCGGTATTTTTGCCGACGGAAATTTTTTGTGCTTCAGTTCCATTTTTGCCAATCCGGTCAACACGCCAATCGGGTTGGCGTTGGCAGTGGATATGGAAACGGCGGCAAAATATCAGCAAGAGCAGGAAGTTGCCAAGCTGATGGCAACAAGTACCGGTGTGCTGCCGGATATTGATCAAAATGGTCTTGTTAAAAATCCAGCATATATCATGCAGTATCTTCAAGAAATAAATCTTCGCACGATTGTGGGTTCAATATCACAAATTGACACAAAAGCATTTTCTACTCTAATTCAGGCGCTTGCTATAGCTACATTTTCACAGGTTGTGCACAAGGGACTGAGTGAGGTGAATGAGGCTGTGGATAAAAATATCGCATCGTTTCAACGGCAATATCAAGAGAAGTTTGGTGAGTTGATGGATCAGGCTGGCCCCGCCGCATCGTATGCGAGAGATGCATACACTGCCGCACAGCAGCAGCAACAGCAGAAAGAAAAGCGATCCGAGGTATGGGACAATCCAGACACACCGGAAGATGAATCAAAGCAAGATTGGAATATTCAAAGAAATCCACCAACTCGTGTTGACAACAACACAACCCAAAGAGATGACTGGAATATTCAAAACAATCCACCAGTGCGTATCGGTGATTGATCGATATGTTGGGTGAAGTAAAAAAACACCGCATTCTTACAAGAGGGGTACGGTGTTTCTTTTACTGTGGACGGCACAAGATTTGAACTTGTGACCTTCTGCATGTCGAGCAGACGCTCTAACCAGCTGAGCTAGCCGTCCTTTACGGTGCGGACACATTGTGTCATGCCCACACCTCTCTACGTTACAAGGTTTTGGCGCTGTCGTCAACGTGTGGTGTTTCGGTTTCTGGGTCTTTGCCTTCCATCATACGGGCAAATTCGTCCTTCTCAATTGTTTCTTTGTCCAAAAGGCGCGCCGCAACGGCATCAAGAATGGTGCGTTTATCCTTTAAGATAGTGAGGGCCTTGTGTTTTGCATCGGTGAGAATCGTGTGGACTTCGCGATCAATGGCTTCTGCAGATTTTTCCGAATAATCTTTTTCTTCCGCGACTTCGCGTCCCAAAAAGATGACGTCTTCATTTTTTCCAAAGGTGCGAATGCCCAAGCTACTCATGCCGTAGCGCGTAACGATGTTGCGCGCCATGTGTGTTGCACGCTTGAGGTCGTTGGATGGTCCCGTTGTGACATCGCCAAATACCAGCTCTTCCGCAACATAACCACCAAGGAACATGGAAAGCTCATCAAGGAAGTAGGCGCGTGAGTGTAGACTCTTATCTTTTTCTGGAACTGCAAGCGTATAGCCTCCAGCGCTGCCGCGTGAAATGATGGAGACCTTGTGCACTGGATCGGTGTGGGTCAGGCTTGCGCCGACAATGGCATGACCAGCTTCGTGATAAGCGACGATTTTTTTCTCGTGATCGTCCAAGCGGTTGTTTTTGTGTGCCGGACCAAGTAGGACTTTTTCAATGGAATCCACGATATCAATCATGTCGATTTCTTTCTTGTTGCGACGACCGGCAAGTAATGCACCTTCATTCATCAGGTTCATGAGATCCGCACCGGAAAAACCTACCGTGCGTTGTGCGACGCGTTCCAAATCTACGTCTTCAGCAAGCTTTTTACCTTGCGCGTGAATGGCAAGGATGGCTTTACGGTCTTCAATGTCCGGCAGGTCTACTGTAACGCGCCGATCAAAACGACCCGGACGTAATAGCGCCGGATCAAGGACGTCGGGACGGTTGGTTGCTGCTATAACAATGACATTTGTTTGGTTGTCAAAGCCATCCATTTCCACAAGGATTTGATTGAGTGTCTGTTCACGTTCGTCATGGCCGCCACCGAGACCCGTGCCGCGCTGACGTCCGACGGCGTCAATTTCATCAATAAACACAATGGCAGGAGCGTGCTTCTTTGCTTGTTTGAAAAGGTCACGAACACGCGACGCACCAACACCGACAAACATTTCCACAAATTCCGATCCGCTAATGGAGAAAAATGGTACACCCGCTTCGCCGGCGACGGCGCGCGCGAGCAGAGTTTTCCCCGTTCCTGGACGACCGAGGAGTAAAACGCCCTTGGGGATTTTGGCACCAAGGTCACGGAATTTTTTGGGTTCCTTAAGAAAATCCACGATTTCAATCAATTCCTCCTTAGCCTCTTTATTACCGGCAACATCGCTGAATTGTGTACGGTTTTTGGGGTCTTTAGGGTCAATCATGCGCGCGCGCGATGCACCAAACATCATTGCTTGGTTGTTGCCGCGCATGGCCTGCTTCATCATGAAAATAATGAGAGCGCCGATAATGAGGATGGGTAGTAGGGCGGGAATAAGAATCGCACTCCACATCGCCCAGCCGGATCGTGTTTCAACGGTGATGGGGACATTTTTGAGTTTTTCTTGATCAACGCCGAAGTTACGTAGGGTTTCCGTAAGGCTGGCATCAGCCTCTTTGTTGGTTTTTTGCTCCTTGCCATCTTTGAGTGTTACAGAAACCTTGTTATCGGCGGACACGGCGATTTTATCAATCTTGTCTTCATTGATTTCTTGCGATAGCTGTGTGAGAGAAATATCCTCAGGTTTTTCTTTTGAGCTCGTGGAGAGGAATAGGAACATCAGCAGGAGCATACCAACCACAATGATTAGCGAAGAATTTTTGATGATTTTATCCATAGTGATATTGTCAGAAATGATTAGAAATTTTTGTATGCAAAAAAGAAACTATTTTTCAGTACATACAAGGTATACTGTATCATTTTTTTTCAGGAGTTTCAAGTTTTTACTTGTAAATTGCAATATTTTTGGCTTTGCGCTTGTGATGATCTTGCGTAGTTCGTCAATGCGGTTTTTGGTAATAGCGGTGGAGGAGCCGCACAGTTCCGTGATCATGGTGTAGAGGGTGTGCCGCTGTTTGTCTGGGGAGAGCGCAATAAAGTGTTTTGCATGAAATGTGCTTGTGCGTGTGGCGCGGTCACTATGCCAAAACGGTGCTGGCGCGGAAGAGTGTGTGATGTTTTGTGCTGTGCGAGCGAGGGTTGCGATGATGTTGGGGTTGTAATGACGCGCGAGATAGGGGATGAGCCGATGGCGAATGTGATTGCGGGTGTAGGCGGGGTTGGTGTTTGTGCTGTCAATACGAAAGGGGATGCGCCGCGCGGTGATATAGTCGTGCACGGTGTCACGCGTTACGTCAAGGAGCGGGCGTGCGATGTGGGAGGGTGATGTCATGGACATCCCGCGCAGTCCGTTTGGTCCCGCGCCACGCAAGAGGTGGAGGAGAATGGTTTCCGCCTGATCGTTTTGTGTGTGGGCGACGAGGATGGCGCTTGCGTCGTAGCGCATGCGCAGTTTTTCAAAAAATGTATAGCGCGTAGTGCGCAGAGTATTTTCGGATGGATGGCGCGTTGTTTTTGTAGGGTGTAAAACATGGTAATGCAGTCCGTGATGGTGCGCCGTTTCTGCAACAAGTACTTCGTCGGCATCGGCATCCGCACCGCGCAAGCGATAGTTTACATGCGCAACGATCAGTGTCAGGTCCTCTTTGTGCGCAATGCGCGTCATGACATCCAATAAGCACATACTATCCGGTCCGCCGGATACACCAATGATCAGCGTGTCGCCATCGTGCCACATGCGGTGCAGTGCGTTTTGGTGTTGAACATGGAGGACGAGATTTTTCATGAGAAAAGGGGGTGCTATACTGTGGGACGACTGTGTGTGCGGATAATCTTTTCAATGTCAGAAATGGCGTCATTGAGATGTCCTTGGCGATTGATGACGGTGTAGTCATAGATGTCTGTGTGCTGCAGCCACTCTTTGGTGTAGGCCATGCGTTCTATCACATAGTCTTCCGTCACGTCACTGCGTCTGCGGATACGTTCCTCCAAGACCTCCAAGGATTCCGCCATGAGAAAAACGGCAATGATATTGGGAAAGATTTTTTTTGCTGTTAGGACGCCCTTGTAGTCAATCTTCCACAGAGCGATATTGCCTTGAGAAGTAATGTCGTCAAACGCTTTGTGTGTGACACCGTAGTACTGCCCGTTGTAGTGTTGTGCCCATTCCACGAGGGCGTCTTGGGCAATCAGGTCCTGGAATTGTTGCACTGTGACAAAGTGGTAGGGATTGCCTTCTGTTTCTCCGGAGCGCATGGCGCGCGTTGTTGTGGTTGTGACAACGTGCATATCTGCGTTTTTGGTTTTTAGTCCTTGGATCACGGAATCTTCGCCTGCACCGGAAGGGCCAGAGATGATGAAAATATTGTTGTACTGCATAGGTGTTTGTGGAGTATAATGATTGTGTATTTTTGTGAAAAACGCGCCCGTTTTGTAGACGCGGGCGCGTTTTTGGACTACTTCTTCTTTGTGATGCGTGGTTTTTCCTCTGCAGCGGTGCTATCACTTTCTTTCTCCGGCTCTTCTTTTGCCACGGTGTCTTGTGCGCTTTGCAGTTCTTTCATCTTCTTGTCGTCAATCAATACAAGTCCCATACGGTGTTCTTTCGGTTCAATGGAGAGAACTTTCCACATGTACTCCTTCTTGGATTCGATTTTCTCATCCAGTTTTTTACCGGGATACATTTCTTGAAACTCGCTGACGTGCGCCAAGCCGTGGATGTCGCTGTCAAGATAGACAAATGCGCCAAAATGCGTAATTTTGTCCACTTTGCCTTGGTAGATGCCACCAACGGCATACTTGTCGGTGATTTTGGTCCACGGGTCTTCCTTGAGTGCCTTGATGGAGAGGGAGATGCGTGTGTCGTCAATACCGATGATCTTGGCCTCCGTTTTATCGCCAACCTTGATCACTTCGCGCGGGTTGTCAATCAACTGCCATGCAAGTTCACTGATGTGGATGAGTCCTTCCAGGCGATCGTCGTCCTCCGTGGAGTCAGTGTGCGAGGGGAAGAATTTAACAAATGCGCCAAAGTCCACAACGCCGCTGACTTCGCCGGTGATGGTGTCGCCAACGGTCAATCCGGCAATGATCTTGCGTTCGCGATCGCTGTGGGCGGCTTTTTCGGAGACGATCAGTTTCTCATCTACTTGGTGGATGTCAATAATACGCACGCCGAGCTCTTGCCCGACCAAGCGCTTCAGCAATTCAAGGATTTTATTCTTGTCACCGTCCTCCACGCGTGGATAGTTTTTGCTGGAAAGTTGTGAAACGGGCAAAAAGCCTGTGACGCCATTGATCTCCACCATAAGTCCGCCCTTGTTGGCGTCCATGATTTTAACGGCAATCGTTTCTTTGTCGTCCATTTTTGCGCGCAAATCATCCCAGGCGCGCTCATACGACGCTTCACGGATGGAAAGTTCAATATAGCCGTCATCGTTATCAAGATCCACAACCGTTGCCTGCACTTTGCTGCCTGCACGGAGTTTTGCATCCTCTGCTAAACCGCTCTTTGCTTCGCGTCCGATCACCATACCGGTGCCGATGGGCCCGATATCCAAAAGGACGATGTTTGCGGAAATATCAATCACTGTGGCGTCAATCACATCGCCCACGCGGGGAATGTGGAGATCTTGCCCGTCAAGTAATTGCTGCATAGCTGACGCTGCGGCTTGCGGTGCTGCGGGAGTGGGTTTTTTTGTCGATGCCGCCTGTGTGACGGTCTGGTCTTCCGCTGCGGCGATGTCCTCTTGCGGTGTGTCCGCTATGGCGGGTTTATCGACTTTTTTGCTTCCTGCTTTTACTTCCTCCACGATCTTGTCGAGGAGACTTTCCAATTTTGACATAGTGCGTTTAGGTGTCCGCGCCCCATCGGACGTTAGATGATTATACCATCGGAGCAAAACACAAAAATTTCCACAATCAAAGCGGAAACCATCAAACAGTTTTCGTCGCGAGATTAAACCATCCCCGACGTTCACACGACCGTGCGCCGCATGAATCTTCACTTGTTTAATAATTATCCTCTCCACCGTGTCTTGTCAGTATAGGGGAAGATGGCAAAAAATGCAAGAGTTGTATCTAAAAGAGTGCGCTTCGGATATTTTTGCATCTTTTATCCGTGAGAGCTGTGAGATCGTTTATTGCTTAAAAATCACCATCATAGTACTCAAGAGAAGACATTCTTCTTGATCCGCCGAGAAAGATGCGGAATAAAGATGGCAGTGATACAATGGAGGTGTAATGGTTGTAGTGAATATAGCTCTGTGATATGGGATTGTGGCGTAAAAAACGTGTGAAGGGTGGTGTGGCGGGGCATGCGGTGGGGCGCGCTGGGGAGGATGCGGCGGTGCGGTTTTTGCAGGACAAGGGCTACATGATTGTGGCACGCAATTGGTACAATCCGCGCGGGCGGCGTGTGGGTGAGATTGATATTATTGCCAAGGATAAGCAGCAGTGGGTTTTTGTGGAGGTGAAGACGAGCGCTGTGGTTGCGGATGTGCACCGCTTGCCACCGCAGGAGCACATTACGGCGCACAAGATGCACAAGATGTCCGCCGCGGCGCAGGCGTATTTGCGGGCGCATGATCGGATGGATGCGTCGTGGCGCTGTGATGCTGTGGCGGTGTATATGGCGGAGGGTGCGGTGGTGAATATTGTGCATTTGCCGCATATTTTTGTGTAGGTTTTTTGGAAAGAGTTCGGTTCAGGTTGGGAGATATGTATTGATAAAAAGAACAATGAGGTTCAGGGCAGGAGGTCTGAAGCAACATATAATGTCGGCATGACACGTGAGTGGGACCTAATTTTGATATGTGCAAGGGTATTGCCTAGACACGTTGTGGGCGCCTTGGTATACTGGAGGCAGGAGTTTCATTTTTTAGCACCACGCATATGACACTTGATGATGCGACGCGAGAAGCGTTACACAAAACATTGTTAACAGATAAAGAGGATTTGGAAAAACAATTGGCGCGCTTTGCGAAAAAAGGGGACTGTGTTGATGGGGATTGCTATGAAACGACGTTTCCGGAGGATTTGGGCAATGAGATTGGGGAGAATGCGTCGGAGGTGGAGCAATATGTGGGCAATATCGCCCTGGAGCATTCGTTGGAAACGCAACTGCGTGATGTCAATGATGCGTTGGAAAAAATGGACAAGGGCACGTATGGCATTGATGAAGAAACAGGAGAGCCGATCGCTGTAGAACGTCTCAAAGCATATCCTGCGGCGCGCACAAATATTTCCGCATAACGTTTAGAATATGACGGCGCATTGTCGGGGGCGGTGGTTTCTTGTGGGAAGTGCGTTTATAGGTCTTTTTGTCATCGTTGATCAGTGGATGACGCGACAGATGATGATGTCCGCGTTATACCTGTGCAATAAAGGTATTGCATTTGGCATTGGACTCCCTGATGTGGTTTTTGTTGTCACGTGGATTGGTGTGGTGGGGTTTTTGGGATGGTTATGGTGGCGTGGTACAACGTGGACGCCGGTAGATCACGTGGCGTTTGTCATGATTTTTGCGGGGGCGGCTGGCAATCTTGCCGATCGTATTCGCTATGGCTGTGTTGTGGACTACATACCTTTTTTGTCTGTGTCATTATTTAATGTAGCGGATGTGCTCATCACGTGCGGCGCGCTCATTGTTGCGTGGCGTATGTTTGTGACGTCGCGACGCTGAGAGAATAGTATGCCATCAAAAATTTTATCCGCGGCGACGGTTGGGCTACATGGGGCGATTGTGGAGGTGGAGGTGGATGTGCTCAGCAGTGGTATGCACCACTTCACCATTGTGGGTCTGCCGGATGTGTCTGTGAAGGAATCGCGCGAGCGCGTGAGCAGTGCGATCAAAAACAGCGGTTTTACACCGGTGCATCACAGTGGGCGCATCACGGTGAACTTGGCACCCGCCGATTTGCAAAAATCAAGCCCCATTTACGATGTGCCAATGGCGCTAGGGTTTTTGATGGCAACAGGACAGTTGACATTTGATGCGCGCGGTAAATTATTTGTGGGAGAGCTAGCGCTGGATGGTACGGTACGTGGCGTGAGCGGAGTGTTGCCGATTGCGCTTTTTGCCAAAGCGTCGGGTATGACAGAGTTCTATGTGCCGCGTGACAATGTACGTGAGGCGGCTGCTGTGGATGGACTGACGGTGTATGGTGTGGCGTCGCTGCGTGAGCTTGCCGAGCATGTGACGGGACGCGCAATATTGACACCGCAGATGTATGTGCCCATTACACCCGATGCAAATATGCGCACACCGTTGGATTTTTGCGATGTGCGCGGACACGAGCATGCAAAGCGGGCACTGGAGATTGCTGCTGCGGGTGGACACAATGTTATTTTTCATGGTCCTCCCGGGTCAGGTAAGACACTGCTTGCCAAGACGTTTGCGTCTATTTTGCCGACACTGTCTCAGCAAGAGGTGTTGGATATTACAAAAATTTACTCCGTTGCGGGACTATTATCACACAGCGAGCAGTTGATTGCCCAACGACAGTTTCGCGCGCCACATCACAGCGCATCGGCGGTGTCACTGATCGGCGGTGGCACAAATCCCAGACCCGGCGAAATTACACTTGCACATCGCGGTGTATTGTTTCTGGATGAATTTGCGGAGTTTCCGCGTGCGGTTCTGGAAAATTTGCGCCAGCCGTTGGAGGACGGTATCGTGACGATTGCACGTGCCAAATCTAGCGTCACCTATCCAGCACACTTCATTCTTGTGGCGGCAATGAATCCGTGTCCGTGCGGTTTTGCCACAGATCCTGACAAAAACTGCACGTGCAGTGCGGCACATATTGCGCGCTATACGCAAAAAATTTCCGGACCAATTTTGGATCGTATTGATCTGCATGTGGATGTGCCGCGGATCCATGTGGATGTATTGGATAGCGATATAGCGGAAGGGGAGGATAGTGCGACCATTCGGGCGCGCGTGGAGGCGGCGCGTGCGCAACAGCAGGCGCGTTTTGGGGCACGCAATGTGATCAATGCAGAAATGGGACAAAAAGATGTAGCAAACTATTGTGTTTTGGATGTACCGTCGCGTCAGATCTTACGCGCGGCGGCGGAAAAATTGGATCTCAGTGCGCGCGCGTACTTTCGCATGATTAAGGTTGCGCGAACGATTGCCGATCTTGCCGGAGAAGAGCGGATTGCGAAGCAACATATTGCAGAAGCGTTGCAATATCGCCCGAAAGTATAAGAGGTGTATGCACAGATGTGGTGTGCGCTACTATGAGCGATATTTTCCACGCAGCCAATTCCAGCGTACACGCAAGATTTGCTTTGCCATGTCCAAGGATTCTTTGACGAACTTACCACCGCGGTTTTTGGTGTCGGACACGTCCTCATCTTCCCAGTGAACAGGCACTTCTTTGATACGGTGGCCGAGTTTTTGCGCCATAAAGAGGAGTTCCACATCAAATGCCGTCACTGTCCATCCTTCGCTTTTCAGCGTAACGGCGTCAAGGCGCGGGAACAGTTTTTGTGCCAAATCGGTGCGATACATCTTAAAACCGCACTGTGTGTCGTTGATGTTGCGTAGCAGAAAGGTCTTGCGAAAAAGACGGAACAGAGTGGATGCTGTTTTGCGTAGCAGAGAAAAGTTTTGGCGCTCTGTGCCACGTGACCCAATGACGATATCGTAACCTTGATCAAAAAAGGGGAGCATTTTTGTCACTTCTGACACAGGTGTAGACATGTCCATATCCGGTGTGCAAATTAGTGTGCCACGTGCATGACGAATCCCGTTGAGGAGTCCTGCGGCCTTGCCGCCGTGGTCACCCCTGATCAGTGAAAACTGTGGATGCTGTGTCACATAGTCCGCCACAAATGCGTCACTGCCGTCTGTGGAGCCATCATCATTGATCACTACTTCCCACGTGTAAAGCTGCTTTTCCAAAAACGTGCGCACCTCATTCAAAACACCGCGTTCAAGATTTTTCTTTTCGTTGTACTGCGTGATGACGATGGACAAAAAGATGTCCCGTGATTGCTCCATAGTGGTATGATAATAATGATTGTATGCTTTCAGTATAGAACAAAGATGATTTTGCGCAATGCTTTTCTTTGTAGGGGGTTTTCCTCTATAATACATTACATGCATGCACGTGTACGAAAAAAATTACTCAGACGCTATGCGCTGATTGTTGGTCAGGTGGCGGTTGTTGTTGGTGCCGTTTGGTGGGTGTGGCGCATGGAGGGTGAGCCGTTTGTGCGACAGGCGTTTGTGGAGGATGTGACGATTGTGGATGATGGGACGATGAGTATTGTGTCGCGTGCTGATGCGCAGACCGTGAGTGATGTGTTGCGGGTGTCAGGGGTGGTGGTGTCGGAAAATGATCGTGTGTTTCCGGCGGTGGATACACCGGTATTTTCCTTGGATGTGATTACGATTGATCGCATGCATACCATGACCGTGGCGGTGGACAAGGAGCGGCGTACGGTGCGGACGTTTCGCGATCGTGTGGATGAGGCGCTGGCGCGTGGGGGTGTACACGTGGATCCGGATGATCTTGTGGAGCCGGTAGGGGCGCATATTGTGGTGAGTGATGTGGATGTGGTGGTGACGCGTGTGACCATTGTGGAAGAGGTTGTGACAAAAAAAATCCCATTTGACACAAAGGAAACAGAAGATGATACGGTGAGTTTTCTTAAGAAAATTATTGCGCAAAAGGGAATGAGTGGCACAAAGACGATCACGTATCGCGTGGCGTATCATGACGGCGCGGAGGTGAAGCGTCAGGTGATCGGCGAAGAAGTGACCAAGGAACCGGTGATAGAGGAGGTGGTGCAGGGCACGAAGGTTACGGTGAGTAAAACACACAAGGGGGCGTGTTCGTGGTATAGTCACACGGGAACGATGGCGGCGGCAAACCCGTGGATGCCCATTGGGTCGTATGCGCGTGTGACAAACATGGACAATGGAAAGTCAGTGATTGTGCGCATCAATGATCGCGGTCCGTTTGTGCCGGGGCGTATCATTGACTTGGACAAGGTGGCTTTTGAAAAAATTGCATCACTGGGGGCGGGTGTGATTGCGGTGAAGATGGAGGAAATTCACTAGCACTCTTGTGATTGTTGGTGCGTGGCGGTGTGCGGTGCGGGACAGTATTTTTTCCACAGAACTACTACGCCAATACACAAAACAATCAACCAAAAAGCAACCTCTCCGAGGGTGCGCGACAGGACATCATAGCTGTGTCCAAAAAAGTAGCCGAGTGCCACGTAGAGTCCCGCCCAGAGTGTGCCACCAAAAATATTATAGACAAAAAATGTCCGCAGGGGTACTTGCGAAGATCCGGCAACAAACGGAACAAGCGCGCGTGTCAAAGAGTTCAGTCTGCCAAACACAAGTGCCTTACCGGTGCGGTTACGCAGAAGAGAGGCTGTCCACGCAAGATTGTCTTGCGAGATGAAGACGAAGCGTGCAAATCGTTGCAAGAAGGCATTGCCATAACGCCTGCCGATCGCATAGCCGATCCAGTCACCGACGATGGCGCCGAGCGCCGCCAAGATGAAGAGTATGAGGGGATTGCATAGCCCAGCTTTTGCCAGAAAACCCGCGCCGATCACTAGTGTTTGTCCGGGTACCATGATGCCGACGATGGGCACTGATTCGCTGAGTGCAGACAAAAATGCAATTATTATGATCCACCATTCCGTGACTGCGGGTGCGAGTGTGTGAGTATAGTGGAAGATTGCTGGTGTGCTGGTGAGTGTTGCAGTGAAGAGATGCATAAGTTGTGTGTGGGACTGTTACTATGATGTGGCGCGCGTGAGGTTGTTACGGATCTTGTGTAGTGGAGCGTTCTCCTCTAGTATACGTGATAAGAACATAGAAGGAAATATCATGAAAAAATTTGTACACAAAAAATCCTTGGGTCAAAATTTTCTGCAGAACGCCGCCGTGGTACGCGCCATTGTGGATTATGCGGCGGTGACGTCATCCGATGTTGTTTTAGAAGTGGGTCCAGGGGATGGCGTATTGACGACCGCTCTTGCTGCGCGCGCGGGACATGTGATTGCCATTGAGAAGGACAAACGGCTACTTGAGGTTTTGCGCAAACGCTTTGCCGATAGCGCGCATGTGATACTTGTCCACGATGATATTTTACAGAGTAACGTGACACAGATCATTGACCGCGCAACAGCATCACAGGGGTCTGCCTACAAGGCTGTGGCAAACATCCCGTACTACATCACGGCACCAATTCTGCGCTTGTTTATGGAACTGGATCGTCCGCCACAGGTGATGGTGGTGATGGTACAAAAGGAGGTGGCAGAGCGGTTATGCGCCGCGCCGGGGCAGATGAGTGTACTGAGCGTGGCGGCACAGTACTATTGTGATGTGCGCTATATGCAAACGGTGGACCGTACGGACTTTGAGCCTGTGCCCGCGGTAGACAGTGCGGTGGTAATGCTTACACGGCGCGTACATGTGCGACCGGATGCCGATTTTTTTCGCATTGTGCGCATCGGATTCAGTGCGCGTCGCAAAACACTTGCCAACAACCTTGCCAATGGTCTTCACGTGTCAAAACAATCTGCGATACAAATACTTGTGCAGTGCGGGATTGCGCCCGATGCGCGTGCGCAGGAATTGTCGGTGGCGCAGTGGCGTGATGTGGCGCGCGTGGCTACGATGCTAGGCCGAGAAGTGTGAATGCAAGAATGCTCGCATACAATGCGACGCATCCGAATACGATCCACAATGTTGCATGCGGTGAGAAACGGAAGGTGTTGCTGCGCCTCGCGATGACGGTCCAGAATGCTATACTGCCAATGAGGACGGCAGGCAGAAAGAGTGTGCGCGTGTTGAGTAAGAAGATGCTGAGAAGAAATGACGCGAGAATACCGCTACCGATGATGATGCGTCCGACACGTTCACCGGCAAGTACGGGCACAGTAAAAACGCGATGTTTTTTGTCGCCGCGGATATCCTTGAGGTCTTTAAGGGGTAGGGAGATTGTGTAGGCGACAATGAGAAGGATGCCGATGCGTATAGGGAATGTGTGGAGGTCATGCGTGGGGTTGATGAGGATGAATCCGATGGCGACAATGAAAAATGACGCGATTGCTGCAAGAAATGTTGCAATGATGGGAAAGCGCTTGAGGCGCAGCGGCGGCGTGTTGTAGAGGTAGGATAGTGCGTGGTATCCAATAAGGAGGATGGCGGCATGGGGAAGAAGGAGTGCAATGTAGACGCAGGATAGGATGGTAAGGAAAACACCGATGGAGCGATAGGTGTCTACGCTAATACTGCGGATCACGAGCGGGCGCATGGGATTACTGATGCGGTCAATATCAATGTCAATAATATCGTTGAATATCACCGTAGCGTACCATGCCATCACAACAGCAAGTAGTGCAACAATCACCGCCGCAATGGAAAAAGGTGTCCACAAAACGGTGGTGTCGGTGAAATGCCATGCGAGCGCCATGCCCACCAACAACAGTCCGCTGTGGTACAGTGTTTGCACGGGACGTATGTTGCGCAGCAGAGAAACGCATTGCGCACGGCGGAGAATACACCACAGAAGCACAGTCACACATGGAAAGATTATGGCATAGACGAGAGACATTTTGATGTTACCGGAACTTGCTATATCGGTGATGGGTGTGGTAAGGATGGTTGTGGGCGAGGCGATAAATCCTGCCACGTCGGCGCCTGTGGTGCGCAGGTGGGTGTCGTGTAGAAGGATGGTGAGGATGGAGGGGAGTGCGCTCATCATAAAGCAGATGATGTAGACAGCAACACCAGCCGTAACGGTGCGCCAGATGGTACGTGTTGTGGCATAGACATAGGTGCTAATGCCAATGATGGCAATGGCAATCATGATGCGTGTGCCATAGGTGATACCGCTTGTGGGACTATCACCAAAAAATGTCCACAGACTGTGCCACAGACCACCCACGCCGTCAAAGAGAGAATAACTCCAAAAAGATACACCGCTGAAAAACCAGTGTGCAATCACCATATCCAAAACCGGCGGACACACGGTGAGTAGAAAGCCAAGAAGTAGCAGGGTTGTTGTGGCGTATACGGTGGTGCGTGTGAGGGTGATGATGAGAAGGGTGCATGCGAGAAAAAGTGTGGCGAAAAAGAGCATCGTGTGAACCGTTTCGGTAAAATAGAAGATACCACTACGTGGCGTGAAGTGATTGACCCATGACTCCACAACAAGCCGTGTTGCGATGATGGCGGCGAATGTGGTAGCAAGGGTGTGTAGGGATAGGGGTGTTTTGTGCAGGATCGTTGCAAGACGCATATAGAGAATAGGATGTTTATAATTATGGGATCGCCGCAACATGTAGCATGTGCGGCACGATATCGTTTACCCATTGTCATCATACCATATTTTATCCTATGTTTTAAATGGAGAAGTATAGCCCACAAAGTGATTTCAGTGGTACAATGAACACTATGAATGATCCGATTTTGGCACAACTGAATCCGCAACAGAAAAAAGCCGTCATGGCGTTTGAGGGACCATTTTTGGTGCTTGCTGGTGCGGGATCTGGCAAAACAACAGCCCTGACACGACGTATTGCCTATTTGATCCGGCATCATGGCGTTGCGGCACACGCTATTGTGGCGGTGACATTTACCAACAAAGCGGCACGTGAGATGCGCGATCGTGTTGCTGATCTGCTGCACGGGCATGGCGCACTGCCATGGGTGGGTACTTTTCATAGTACATGTGTGTGGATTTTGCGCGATCACGCCGATCGCATCGGCTATGAGCGCAATTTTACGATCATTGACGCTGCTGATCAATTGGCGCTAGTAAAGCGCGTGATGAAGGAATTGGATATTGCGGTTACACAACTGTCGCCGCGCAGTGTCTTGGAGAGTATTTCGCGTGCCAAGAGTGACTTGTTGACGCCGGAGGCATACGCGACGCATGCGGACACCTATCGCGACGAGCAAGTTGCACGCATCTATGAACGCTATCAATACAGGCTGTGCACTAACCACAGTATGGACTTTGATGATCTCATCCGCCTCACCAGTGCACTTTTTGAAAAACACCCCGATCTTTTGCGCGCCTACAACGATCGGTGGCGCTTTGTGTTGGTGGATGAGTATCAAGATACCAACTACGCGCAGTATCATCTGATCCGCCTCTTAACGCGGCACCACCGCAATATCTTTGTTGTTGGAGATGATTGGCAATCAATCTATAAGTGGCGTGGTGCGGACGTGCAAAACATCTTGCGTTTTGAAAAGGATTTTCCCGGCACAACAGTGATCGCCTTGGAGCAAAACTATCGGTCGCCGCAAAATGTGTTGGATGTTGCCTATGGCATCATTGAGCGAACGGTGCATCGGACCAATAAGCGCATTTGGAGTAAAAATGGCGCCGGAAAAAAACTGATGACCTATGAAGCGGAGGATGAGCTTGACGAAGCGACATTTGTGCTTTCAACCATGCGGCGGTTGATGGAGCAGGAAGGCTATTGTGAACGGGATTTTGTGGTGCTGTATCGGACTAATGCGCAGGCGCGCGTCATGGAGGAGTTGCTGATGCGCGAGCAAGTAGCCTATCGCATCATTGGTGGTATGAAATTCTATGAGCGGAAAGAAGTACGCGACATGTTGGCGTATGTACGTCTTGTTGCCAATCCGTCTGACGCGAGTGCGTTGGAACGGGCACTGCGCGTGCCCAAGCGAAACATTGGACCGAAAACGCTGCATGCATGGCTGACTGTGGCGGAGAAGGCTGGTGTCAGCCCCATCGCTGTGGGTGCGGATGCGGCTATAGCGGACCGGCTGCCAAGCGCAAAACGAAATGCTATTGCGGCGTTTTGCACGATGATCACGGAAGCGCGTGCCTATGTGGAGACACACACGGTTGCGGAGTTGATTGCGCATCTCTATACGGCAAGTGGATACAAGGCGTTTTTGAATGATGGCACGGAAGAAGGGTTGACGCGGGAGGAAAATGTACAGGAGCTATATTCCAGTGTGTTGGCACAGGCGCGTGGCCTTGAGGGGCTTATGGTGTTTTTGGAGCATGTGTCACTTGCTAGCGATGCGGACGCTGTGGATGAGCAGAGTGGTGCAGTGCACCTGATGACATTGCACAGTGTGAAAGGCTTGGAATTTCCCGTGGTGTTTGTGATTGGGATGGAGGAGGGGCTTTTACCGCATAGCCGGGCAATGGCGAGCGAAGAGGAAATGGAGGAAGAGCGACGCTTGGCATATGTGGGCGTAACGCGCGCCAAAGAACAAGTCTTTTTTATCCATGCGCGACAGCGTGTATTGTTTGGCAGTTTGCAGATGAATCAGCCGTCGCAGTTTTATGACGACATGCCGCAGGATCTCTTGTTACCCGTGCAGACGAAAAAACGCACGCGTGTGACATACGGCGTCAACACGGTGGTCCCGTCCGATGCGAAGACGCGCGATGTGCAACAGATGTTTGTGGATGGCGATGCTGTGGAGCATCCACAGTTCGGTGTGGGTATTGTGGTGGCGCAGACGGAGACGATTGTGCATGTCGTGTTTCGCGATGCGGGGCTCAAAAAACTTGCGCGTGGTATTGCACCGCTTGTACGTCGCACATAAATTGTAGTGCACAATGATCATGCATCATGAAAAAAGAGCAATCATCTCTTGGGCAGTGATCGTCAGCGCCTGTGCGTTTGTTGGTGTGGTAGTGTGGTGGATCTTTTTTGCCACGGAGACGGTGCAGGAGGTGACTGTGGAGCGTGACGTCGCACTAGTACATCAAGAACATGCCCAAAGCGACACAAGTAGAAGCGTGGTTCTACAGCGGGATGTGGTGCCGGCGGAAGAGGTGGCGCCCGTACAACTGGCATTTGCATGGCCGATGGACCGCGCTGTGGAGCGTATCACCAAAAAACCGTTTGGCATCCTTATTGATCCCGCATCGTCGCCGGTGCAGCCGGAACGGTTTTCTGGATACCATACGGGAACGGATTTTGAAGTCTTTCCCGATGAGATCCAACAGCGCGTTTACGTGCGGGCGGTGTGCACCGGTGCACTGCGCGTCAAACAAAATGTCAATGGCTATGGCGGTGTGATTGTGCAGGAGTGTCGTTATGGCGACGAGTCTATCACGGTACTCTACGGACACCTTGCCGTACACTACACACCACATCGCGTTGGTGATGTGGTGGCGGTTGGCGAGGTGTTTGCGCAACTTGGAGAAGATGGCAGTCGTGAGACCGACGGTGAGCGTAAGCATTTGCATGTGGGCGTGCATCGCACAAGTGCCATTGTTTTTGCGGGCTATGTTGCGCGTACGGCGCAATTGTCGCCATGGATGGATCTTGCACAGCTTATTGGCATATAGTACACGCATGTTGTCGTAAGGGGTGTTTTGTGGTAGAATTATCCTTAGGAAAATAACAAATGTTCTTTATCAATGAGCACCGCTAATGTGGTGTTTTTTTTCTATAAAAAAAGGAGGATGCCATGAGAAAAGAAGAGATGACCATGGGTACAATCATTGGAAAATGTATCGTTGTTATTTTATTTCTCCCCCTGATTGTTTCTGCAATAATTATTTTTGGAGCACTCTATCTGTATGTGGAGTGCGGTGAAGACGCACGACGTCGGCGGCACACCGTGCTGCCGCCAGAATAGAAATACAAGTCAAGCGCGTGCAATCTTGCACACGTTTTTTATATCTTCTTCTTGCCGTGAAATTTTTTGTGGACTTCTTTGAGACCTTTATTGGTGACGTGTGTGTACACTTGCGTTGTGGTGATGTTGGCGTGTCCGAGCATGGCTTGCACGGAGCGGATGTCGGCGCCGTTGTGGAGCAGGTCGGTGGCAAAGGTATGGCGTAGGGTGTGCGGATGGACATTTTTGACAATACCGGCTTTGGCGGCGTATTTTTTGACGATGCGCTGAATACTGCGTGACGTGAGACGCAGGCCGCCACTTTCGGTTTCTTTGCGTCCATGCCTACTGTTGCGCACAAAGAGCGCCGGATCAATATCACCGCGTTTTGCGAGGTAGGCTTCTAGGGCTTTTTTTGCCGCGTCGGAGATAAAGACGATGCGCACCTTACCACCTTTGCCGCGTACGCTGAATTCTTGGCGGTCAAGATTGAGACTGTCGCGGTCTAGTGCGACGATTTCTGACACGCGTAGTCCTGCGGAAAACAGCAACTCCAAAATCGCACGGTCGCGTAGTGACGACACATCCGGTCCCTCAGCGGCCGTCACGAGACGCACGATTTCATCATCTTCCAAAAAGGTGACGGGCTGCTCGGGATTCTTACCGATGTCAATTTTTTCTGCTGACAAGGTGGCAATGTCGTTTTTTGCGAGGTATTTGAGAAAATTGCGCAGAGCGATGGCGTGGTAGTTTTGCGTGGCGATGCTGAAGGGCTCGCCTGTGTGCGGCACGGTGTGACGATTGAGGAAAACGCGGTATTTGCGGACGATCGTCATGGTGATGTCGCTCGGTTCGCACGATTGGCAGTGTACATTGACAAAATCCACAAAACGTTCCAAATAGTGGTCGTAGTTTTGGATGGTTTTTTGGCTGCGGTGGAGTTCTGACTCCAAATACTCCAAATACTCCATTTTCAAGTCGTAGAGATCTTTTGTCATGACTCTTTCAGTAAATAAAAACTATACTCTCATGTTACCACAGAATCGCCCAGATGTAATTTTGACAAAATGCCGGATGTCTCTATAATAGAAGAAGTCTAAAAAATAAGGTTTGCGCAGATGGTGACTGCCTTGTCTTGATCACCTTACGCGTACAACCATGTCAAGGACGCAACAGCTATTTCACGATTTTCCAAAAAATGTCGCGCTTGTCGCAACGCATTTTCACGGCTCTATAGCGTTTATCTTGCGATTGAACACATCACAATCGAGTCTTTTCGTCAACGGTCATTCTTTGGCATCGGTCATTTTATTCGTCACAACGGTAGTTTAGCGGTGCTTGTGGTGATCGCTACACTCATTGTTTTTGGCAATATTTCCGCGCGCGCCAACGACGACGATTCCTATCTCATGGGCTATTTGACGGCATACAACAAGCCGACGGGTATTGTTGGTAGAACGGGAGAATCAAGCTTGATTTTAGACAACAGTATTGTCAGTGATTCGCGCAGTGAGGTGACGACGGCGGAGCTGAAAGAAAAGGCATCACAGGAGTCGCAGATGAGCGTTTTGACGAATACCAGCGAGGAGTTATTGGGAGATGCAGCGATTATCCCGCCGCGTCGCGAAGGGGCGAGTGATCCGGAGAACGAAGGTGACGTGATCCTGTACACCGTGCAGGTGGGTGACACGCTGAGCACGATTGCAGCGAAGTATCGCGTGACGACGGAGACGCTATTTTGGGCAAATGAAATTGAAAACATTGACGACATCGCGCCGGGCGATACGCTGTTTATTTTGCCTGACTCCGGTGTGAAGCATAAAGTGGTAGCAGGTGACACGGTGGATAAGATTGCCGAGCAATATAAAGTTGATCGCAAAGAGATTATTGCGTACAATAGTTTACCAGCAAACGGAGAAATTGAGGTTGGTGCGGAGGTGTTTGTGCCGGGTGGGCGCAAGGAAATTCCGCGTCCGGTGGAGCCGATTCTTGTGCCGCGTGACTATGTGGCAACCGGGACAGGTAGTACCAATCTCGGCAGTTCCGTCGTGAAAAACACATCCAAAGCGCGACGCGCGGGTAATAGTTTTCCCTACGGTTATTGCACGTACCATGTGGCAAACAAGCGTACGGTGACGTGGCGTGGTAATGCCGGTGCGTGGTTGTACAATGCGCGCGCGGCAGGTTATGCTACAGGGAAGAGGCCGCAGGTAGGGGCGATTGTCGTGACAACGGAAGATGCGCGCTATGGACACGTTGCGTATGTGGAGTCCGTGGGTAAGGACACGATCACGATTTCGGAAATGAACTACAAGGGATGGGGCGTGGTAAACACGCGGACATTGAGTCAAAACGCCCGTGTGATTCGCGGTTATATTTACTAATGTGATGCGCGTATACAAAGGCATCTTGTGCGCAGACAGTCGTGTATGATTTTTCTTTGGGGTGTTCTTGTGGTGGCGACGATCGGCATACTCATGGCACGTGTACGAACGGTGTCGCGCCAGATGACAACATTTTTGTATACAGTGATTATGACGTGTGCCGTGTGCGCATTGGTTGTGCTGCGCGCACCATTTATTGACGAGCACATGTTGGCACAATTGCGTTTGCTGTGTGCGCCGCAGCCAAATGTCATGCAGGTGTCTACAGCAAACACTGCTACGGATAATGCCCATAGCGCTCTTGTTGTAGAGGGATTGTTTGCTGTTACGGATATTGTGGATGGCGATACGATCAAGGTACACGCGGGCGAACGCAGGGAGACCGTGCGCATCATCGGCATTAATACGCCGGAATCCGTGGATCCGCGGCGCGCTGTGGAATGTTTTGGTGCGGAAGCGTCGGCGCGTGCTGCAGCACTGCTTTCGGAAGCGACGGTGATCCTTGAACGGGACACGACGCAGGCGGATCGCGATCGATATGGGCGACTATTGCGCCATGTGCGTCTTGCTGATGGGCGTCAGTTTGGCGCCGTGATGATTGTGGAGGGGTTTGCCTATGAATACACCTATAACGCTGCCCATGCCTATCAGCAAGCCTATCGCGCGGCGCAGAAGGAGGCACGGGCAGCGCAGCGGGGACTATGGGCGCCCGATGCGTGTGTGGAGAATGCTAGGGTGGAACATTGACAGTGATACTGTGACATGTTAGGATATCTTTTCCATGTGGAGAGTTTTTTAATAAAAACGAGCGAGAGGAGGTATAATATGGGAAAAAGAGATCGTCCTGTGCGCTCAAAAAGACGCGAGGGTGGATGGAGAAGTAAACGTCCACAAGATCTACTCAAAAAGATTAGAGAGGCGGAAAAACGAGAGCACAATCTTGCCAACATACATTGGGAGGCGACGAAAGAATTGTCTCAAGTTCAGAAGACTCTCCATACGTTGGAGAAGAAAATTGTACAGGAGCGAGGGCAATATGAGGCTAGGGCACGTATGTACAAGGATGCGATACATGCACTGGCATGTTGCGTGGAAACGTGTCGCGTCGCCGTAGAAGATGTGCAATTATCAAGCCCAAAGCTGTCGCTGCAGGAGATGTTTATGCGACAGAAAAAGGCATTGGACGAAGTGCAAAAGGCGATCGCGGAGTTGGAGAATACGCGTCTCCTCAAGATTCAAGATGTCCAAAAATAGCTAAAAAACCATGGCACAATGTCTGCGCATGGTTTTTTACTTTTTTGCGTCGTTAATGATGGCGTTGATCGCCATAAGATCCGGACAGCCGTACTTCATATGCGCCGAGTAAAACCTGCGGCGCGGCCCGTGGCATCCGCCGTTGTCTTGTGGGAGTGGTGTGAGAGTGGGGAGGAGAAAGCCGACGTTTTGTGCAGTGAATTTTTGATGAAGTGTGCGCAGTGTGTGGTGTCGCCGGTCCGTATCCATCAGGGCAAACGTGCTCATATCATCACCGCGCACGCCGCTCCAATCCAAATGGATAAACACATGATGTGCCTTGGAGACATATCGCTCATGCCACAGGAGTGCCCAGCACCATCCCTCTTTTTTCGTATTGTCATACCAGCGGGAAAAACACGGATGATCTTCCACTGTACCGTCGGGGTGCAGTCCGACGCCGCCTTCAATGTAGTCAAAGAAGCGTAGGTAGGTCTCATCAGTGATGTCGTTGGTCTGTGCGCCAATCACAATGGAAATGTTTTTGCTTTTGGCGTAGGCGCGCATGTCATCCAAGACAACTTGCACAAACGATTTTTTCACATCCTCTTCTTGATGGTAGACTTGTCCGAACAGAAACACGCGAATGCCCAAATCCATCGCCTCGTGCGTGATTTGTGCAAGATAGGCGCGGTATTCCGGTTCTTCCAAAGACGGTTTGCACGTGTGCTCGCCCCAGAAGTTTTTGGAACCGCTTTTGCACATGGCAGCAAAATCAAAGCGACGATTTTGTGCGTAGTAAAAATAGTTTTCCTTCTTGTGAATCGCTTCGGCGATGAACATGCCGTAGAGCACGTCGTCGCGCCCGATCTCATCCATGATCTTTCGCACTTGGGCAAAGTTCGGAGAATCACGCCACGTCTCAACGGCGCGAGAGAAGAAATAGCACGCACTGTCGCGCGCCACCTGTACATCCTTACTTGTACGGTTGTAGCCGCTCAAGAGCCCGTCGGCAACGCAGCCCTCGCGCTTCATGCGGTCAATGTTTGGCACGGGCCACACCTTTTGCATTGGCACTTCCGGATCGGTTGTGGCAACAGGAGTGACGCGCGGCGGGAGGGCAAATGTTGGCACGGGTTCATTACGTTGCGTCTCACGCGGATAAACAATGCACACCGTGGCACACACGACAACAAGAGCAGCGCGGAAAAACGGACGTCGTGTTGTGGAAAAAAGTCGCAACATAGAGATGATATGGTGACGGTGAAGCGTCAGGGTTATACTATAGTATACCATAAATGTCGACTTCTGTGAACAATGCACACTCTGTGCGGTCGGCATGGTGTGTGGATGCCGGTGGCGGACTGCGTGTTGTTTGACGAGCACGATTTTTTCTGCTATAATGGATGTATGAATGATGAAATCGGGTGAATCATCAGTCACAGACTGTCACCCGATTTTTCTTTGGTCGGGAAAAAAGCGGTGGCATGCAATATATTGCACCATAATCCACACAATAAAAACAAAAATATGTCAGATGAAATGAAATGCCCGACATGCGGCTGCAAGTGCAATGCTGCAGCACTCACCGACGAGCAAGACGCGTCGGCTGTGGAAACCCCCGAGGCACCACAAATGAAAAGCTTCCGCTTGCACCGCCAGTCTATCCAAGAAACCGAGTTTGCCGTCCTGATTGCGCTTGTTCCCGCAATGACACTTACACTCTTCAACTTGATGGGACTGCTATAATCACCTCCGCGGTGATCTTCCAAACAAAACACCCTCCTTCGCGACCAGCAGGCGGGTGTTTTTTTGTAAGAATTACGATTTACGATGTAAAAAACACGGTGTTAAAAATAGTGTCGTCATACTACCACCAAAAAAACCGCATGTCGCGGGTTTCTGTTGGCGAAAAAGGAAGAGCGATAGGTTGTTGCCTGTCGCTCAACGGAGAAGGGAAGTCTTTTGGCAGAGGTGTAGATTTAATCATCTACTGTTACGTGCCCAAGAGCTCGCGTCCTTTCCCCCCGTGATAACGCACCCCGTAAGATGCGCCCTTTTTTTGCGCTATTTGCGCAATATGAAAAAATTTGGTCCTCCTTATCAAAAAAAATTTTAATAAGAAAATCCTCTATTGAGAATTTCACCCAAATCCTTTACATCTTCTATTATAGCACATTTTTACGTTGTGTGCAAGGACGCATATGATTGTTGCGCAGAGATTGTAAAGCATTTTTGACAATCGGTTCTGCGCAATGACGTGCACATGTATACAAAAAGAAAAAGCGAGTGGAGGATACTCGCTTTTTCGCCAAATGGCGCATGCTATAAAATCGTGGCGGCGGCAATAGTATCGCCGGCGCGCGGTTTCATGATGCGCACACCTTGGGTTGCACGGGAGAGTGTGGAGATGTCTTTGAGGGGTGTGCGGATGATTTGTCCGGCGGCGCTGGTAATGATGATATCACTGTTGTCGTCCGTGCTGACAACGTAGGCGCTGACAATCGGACCAGTTTTTGTCGTTATTTTTGCCGTTTTGATGCCGCTACCGCCACGTCCTTGGACTTTGTACTGTGACATAGCTGTTTTTTTACCGTAGCCATTGGATGTGATGATGAAGAGCGCGGTGCCCTTTTGTTTGGCAAACATAACATCCATGCCCACTACATGATCATCGCCTTGCAGGCGGATGCCACGTACACCACCAGCATTGCGTCCCATGGCGCGCACATTGGCTTCTTTGAAGTGGATGGCTTGTCCGCGTGCCGTGGAGAGGATGATAGTGTCTTTGCCAGTTGTGGGCTTAACCCAGCGTAGCTGATCGTCTTTACTCAGTGTGATGGCGATGAGTCCATTACGGCGCACGTTGTCAAAGTCTTTGATTTTGACTTTTTTCACAACACCACGGAGAGTGGTCATGAAGAGAAAGGCAAACTGATCGTCTTTGTTGAAGGGGATGATGGCGGTGATGCGCTCCTCTTGCGACAGTTGGAGGAAGTTGACAACGGCATTGCCTTTTGCCGTGCGTGCGGACTCGGGGATTTCGTAGGCTTTGGTTTGGTAGACTTTGCCGGTATTGGTGAAGAAGAAGAGATCGTCATGTGTCATGATGGACAGCATATGCGCCACACTGGTGTCTTCCTTTGTTGTGGCGCCGATCACACCCTTTCCACCGCGTTTTTGTACGCGGTAGACATCGGGGTTCATACGCTTGATGTAGCCGTCCGTGGTGAGGGTGATGATAGCCTCTTCGTTGGGAACAAGATCCTCCTGCTTGAACTCACCGACAGCGGATTTGAAGACCTTGGTGCGTCGTGCGTCGCCGTATTTGTCGGTCAGTTCTTGCAGCTCGTCTTTCACGATTTGTTTTTGCAACTTTTCGCTTTTCAAGATGGCTTCCAATTGTTTGATGAGGCGCAACTTCTCTTTGAGTTCGTCCTCCAGTTTCTTGCGCTCCAGTCCCGCCAAGGTTTGCAAGCGCATCTCCAAGATGGCGGTTGCTTGGATGTCGGAAAACTTAAAACGCTTGCGTAAATTGTCGTGGGCGGTTTCTTTGGTGCGCGACTTCTTGATCGTGTCAATCACTTCGTCAATGTGATCCAATGCTGTACACAATCCTTCCAAAATGTGCGCTCGTTCGCGCGCGCGATCCAAGTCAAATTGTGTGCGTCGTACTACGACGTCGCGACGGTGGAGGATGTAGTATTCTAAAATTTCTTTGAGGTTCAAGATGCGCGGTTCAATGCCGTCAACAAGTGCAAGCATGTTGACGTTGAAGTTTTTTTGCAAATCCGTGTAGGAGTAGAGTTTGTTGAGGATTTTTTGCGGGTAGGCCTCCTTTTTGAGGTCAATAACAATGCGTACGCCGTCTTTGTTGGATTCGTCGCGCAGGCTTCTGATGCCGAGGAGTTTTTTGTCTTTGACCAATGTGGCAATTTTTTCAATGAGGGTTGCTTTGTTGGTTAAGTAGGTCATTTCCGTGACAATGATGGAGAATTGTCCACTCTTGCTTTCCACAATGTCTGCTTTTGCGCGCATGGTGATCTTGCCGTGTCCGGTGGCATAGGTTTCGCGGATGTCGTTGTGGTTATAGATCATGCCACCAGTGGGAAAGTCCGGACCGGGAATAAATTGCATCAGGTCGTCAATGTCCGCTTTGGGATTATCCACAAGGTGTGTGATGGCTCCAGTAAGTTCACGAAGGTTGTGTGTAGGGATGTTGGTTGCCATACCCACGGCGATGCCCATGGTGCCGTTCAAGAGGAGCTGTGGCAGTTTTGCGGGCAATACGGTGGGTTCTTGGTGGACGCTGTCAAAGTTTGGTTGGAAGTCCACAGTGTTTTTTTCAATATCCAAAAGGATTTCGTCGGCAATCGGCATGAGTTTTGCTTCAGTATAGCGATAGGCGGCGGCACTGTCACCATCCATAGAGCCGAAGTTGCCTTGCCCCCAGATCAGTGGATAGCGCATGGAAAAGTCTTGCGCCATACGCACCATAGTGTTGTAGACGGCACTGTCGCCGTGCGGATGGTACTTGCCGAGTACTTC
This sequence comes from uncultured Micavibrio sp., assembly GCA_964427825.1. Lineage (GTDB taxonomy): Bacteria > Patescibacteriota > Minisyncoccia > Moranbacterales. The sequence goes on from CAYRUU010000001.1 coordinate 59,588, forward strand.
ACCAACAACAGTGGCACTTTTGCGAAACTTTGCCGTGGAGCGCAGGCCCGTTTTCCACATGGAATACAGGATGCGACGATGAACGGGCTTGAGACCGTCGCGCACATCGGGTAATGCGCGCGCAATAATCACACTCATGGCATATTCCATGTAGGATTTTTGCATTTCTTCCACGATGGGCTGCGGCGTGATGCCCACGTGATTGTCAAAGAGTGTTGTTTTTTTGGCCATAGGGGTAATGATTAACTGTTGAAGAGTCATTTAGTGAGAACAAAAGAGAAAAACACCAGAAATCCCGTGTTGTTTTTCGTTGCATATGTGTATTTGTTGTGTTGTCCTCATGCGGTGCGCGGTTTTTTACAGAACGTGCGCGTCGCATGAAGCCACCACGGTTTACTGTGTGCCTTGCTGTGTTTGCGGTTGCGAAAGGAGATCTTGAATAGATACGCCGTTGTCACGTTGCTGTTGTTGCATGCGCTGTGTAGTGTCTCCTATGTCGTTGATTTGCTGTTGGATGTTGTCAACTGTAGCTTGCGAGCGGTCGTCGTTACGGACATGAACGAAGTTGATGCGAATAGACATGATCCAAATGGCAAAAATGAAAATCATGGAGATGATGAGTGCTCCCCACATGTAGCGGAGACGTATATGCTCCGGCTGCTGACGAATTTCGTTAATTTTGCGTTCCAGTGATTCAAACATAGGATACTAGACAACGGCGAGTGTAACGATACGCATGCTAACGTTTTCAATGTCTGCTTTTTTTACGATGTACTTTTCTTCGGCGGTTTTTGGGCAGTTGCCGATTTCGTCGCAAAAATCGTCGGAGGAACGCAGTTGCGCGGATGTGACACCTTTGGTTTTGTACTGAATGGGGATGATAATACGTGGCTCAATCTTGCGCGCAATGATTTCTGCAGTTTTTCCGTCCAAGCCTTCGGTGTCGCCCACGGGAAGAAACAAGATGTCAATATCGCCGAGGATATCCATGACGTGTACAGGGAGTTCCATACCCACACCGCCAAGATAGGCGACTTTCATGTCTTCCACATCCACGACAAACACAACGGTGTTGCCACGCGTAGCGCCACCGCGCAAGTCGGCGGGCGCATCCCTGCCGATGATGTTAATGCCTTTGGCGGAAAACTCCCCCGGGCGATCAATGACGACAGCATCACCGCGCAGTCCGGCAGCGTTGTTGAACATGGGACCATCCAGTGGCACAAGGACAATGTCCGCGCTGCTCTGTAATGGGCGCAAACCGAAATCCTTATCATAGGGCGCAAAGATGATCGTTACGTCGTCGCTGCCGCGTCCGGCGGTTTTGGCGACCAGTTTGATGCAGGAGAGTCCGTGATAGGTGATGTGCATAGTGAGGAGGAAAATAGTCATTATCTACGGTTGTGCGAACATGCCGACAATGCGTATACTCATCAATCGTAGCATGTTTGCTGCTATTCGTCCATATCTTGTACTAGGGTCTTTTTGCGGATGTTTTGCACATGGGCATATATGTCAAAATCATGTACAATGGAAAAACAGCATGCGCCACGCAAGGCGCGGTATTTGTAATGTAAAAACTATGCACATACTACGCGACGTTTTGATGCAGGCACGACAACAGGGGATTGCCGTCGGACACTTTAATATTTCCAATTTGGAAACGCT
>CAYRUU010000002.1:0-6716 GCA_964427825.1 uncultured Micavibrio sp.
GTAAAATTCATTAAAGCGCCCTGTGTTGAGGTAGGAATCCTTAATGTAACTCTCTTCACGATTGGGGTTATAAGACACAACTTCGCCAAGTGGTTGCACATCTAGAACCTTCAGAGCACCAGATTTATAGCCGCGAGATTCCAAGAGTTTCTTCCTATCATATTTGATACTGTGCGTATCGGAAAATCTTCTACCCGCCTCATCATTGATACCCTGACGCACTTCGTCAACGCTGAGCGTGCCATCACCATCCGTATCATAACGCGGATCTTGTGATCGTTTTAAGATATAAGCATTGGCAGCCACAACAGGCGCCGCAAACGACGTCCCAGGAAGTGTGGATGTCGTATTGGGTCCATAAATATTTTGGGGAATTTGCGCCATAAAATCAAGGCGGCTATCACCTGCCCCCGACGTATAACTTGTCGGATACCCTGTTGCGGCATCATAGGCACCGACGGAAATAGCATGTGCACTACTGGCGGGATACCGCAATACAGGATCTTTGTCACCATCATTACCCGCTCCCGCCACAACCACAGTACCTTTAGATTTCGCATATTGCAGTGCATTTTCAATCTCTCGCACCTCAGAATCACTTGGGTTTGCCGGAAATCCCAGACTTATGTTGATTACATCCGCTCCGGCGTCAGTTGCCGCACGGATGCCTTTTGCAACGTATTCTGGACGCACGAAAGTATCAGCTTCTGCCATGGTTTTCACTAACATCACTCTCGGTCTATCCGATAACGGAAGATTATGTGCATTCAATGTCGACCCCATTGCATCTGCCACAACAGAGCCATACATACTGACGTCTATGTTTTCTTCGAAAGAATTGGGATATAATATCGGAATTGTAACAGGAGCTGCAGGATTTGCTGTTGTGGCATTGTATGTGATAAAACCACCTGGATTGTTCTGCATATCATCTGCCATACCGGAAAAATTACTATTGATCACCGCAATCAACCCTTGGCCGGCACCATCCCCCGCCAAAACAATATCACCAACAAACAAAACACCGCACACGACAACATAAAAAATCGCGCGCACAACAATAGGAAGCATGTACGTAATGGATTTCATTTTCACAATTTTGTATTTTACTTCTCTCGTAAGTATATCATACTTTTCTGTCGCACAACGAAAACCGCCCCTGCATGGGGCGGTTTTCTTTTATAGAAATACTACTGCGATCTTATTTCACAGCATCTTTGAGTGCTTTGCCGGCCTTGAATTTCGGTACCGTCGTTGCCGCAATTTGGATCTTCTCTCCGGTCTTCGGGTTGACGCCTTGGCGCGCTGCGCGCTGTGATACGGAAAATGAACCAAAGCCCGTTAGTGCTACCTCATTACCACGTTGCAATTGCGTTGTAATTTCATCAATCACTGCTTCTACGAAGCGTTCTGCATCGCGTTTGCTCAGGTCCAATTTGCCTGCCAATGTTTCCACGAGCATGCCCTTGTTAATTTTTTGTGTCATGTGATTTCACCGTCCTTTCTAACGCTAAATTTTTACTCTTCTTTGTGACGCGCAACTGTTTGTCTTTTCACAAAACACATGCTGCGCTATGCTTCTCTTCACAACCTCTCCTCTATGATGCTGGTTCTTGCCGTTCTTGTCAAACGGTTTTGCCTTTTCTAGCGGGCATATTCTACCGAGCGCGACTCACGCAAGACATTGACTTTGATCTCCCCCGGATACTTCAACTCATCCTCAATCCTGTCCGCAATGGCACGCGCCAACTTTGCCGCCGCCAAATCATCCACATGCTCCGGCTTCACAAAAACGCGAATCTCCCGCCCCGCCTGAATGGCATAGCATTTCTCCACCTCGTCAAAACTATTGGTCAGTGCCTCCAACTCCTCCAAGCGTTTCAAGTAATTCTCCACTGTGTCCTTGCGTGCACCAGGGCGTGCCGCGGACAGTGCATCCGCCGCCGCCACGATATACGCCTCTGGCCGCGCATACGGATATTCCTCATGATGTGCTTCCATCGCCTCAATCACACGTTTGTCCACATGAAACTTCTCCAAAATTTTTCGCCCGATCTCCACGTGCGTCCCTTGCACTTCATGATCCACCGCCTTACCGATGTCGTGAAAAAGCCCTGCCATCTTGGCAACCTTCACATCCGCGCCAAGCTCCGCTGCCAACGCACCGGACAAATACGATACTTCCAAAGAGTGCAGCAAGACATTTTGCTTGTAACTCGTACGATAGCGTAGTCGCCCAAGCATGTAGATGAGTTTAGGATCCAAACCAGCAATGCCGACCTCATAGGCGGCAGCGTCACCCGCCTCACGCACGCGGTGATCAATCTCTTTTTCCGCCCATGACACAATCTCCTCAATTTTTGCAGGATGAATGCGCCCGTCGTCAATCAATTTCTCCAAAGCGATCTTTGCCACTTCGCGTCGTACCGGATCAAACGATGACAACACAATGGAATCCGGCGTCTCGTCAATGATAAGCTCCACACCCGTCACACGCTCCAGCGCGCGAATGTTGCGCCCCTCTTTGCCAATGATTTTACCTTTCACCTCTTCCGACGGGATTGTTAACGTTGATGTCATCACCTCCGCTGCATGCGACCGCGAATACTTCTGAATCACGTGTGTCATGATATTGCGCGCCTCGCGCTCCAGCTCTTCATGGGATTGTTTCTGCAACTGCATCATTTTCTGTGCCAACTCTTCTTTATTCTGCGCCTCCGTAAGTTGCAGAAGCGCCTTCTTTGCTTGCTCCTGTGTCAGCTCACCAATGGATTCCAAGCGGCGCATCTCTTCTTCGCGCATCTCTTCCACACGCGCCCGCACATCACGCACCTCTTGTGCCTTTGTCTCCAGTGCTTTTTTGCCTTCTTCTGCCTCCTCAAGCTTTTTATCCAAGAGGCTTTCACGCTTTTCTAAGCGCTTTTCCGTCTCATGGATGATCATTTTGCGCTCTTTTTCCTCTTGATTTGCCTGATCAATAATATCAACGGCTTTATTCTTTGCCTCCAAGAGCGCTTCCTGCGCCTTGGTCTTTGCCTCGGCAATGATGCGTTCAGCATGTCCTTCCGCATCCTTTGTGCGGTTTTTGGCAATCGTTTGGCGAATCACATAGCCCAGTGCACCGCCGCCGCCAAGCGCAAGTACCAAAAGCCCCACCACTGTCGGGGTTGTCATAAATTTTTCCAGAGGACTGGTTGTATGTGTAGTGATAGCGGGCGCCAACAGCGCCAAAAGACACGCGTTTCCTATGCGCGCAGACCGTTCGTGAGCGATGTATGATGATTGACTGTAATCATAAACAACCGTTGTGTACGAAAAAAATACGGATTTGTCCTTTTTGCGTAGTATTATGCGCTCGTTTACACATCCCAACTGTCCGTCGCTTACTTAATAATACCTAAGATCAATAGTACTACAGCATCTCCGTTCTGTCAAAGCACGGGAAACGCAACACCCCCGCCCGCCCCGATCATCGCTTTTACACCCTCACAACACTATATATGCTATACTTCAGTCATGCTAACTTGTAAAAGGATCCTCTTATGAATGCAGATATTTTCAAAGCCTATGACGTTCGCGGTATTTACCCAACAGAGATTGACGAGGACACCGTCTATCGTATTGGTATGGCAACTGTTGCCACATTGGGTGCACATACACTTGCCGTCGGACGCGACGCCCGACAATCCGGCCCATCGCTGCACAAAGCGCTGATTGATGGTATTACCGACGCTGGTTGCGACGTCATTGACTTGGACATGGTCACCACGCCCATGCTGTACTTCGCATCACACGCCTTGGATGTGGATGGTGCTGTTTCCGTAACGGCATCCCACAACCCCGGCGAATACAATGGCGTGAAAATTTGTCGCCGCGACGCGCAACCGGTTGGCAGTGCTACGGGACTGACGGCCATCCGCGATGCCGTTCTTGCCGGACAATTGCCAAAGGCAACACGCAAAGGCATCGTCACACCGCACGACATCCACGACGCCTACTATGACTATTTTGGCGCATTTGCGGCGTTTGGTGACAAAAAATTTCACATTGTGGTTGATTGTGCCAACACGATGGGCGTACTGGAACTGCCATTTTACACGCAACGCTTTGCCGACAATTTCACCGTCACGCAACTCTACTGCGATCTTGACAACGCCTATCAAGGCTCGCACGAAGCCAACCCCCTCAAAATAGAAACCCTTGCGGAGTTGCAGAAAAAAGTGGTGGATGTTGGCGCCAACCTTGGCATCTCCTATGACGGTGACGCCGATCGTATCGGCTTCGTGGATGAAAAAGGCGCCATCATCCCGATGGACCTGACGACGGGACTGATTGCGCGCGTCCTCCTCGCCGACAATCCCGGCGCAACAGTACTTTATGACCTACGCTCATCGCGCGCCGTCAAAGAAGTGATTGAAGAGGCAGGTGGCGTGGCACACGAGTGCCGCGTCGGACATGCCTTCATCAAAGAACAGATGCGCCAAGAAGATGCCTTGTTTGCTGGCGAACTCTCCGGACACTACTATTTCCGCGCCAACAAAAACGGCGAAGTGAGTACACTTGCCGCATTCACACTCCTCAGCCTTATGGCACACACCGGAAAAACCATCTCCACACTCGTCGCCGACCTGCGACGCTACCACCACAGTGGCGAAATCAACTCCGAAGTGACAAATAAAGACGCCATCATGCAACACCTGCAAGACACCTATGCCGACGGCACGCTGAGCACATTGGACGGCATCAAGATTGACTATCCAGAGTGGTGGTTCAACGTCCGTCCCTCCAACACCGAACCCGTCCTACGCCTCAATTGCGAAGCGAAAACGCAAGCCCTGATGGAAGAAAAGCGCGACGAACTTCTTGCCATCATTCGTGGCACACAGTAAATCAAAACAAGACATGTCATCCCGAACTCGCCTACTTGTTTGCTGCTAGGCAGGCAGGTTTTGGGATCTCAAACATGGAGCTATTAAAACACGTTCAGCATGATAAAGACTAGACGGCAATCATGCCGACCTTTTCGCGCACAGTGCGCGTCTTGACATCGGCAATCGCACGCGCCCGCACAGCGCCATCGCGAAGTAGCGCCTCCACGCGCTCATCACTCCACATCGCCATACGCTCTTGCAGCGGCACAAGAGACTGCACCACAACATCCGCCAACGCATCCTTGAACGCGCCGTATTGTTGTCCGACAAATTTTTTCTCCACATCCTCCGGCACCACGTCCGTCAGAGCGGCATAGATGGTGATCAGGTTTGCCAACGCTGGTTTGTCCGCGCGAAAAACAATCTCACTGCCACCATCCGTCACCGCCTTGCGTATTTTTTTGGTAATGGTCGCAGCATCATCGCTGAGAGCGATGTAGTTGTAGGCGCTTGCCGCCGATTTGCTCATTTTTTTAGTAGGATCGTCCAAGCCCATAATGCGCATACCCTCTTTCTTGATCAAAGCCTCTGGCACGACAAACGTCTCACCAAAGCGATGATTGAACCGCTTGGCAAGATCGCGCGCCAATTCCACGTGCTGCATCTGGTCTTCGCCCACCGGCACCTGCGCCGCATCATACAACAAAATATCCGCCGCCATCAAGACGGGATATGTAAAAAGCCCGACGCCGATATGCGTGTGTTCACTTTTTGTGATCTTGTCTTTATATTGCGTCATTTTTTCCAATTCTCCCATACCTGTCATCGTCGTCAAAACCCACCCTAACTCCGCATGCGCCGCCACGTGTGACTGCACAAACACAATGGATTTCGTGGGGTCAATACCGCCGGCAAGATAGACTTTTGCCACATCCAACGTGCGCCGTCGCAACTGCAGGGGATCCTGCGGCACGGTGATGGCATGCAAGTCCACAATACAAAAAATCGCCTCACCCGCGTCCTGCAACGCCGCCCAATTTTTGATCGCACCGAGATAGTTGCCAAGATGCAAATCCCCACTAGGTTGAATACCGGAAAAAATGCGCTGCGTACTCATAAAAATATCATTACCATTACACTAGACAGTGTACTGTTTTCCCCCGCGCTTGTCCACCACCCGGCGCGCCATAATCACTATTATAAAGACACAAAACAAAAAGAGCGACCCATCGGTTGATGAATCGCTCAAGTGTTTTGTCGTTTTTTTAATCTTCCAAACCAAGCAGCTTCAGTACGGTCTCAGCTGCAAAGTCCTTGTAACTGGAATGTGTTGCCCCATGCTTCATGAGGAGATTGTTATACTCACGCATGCTTGAAGCGGCTATGATTTTTCCGGCATATCCCGACTGAACGATGTCTTCCACTAACCACATAGTAGTCGGTGAGCTTCCAGGGACACAAGCGTCCATGATGATTGCATCGACATCGGAGTTTTTTTCAAAAAGATCATAGGCGTCCTCAATAGTCGCGGCATGCAAAACATCAACCCTTTGCTTCAATCCCCATTGGATCTCTTCGAAACAGGAGAAGCTGTCTTCTACAACCAGAACTTTCTTTCTTTTCATTGATGTCTCCTAGGGTCTCTAAGTTATTATAACCATATTAGATTGAACTATACTATTCCTTTCAACTATATTATTCCTTTCATAAGAACACCCTCCTTGCCCTTCGGCTTTTGTGGTTAATGGTACTCCTTATTCAGTTGTCAATGAACGTGACTGTGTACTATATCAAAAGTAAAAATATGTGCTTATATTTAGGTTAAAAATGAGATTTCTTTTAAAA
>CAYRUU010000002.1:6816-46736 GCA_964427825.1 uncultured Micavibrio sp.
GGTGGACGTTTACTCTATGTCGCCGAAGACCCTCGCACGATGCACAATCGTTTTGAAGAACAGCAGTCGTTGCTTTCCGCCATGTTGCCGGAACTCCTGTCCATTGCAAATGTTCTGCCGCGTAAGCCGAAAGTCCGCTACTATGAGGGTGTAGAGGGGATCAAGGAGGCGTACCGCGACATCTTAAAATACCCCGATCGCAAAATGTATGCATGGGTATCGGATTCCATGATCAACAATTTTGACAGCCAATTTACGACAGAATACTACATCCCCAAACGTATTGAGAAAAAAATCTGGGCGGATGTGATTGCGCCGGACACAGCAACGGGCAAAAAATTTCAAAACAAGGACGGCAGCGCACTGCGCACAACAAAGCTCCTTGACGCAAAACATTTCCCTCTTGCAATAGAGATCAGTCTTTACGGGCACAACAGCGTCAGCTTCATGTCTGTTGATGATGAGCTTGGTGTGATTATGGAGAGTACGCCAATCTCAGAGACACTGAAGAGCATCTTCAAGCAACAGTGGGAAAGCCTATCTTCGCACAAGAAAATTCACATGCAATAATAGCACCTACCTCACTGCACACAAAAAACCACACAGTGACACTGTGTGGTTTTTGCGATTGCCACGTTTCGGGACGCTAGACTTCAATCACCACGGGAAGCACCATCGGACGGCGCTGCGTTTTTTGAAAGAGATATTCGCCCACGCGGTCGCGGATGTCATTTTCAATCTGACGTGAGTCCATTTTGGTATCGCGACTAGTCGCCTTTTGGATGATTTTCTTGACGTGAATTTTGGTCTCATTGACAAGATCAAAATTGTCCTTGACATAGATGAAACCGCGCGATGTGATCTGAATGCTGCCGACCACTTCTTTGGTTTTGCCGTCCACCAAGACCGTGATCACATACATCCCATCTTCGGAAAGCATCTGCCGATCGCGAAGCACCACATGTCCGATATCGCCCACGCCAAGCCCATCAATAAAGACATAACTGGAGTCTGCTTTCTCCTTGCGGATACGCGACCCCTTCTTGCTGAATTCCAAGATTCCGCCATTGTCCAAAATGGCAATGCGCTTCTCGGGAAATCCCGCCTCCACGGCACGATTTGCCGCTTCCTTGAGCATGAAGTAGTTGGCGTAAATTGGCACAAAGTACTGCGGCTGCACGGTTTTGATCACCTCTTGAATGTCTGCTGCCGTGGCATGCCCGCCCATGTGGATGTCCATGATGTCGGAGTGGATCACCGCGTCGCACTTGCGATAGAGGTTGTCCTTGAGGCGTTGAATGGATCGCTCGTTGCCGGGAATCACCGAAGAGGAAAACACGATCGTGTCGGCCTTCTTGAGTTTGATGAAACGGTGGTTGCCTGTCACAATACGGTTAAGCACCGCATTGTGTTCGCCCTGCGCACCAGTACACAAGACGACAATCTTGTTGTCCGGATAACGATCAATGTCGTTGATGGGAATGAGTAGATCCTTGCTGATTTTCAAATAGCCCAATTGCTGTGCCACTTCAATGTTGGTACGCATAGAATAGCCATCCAGCGCCACTTTGCGCCCCACTTTTTCCGCGTAGTTGAGTAGCAATTTGATGCGCTTGATTTGCGACGCAAATGTGCCAATGATCACGCGCCCTTTTGCCTCGCGCACCAAGTCCTCCAAATTTCCCTGCACGATTTTCTCGCTATTGGCTTTTGTTTTGATGGATCCCAAACTTTCTAAGAGCAAAATACGCGGTTCGGGAAATTTTTTCAACTGATCATAGGACACTACTTCACCCTCCACAGGGTCGTGATTGATGGTCCAGTCGCCCATGTGGATTGCTGTCCCTACCGGCGACACAAGCGCCACACCCATGGAGTCCATGATGGAGTGCTCCACTTCAAAGAAGTGCGCGATCAATGCGCCAAGACGCACCGTGCGATCAATGTTTTTCACACTGATCGTGCGAATCTTATCCGCTGATCCCGGGTCATGATCTTCCAATTTTTTCTTGATGAGTGCAAGTGTCAAGTCGCGCGCAATCACCGGTGGATAACCGAGTTGTTTGAGAACGATCGGCGCCGCACCGATATGGTCAAGGTGTCCGTGTGTAAAAATAACGCCACGAATATAGTGCTCTTTGCCCTTCAGATAATTGGCATTTGGCACAATGTAGTCCACACCAGGCATGTCCTCTTCGGGAAACTGCATCCCCATGTCCACAATGACAATATCCTTGCCATATTCAAAGACCACCATGTTGCGTCCGACTTCCTCCTGTCCGCCAAGCGGGATGATGCGCAATGTATTCTCTTCAATTTTCGGTACGCGCGATACATGCTGCTGTCCATTGGAACTTGTGGCATGCAAAATACGCTCTGCATTGGTCTGCACCTGCGGACGGCGAGATGCGCGTTTGGCGCTGCCCTTTTTGGCTGTGCCTTTTTTAGCAGGCGCGCTTGCCGGGCGCGACGACTGTGTGCGCGACGCCGGCGCTTGCTGCTTCTTGCGACTCTGCTGTGTCTGCTGCTGCGATGCAGTGGAACGTTTTTGCGGCGGCTTTACGCCGTCAAGTCCACGCATGGCCTGCTGCAAGTCACGTGATCGCGACGTGTGCGGCACAGCATGATAGACCTGCGCGCTACGCTGCGGTTGTTGCCCGGATTGTGCGCGCACTTTCTCCACGTTTTTGCGTGCTGTGCGACTCACTGGACGATTTGCGCCAATATGACGCCGTCCAGAAAGTGCGACATGTCGCAAGTCGTCGCCCTGCGACGTATTGTCTGAATTGTGTGTTTGTTGAAATACCATAGATCAAAAAATTATAGATGAATTTACGTTGTTGTTTATTGGCGATGATACCACCCACCAAAATCGTACGCACACGGTGGCGCGCATGTGGTACAAAATGGTATGCTGTATCATCAAAAATATCCAAAAAATGGCGATTGTGACAGATGCTCCGCATGCAACCACCCTATACGTCCTCATTCTCCTTATGCCAATAACTAATCCAAAGAGCACCGCAACATCCGATGTGTGTGGGACACACGATGTGCTGCACTACGAAAGACATGGTTCTTTGTGTGATCTCATAAGATCCGTGCAGTGCCGACAGGCACCGCAGACAAGATAGTTGTGTAGTCTCCATAGTATAGCACAATGACGCAAAACGCGCAAGGGCTCTTTTTTGGCTTATTTTAATACTTTTTTGAGGTCTTCCACCATATCCACTGGCGTGGGATCTTGCTCATAGGCCAGCGCGAGGTAGTAGGCCGCCCAATCGCCCAGCGCCAACGTCGCAAAAATACGAAACAAAATGTCATCGCTTTCCGGCATGTCCACAATCTCCACTTCCACACCCTTTTCACGCAAAAATGTTGCCGTCACGTCAAACCGCTTCACATTACGCGGGTGGTCATGTTTGTCGCGCAGCATGATCACATAAAACGGCGCCTGCGGATTTGTGAACCCCACAAACTCATTGTGATTGAGTTCGGGAAAATAGTTCCAAAATGCGGGCGTCTTCGCATGTTCGTTGATTTTAATCTTCCAGATCATGGCAAGCGATTTGAACTTCGTGGACGCATAGATCACTGGTGTTTTGCCTACAAGTTTTTGTGCCATTACTTTGCCCTGCTCTTCCAGATCCGCAACCGCCACACGCAATTGTGCCGCCGTTGTGTCAAAATCCACAGCAGACTTTGGTAATTTACCCGCATTGACCAAAATTTGCACGATGGCGGAAACAAAATGCCCCGTCGCCACACGCGGTTGAAAATTGGCGAAAGGAATGGGCAATCGCACATGCGCAATCCCATATTCTTTGCACAGATGCTCAATGGTACCACCCGCCGACACGCCAACACACGGCAATTTGTGCGCAATCGCCTCTTCAAACGACGCAATTGTTTCCTCCGTGTTTCCGGAGTGCGAACAAATGATGTTGAGACAGTCATGATACGCTTCCGGCGGCAATGTATAGAAACGATTTTGGTAGATGGGAAAATGTTGGCACATGCCGGAGACGTCACAGAAATGGTGAATGTATGTCCGCAGAACGCTTGCCGGCAAAGCGCTGCCACCCATGCCAGAAATCATCACAGAAGAAAAATGCTTGGGCGCATCACAATCGCGCGCCGCAGCGCATCCTTGTGCAAATTGATCAGAGCTCTCCAAAAAGACACGACGCAAATTACTTGCGTCAATCATATGATCCGTCATAGGATGTGTATTTATTGTTATTTATACAAACAATTTACTGAGCGTGCTTTTTCAACACTCTCTTCTCTTTAATATACCATTTTTCTATATTTGTAAAACGGTCGTAGGATGTGTTGATCTTGTGCACGGTCATACCCTTGATGCTATCGCTTTGAAAATAGGCAATGGTCGGCGCAAAGAGAAACACTGCGGGCTCTTCTGCTTTCAACTGTTCCTGTTGTTTTCTGTATGCCGTCATACGCTCCTCGGCAGATACGCTTTCCACGGCAAGTGTCAGCACATCGTCCATCGCCTTGTCGGCAAACAGCGCATAGTTCATACCAGGATCGTTTTTTTCTTTGGACGACCACAGTGGCATAAGGTTTGGCTCAAAGCGCATTTGATGCGCATACAGTAGCGCATCATAGTCGCGCGGTTTGATGGTATTGGTTTCCAAATCATTTTTTTCGTGCGACACAATCTGCGCTTCGGCGCCAACATCCTTCCATTGATCGCGCAACATTTCCGCCGTCTTGACGAATTGCTCCACGTCGCCACTGATATGTAAAGTGAACGACAGGCGATCTTGCCCCTTGACGCGAATACCGTCATCGCCGCGCTTCCAGCCCTTTTCTTCCAAAAGGATGTTGGCACTCTCTGGGTCATAATCTGGCTGTTGCACATCGGCAGCGTAGCCCGCCACGCCGTCAGCAAACGGCGACAAACGCTTCATTGCCATATCACTAAACACGTCGCGGATAATGGCATCGCGGTTTGTGGCACGTGACAGCGCCTCACGCACCTCGTCGTACGCCAACGGTACACTTTTACTTTGATTGAAAAACACGGCAAAGTAATGCGGTAACTGTATAGACTTTTCTTGAACATTCTTGCGACGCAAGAGGTCAATGTGCTCCTTCTTGTCCACCGCCACGCCGCTTACCGTGCCATCGCGAAACGCCGCTGTTGCCTCATCGCGTGTTGCATAGAAACGAAACGATGCACGTGCAATATAGGGCTCGCCCTTGAAATAGCGACTATTAGCGCGCAGATGATAGGATGTAAACAAATTGTTGGACACGTCAAAATCAATCAATTTGTATGGTCCTGTGCCGATCGGATGCTGATTATACTCTGACAAGCGGAACTGCTCCGGCGTCGTCGCCATCCAAATGTGCTCTGGCAACACTCCCAATGTCAGGCTGTGGAGAAAAAAGTTGTTGGGTTGTTCCAGTGTAAAACGCACTGTATAGTCATCCATCTTCTCTACACGCACCCCTTGCCACAACAGCCGCAGCTCATTATTGACCCCGACGGCGCTATAGGCGATGTTTTGCACAATACCAGTCGTATAGAGCACGTCACTCGCTGTAAAAGGCTCACCATCATGCCACGTTACACCATGACGTAGATAGATGGTGTACTGCTTAGCGTCCTCACTGACGTCATACCGTTCCGCCAAATCCGGCTGCAAGAGACCGTTTTCATCATAGTGAAAAAGTCCATCAAAGATCACCTGTACCAAACTCTGATCAATGGCGGACGAGTGTGACAAGAGGGGGTTGATATAGCGCGGCTGCCCCACCAGTGCACCGATGTAGTGCCCGCCGGTACGTGGCAAGGGCATGGTTACGTAGTGATAAATCGCACGCATCCACCACAAAAAACTTCCCACAATGATTGCCACAAGGACAACCACAATGATTTTATTCTGTAATGAAAACCCCCTTGTAGCGTAAAACAGATTGCGGGGAGAAAGAATTGTTAGTGAAGAGAGATATTTGATAGAGCTCAAACTACACATTACATAACGACCAACACTAGATGCCGTATTTAACCGTCAGCGCCGCCAAAACCACAAACAACACACCCAAAACGACCGTTGACTGCATAAGGAACTTCTCAAAACCGCGGCGTGTGTGGTAGGATCCGCCAAAACCACCGGCTATGGCGCCCAATCCCTCCCCCTTATTCTGCATCAATACGGCGCCCATAAGGAGTGCGGACACGACAATTTGTGCTACAGCCAAAATTTTCATAGATGTCACTCTTGCTATTAACTCTGCCTAGCATACTACAAACGTGCGGAAAAGTAAAGAAGTGTACTGTTTCACAGTCAAAGTTACTTTTTGAGGAATGGCTGTATTAATGGTTGACACGGGCAAAAACAGTGTAAGGACAATGCTGGTGGATTTTACATATGAGGTATCCTAATAAATCGAAAGATGATGGAGTGCCCATCATCTTTTGGTGAAAAATTGTCGCCCGGCGGGGAGATGTCCCCGTGTCCACGGCGCAGGCGCATGCCTATTCGCGCGCCACCCACAAACCATGCAAATTGCAGTACTCATATGCCGTTACAGGCTCGGACGACGTGCAGAAAATCGCCTCCGGCTGATCCCCGGGAGAGAGGTAGACCGTTTTTGTCTTATTTTCCGACACCAGCGTCACCCACTCAATATAATGTGCGCTCTCCATCGGATGCGGCGTGTCACCGATTTTCACGATGATGTTCTCGCCGTCGCGCACGATCACCGGCACGTGTTTTTCCGTTGATGCATCTTCAGTATTTGCCTGCAAAAGCGTCATCGGCTGCCCACAGCACACCAACTCACCAGCACCCGCATGGTGCACTTCCACAATATTGCCGCATATGGCGCAACGATAGATTTGATTGCGTTCCGTCATAGAATTTTTGTTAAGATAATTACACTCCTTTACTATTATACACGATGGGCGTCCGTTCCCGCCAAACGCACATAGAGATCGCGCATCAGCTTGGCGTCGTCCAGTGCGTTGTGCAGTTTGTAGGCGTCCACATCAATGCCAAATTGTGCATAGAAATTCCGCTTTTCCCCGCCCACTTCGCGCGCCGGCGACAAGCCCACAGCAAACAGCATAGAGGCAAAATCAATAGGGATGCTATGAATTGGTTCTTTCTCACCGTCAAACAACTTGTGCCAATACGCCATGTCATAGTGGTTGACTGTTGCCACAAGATGCGGTTCACTACTGCCGCAAAACGCGCGAATGTGCGCCCGCGCCTCCTCATGCGACACCGCATTACCGACAAGATGTGGCACCACATTGTCACGCACCCACGTGCTAATCTGTGCCGAATCGTATACCAACTCGCAATACATCTTCCGCGTCCCATCCAGCGACACCATCCCCACGGACATCAGGTGGTCACGCATGAGATCGTGCCCGGTAAACTCCGCATCAAAAAAAATCACATCACGTGAATAGGGCGTCATTATTTGCTGTTGCATATCTTCCACACTATCGTCATTAACACGTCACTGTGTACTATAGCATACAATCTATGCCCTCACCATCATCCTGTCATTTTACCTCTCTTCTCACTCACCGCCGCACCCAATCCTTGTCATACGTCACGCCTTGATTGGCTTTGTTGATCAGTGTATTGATAATGTGCCAGCGGCGCTTTTTTTCTGCCCATGGAATCGTGTCAGGGAGATGGGTGGCGGCGTGCGTGCCGGGACGCGGTGAATAACACCCGATAAACGCCTTCACAAACCCGACGCGCTCGGCAAGGTCTACGGTTTTTTGAAAATCGCCTTCCGTCTCACCCGGAAATCCCACAATGATATCCGTGGCAAATGTTGCGTCGGGCACCGCCGCAACAATGCGCCGCGTGAGTTGCTCAAAGTCCTCCGCGGTATACCATCGACGCATCGCCGCAAGTACCGCATCGCTGCCCGACTGCACCGGCACGTGGATCATGCGATCAATAGTGGCGTTGCGCGCAATCACGTCAATCAGCGCATTGGAAAAATCCCACGGATTGGAACTAGTGAACGTCACTGTGCGCACGCCAGGTGTTTGCGCCACGGCGTCCAAGAGATACGGGAACAGCGTGGGGATACGTGTCTTGCCGAGGTGATTGACCATCACGGGTGCAACCGTCCTGCCGTCCGGTAGCACGTACGCCGTTTCGTCGGTGGCAGCGCGCACAAGATCCGCACCATAGGAATTAACATTTTGCCCCACAAGCGTCAATGACGTGTAGCCGGCGGCAACCGCGTGACGCACATCTGCGAGGATGGTATCAAACGGGCGCGACGTCTCTTTGCCGCGCGCAAATGGCACAATGCAATAACTACAAAAATTGTTACACCCATTGGAAATGGACACCCACGCGTGCGACCCCGGCGCGCGATGCGGCGTGTGTGCCGCAATGTCTTCCGTCGCGACAATGGTCACGTCGGGCAGACGTCGGGCAAGTGTTTTTTGTAATGCGCCGCTCGGTTCACGTCGCGCCGCACCAACAATACACCCCGTCAATACCATCTCCTGTGCGTGCCCGTGAGCTTCGGCATACTTACGCACATTGCGCATATAACCATAGACCTTTTCTTCCGCCATGCCGCGAATCATGCAACTGTTCACCACAACCACATCCGCATCCCGCTCCCTGGACGCTGGCGCATAGCCGTGCTCCACATAGTGCTGTCGTATACGTTCACTATCCGCCGTGTTTTGCTGACATCCGAATGTCTTGATGAAAAATGTCTTACTCATAGCATTTCATGCACCATGATTATCCTACCAATGATACCACCATCGCAACGTGATGCAAATTTTGTATGTATGTGCCCATTTGCACATTCATCCGTTATGCGCTATACTGCAAAGAGAATGAAAATAAAAATACATCCAAACACTATGTCTGACGAAATTACACAACTTTCCGACGAAGAGAAAGTACAAAAAATTCAAGCACTGCGCGACATGATCACCAGCGCGGAGCAAACTATTCAAAGCGCCAAATCCATGCTCCTCCACATTGAGGGGAAGAAGCGTGTTGGGCGACGGCGTAAAGCTGAAGAGACTGACGGCAATGTCGTCCAGGGTACGTTTGACGGGCAATTGATGATTGGCACAAACGGCAAACAATATCCGGTGCCGGCAAATTACGCGTCCAAATCCAAGCTTGTGGAAGGTGACTTCCTCAAGCTCACCATCGTGCCAGACGGCTCGTTTATCTACAAGCAAATCGGTCCCGTCCCACGTCAAAATAAAATCGGCATTGTCGGACAAGATGCCAGCAATAACTACTTTGTCGTCGCCGATAGCAAGCCCTATCGCATTCTTCTTGCATCCATCACCTACTTCGGCGCTGAACCGGGCGATGAAGTTGCTATTGTCACATCGCAAGACCCCAATGCCACATGGGCATCCATTGAAGCGATTCTGCAACATGCGCCCTCCGGTACAACACCCCCATCGTTTAGCTCTTTTGCACCGCACGACGCACCAGAAACTGCCACGCCCAAAACCGCAACCGAAATCCTCACCGGATCCGCAGCGCCGACACAGTCCGCGCACGACGACATCCTTGACGAATGGGTGCCTTCCATTGACGAAATTGAGCAAGAAATTCGCAATGAGATGAAGCGCACTGCTGATCACCAATAATCACATGATTTTTTAACATTTATGACACAGCCCGTAACCGCTCCACAACTGACGCGGCGAGATTTTTCTTTTGTAGCGTTTATCGGCGCGGCGTTTGCGCTGTTTGCCATTCCCATCCTCACAAATCTCAATCTGCCCTTCGTGCATCTGTCTTTTACCGTCGTGGTAGGCATGGTTGCGTTCTTTGTGGTGATGGCCGTTGCGGCGCTTGCTATTGCGGGCGTGATTGCCAAGCGCATTCCCATTGTCTTACAGCTTGCAAAATTCGCCGCCGTCGGCGCTTTCAACACGTTCCTTGATTGGGGCGTCTACAGCCTTCTCATACTGATCACACACATCTATACCGGACCCGCCATCGCTCTATTCAAAGCGACGTCTTTCGTTGTTGCTGTGATCGGTGGCTATCTGTGGAACAAATACTGGACATTCAACGCCACAGAGAAAAGTACCCCAAATGAAATGGCACTGTTTCTCACCGTCAGCGTGATTGGTGCTACCATCAATGTGAGCCTGACGTGGTTCATTGTCCAAATGCTTACCGGCACGCAAGTGGTCACACCGCAACAATTGGCGCAAATCGCCGCCGGCATGGCGACAGTCGCCTCCATGGTATGGAACTTTCTGGGATACAAATTCATCGTATTCAAAAAATAGTACTCCGGCATCAGCCTGTGCTATAATACTATGGGGTACTACTCTTATTTTTTTAATGCCGTTTTTGTATGTCCGCAACACTCTACCGCGTCTATCGTCCCAAAAAATTCGCCGATGTGATCGGACAAGAGCATATCGTCACCACATTACAAAATGCCGTGCAATCGGATCGTGTTGCACATGCCTATCTTTTCACCGGACCACGTGGCACGGGGAAAACGACACTGGCACGCATCTTTGCCGATGCCGTCAATGCCACGCGCGCCGATGGCACGCCAATGCCTGACGACATTCGTGATCGCCTTGCCGCGGGACAGTCATTGGACATCATTGAAATTGATGCCGCATCACATACCGGCGTGGACAATATCCGCAGTTTGCGGGAAACCGTCGCACTCGCACCGTCCGAAGCGCGATACAAAGTCTATATTATTGATGAGGTACACATGCTTTCTACCGGCGCATTCAATGCACTCTTGAAGACACTAGAGGAACCGCCAGCGCATGTCATTTTCATCCTTGCTACCACCGACGTCCACAAGGTACCAGCAACAATTGTCTCACGCTGCCAACGCTTTGACTTTGCACGCTTTCCTCTCAGTGACATCGTACGCAAGCTCACGGCAATCGCCAAAAAGGAAAAAGTAAAAATTGCGCCAGAGGCTGTGGAAATGATCGCTCTCGCCGCGGACGGCGGGATGCGCGATGCCGAAAGTCTCCTTGCGCAAGTGTTCGCCTTGGAGGACAAGCATATCACTGTCGCAGAAGTCGGGCGCATTCTTGGCACAACGGATGCGCAAGACCTCATAGCATTTGTGGAAGCTCTCAGTGGTGGCGCAACAATGGACGCCCTCACCATCATCACGCACGTCGCTGCGGACGGCTACAATATTGAGACATTTGCACGCGCCACAATCGTGCACTTGCGGACAATGCTCTACATTAGTGTAACCGCCGAGACCAATGACACCGCTATTCAAAACCTCACAAGCGTTACAAGCAAAGACCTCACCCACCTGCGTGCATGTGCGCAAAACCTCACAAGCGCACATATTATTTTCATGATTGAAGAGTGTACCACGGCACTCGCCAAGTCCCGCACGACAACTATTCCACAACTACCGCTGGAAGTTGCCGTCGTGCGCATCTGCGCGCATATCGCCGGCACCGACGCCGTCACAAAAACACCGCCGTCCCTACCCGCACAACACATAACGCCCCCCGTCACAACAACACCCCCATCAAAATCCGCGAACGCACCCACCGCAATAGCATCCACACCACAGAAGTCACAAGGCACCCCCACCGCACCGCAACAATCCACATCTGAAAAGTCTCTAGATGCCACCACATTTGCCGAGGCATGGCAGTCATGCATCGCCACACTGGATGCGGAACATAAAACATTGGCGCAACTCCTCACACAGTGCACCGCACAAGTCGCCGATGCGCGCACAGTGAACATCACCGTGCCCTATACGTTTCACAAAGACAAAATCACCGAACACGCCAACCGTGCCATCATTGAGTCCGCATTACGCACGTGCTGCGACTGCCCTCTCACCACCACCGTTTCCGTCGGCGCGCCCGCAGAGCATACCTCGTCCGAACTCCTCTCCTATGCCACACAACTCATGGGCGGCACCGCATAGCCCTTGAAAAAAAAGAGATCCTGCGATATCATAGTCAACATGTGTACAAGACACCACATTGTCCGGTAGCCAAGCGGTAAGGCAACGGGTTTTGGTCCCGTCATGCGCAGGTTCGATCCCTGCCCGGACAACACAAAAAAACAGAATCACATGATTCTGTTTTTTGATCTACGATGGGACGCATCTTATTCAATACAGCAATCAATTGCTTTACGCACAAGATCACGCAACTTCCCCGAAAAACCGCTCTTTTCCGTGTCGTTTTTGTTGAGTGCTTTTGCGTCAATTTTCGTGATACCTCCGGCTTTTTTCACATCATCCGATCCGATCAATTTCATATTCAGCGCCCAAAACATGCCATAGAGATCATAGGCTTTATGAAACATGTCCTGTGCTTCTGCGTCATTGCCCTGCCCCAATTGTTTCGTGCCAACTTCCATCAAGCGCATACTTGCCGCAAGTAGGTGCTTGGAAATGCACCACACTTCACCCTCATACTCTTTGATAATTTTTTGCAAAAGCACTTTGCGCATCTCGCGCACCTCTTTTAGCAACACTAAGTAGTCACTCTTACCTGTCTTTTCCGCCGTAAAGAAGAAGTGCTCTTCAATGCTGATAAGGTTCATGATGGCAATACTCAAGTCCTGATCGGACGACAGGTCCATTTTGTCCTGCTTTTTCATACTGTCAATCTTCTCCACAAACTCATTGAGTTTCTTCATGTCATTGCTCATATGTGTGTCGTGTTATTTGGTAATCACGTAAAAAAAGAGGCTCACAACCGCCAATGCCACCACAGGCATCACGACTTTTTGAAACGGGAAATAGCTACGTCCTCCATTTTTCGCCTTGAGATATTCATACCACCGCGCCACACCGTAAAACACGGCACCACCGACACCGATACCCAACATCAACTTGTCCACACCCCCCAGTGTATTGAACGGGTGTCCCACAATCTCACTCCAGTACAGCGGCGCAATCACTAGTACCACATAGGTAAGCGCCACGATCGCATCGCGAAAACGAAAGCGCCATCCTCTCTTCTCCATCCAGTTGTTGGTCCACAAAATCACCGATACTGTTAATGCGCCGATCCACGCACCCGCAACAGTGTCGTCCACACCAAGATAGCGCGACAGTCCCACACCGGCGCCCACGGCAACCGTACACACCGGGCAGACTGCCCATGCGCTTGCCGCTGTAAACCACGACGTGATAACACTCGCGCCAAAAACACTTCCTTTGAAACGCGTCACCTTCTTCCAACGAGCATGAGACATATTTTTTTCTCTATTAAAAGTGTATGCCTTCCATTATAGTGCCCTACACCCTTTTGCGCAACCGCACCCTATACCAAAAAACCTCAATCCCCACCTTATTTCCCAAGACGCCGCACACGCCGTGCATAGTCATCCAGCGCGCTCTGCAGGTGTGCCACATCAAAATCCGGAAATACTGCCTCATCAAAATACAGTTGTGCATTTGCCGTATCCCACATAAGAAAACCTGCGCTCAAGTGCGGCTCACCACCCGTGCGAATCAAAAAATCCACCGGCGGCAAATCGGCAGTCAACAGATGCGCTTTCAGTGTTGCAGCAGACACATCCTCCGCACGCACACCGCCAGCAATCATCGCGCGCACCGTCTCCACCATTTCATGGTCGCCACTATAGTTCAAGAAAAAAGTAAGGTGATGGCGCGTGTGCTGCGCTGTAGCAGAAATACCCTCCTCCAAGATGCGCACAAGCTTTGTCGGCAGCGCCTCGCGCCAATACCCACACACGCGAATCCGCACCTCATCGCGCATAACCGACGGATCACGCATCAGCTTCGCAAAATATTTTTCATACACATCCACAAGTGCCTTGCGTTCCCGCAGCGGTCGTTTGGTCAAATTTTCCATGGATGATCCCCAAAACGACATATGCCTGATCCCCATGTCGCGCGCCGCCGCCGCAAGCTCCTCAATCCGCCGCGCACCTTCCTCATGTCCATGCCATGGATCACGACCCTGCGCTATTGCCCAGCGGCGATTGCCATCGGGAATGATGGCAACATGGCGCGGCATGACTGTATTACGATGGTCTGTTTTTTGCGTCATAATGGCATGCTATTCGTTCACATTAGACATCACGCATACGTACGTAGTCCGCCACACCTGTGAGAAATGTTTTTGCCGATGGTGCGATGGAGAGATTTTGCACAGCGTCGCGTGCCTCGTCAATCAGTGCATCCATGCGTTGCTGCACATGTGCGTGTGCCTGCGTTTCTTTGAGAAGCATACGAAACTGCAGCACATCATCCTCCGTCAGGGCATCGCCCTTGTGCAACAGTGTCGTCAATAGATTGCGCTGCGTCGTCGTGGCGCGGTCCAGTGCCTCGCGCACCAAAAGCGTCATCTTACCCTCCACAATATCCGATCCCACAGGCTTACCGGTCTTATGTTCGTCGCCAAAAATACCTAGCATGTCATCACGCAGCTGAAATGCGATGCCTAGTGGCACGGCATACGCCGCCCACTGCGTACATGCCGCATCGTCCGCACCCGCCAAAATACTGCCAAGTTTCAGTGGCCCCTCAAATGTATAGCGTGCCGTTTTGTTTTCATACATTGTCATAATATCTTGCACCGTGGCATCCTTACCATAACTCATGCGCACATCCTGCATCTCCCCCACCACAGTTAGTCCCACGATATCTTGCAAGCTTTGCAGTGCCCGCACCACGATCTCTGGCGAAAACTGCGCCATAAACAGCGCACGATTACCCAGGGAATACGCAAAGTCACCCATCACAATCCCCATCGCTACACCAAAATGTTCTGCCTGTTGATCACCACATAGTGTGCGAAATTGATCAGCATAGTACGCATGCACCGTCGGCATACCGTGGCGCATATTATCACGATCAATAATATCGTCGTGCATCAAGAGAAATGTATGGATCAGCTCAATACTTATGGATGCTTTGACAATAGCATCGTCGTGTGTGCCGCCCATGGCGCGATAGCCCCAACACACCATGATGGGACGGATGCGTTTGCCGCCGGCACGCATCGTTTGCGCCATATATGCCACTGCATCCGCCATAAACACATCTCTAGGACGAATGTCTTTTTCCGCATTCGCAAGAAACACGTCCAGCGCTGCGTCAATGCGCTGTTTTTCCTCACGCAACTGTGCTCGTACATCCATACAAATGTTCTTATGTTTTCACTGATTTACTAAAAATACATGTCATTTTTTCACTGTGATCTCCGCAATTTTACGCGATGCCAGTTTGTCATTCCGGATATGATCCGAAGTCCATACCTGATGGCGTGGAGAGATGTCACAACACCTGTGGCATAACATGCATTCTTCACTTTTGCAGTGTAGCGTATCTGCGCCAAAAAGGCTATATGCGGACTCTACAACTTACCCGACTGCATCACGCTTGTGAGCAAACGCTTCTTTGCGCGGTGCAAGAGCGTGCCAATACTGCTCACAGGCTTATTCAATGCCGCGGCAATTTCCTTGTAGGACATCTCGTCAAAATAGTACATGCGAATCACAGCGGCGTAGTGTACCGGTAGATCACGCACCGCATCATGCAACGCGCCACGTAGTTCTGCCGCAAACCACTCATCCAGCGCCGTTTCCGTGTCATCTGCAATCTTTGCATACGC
The DNA here is from genome assembly GCA_964427825.1 of uncultured Micavibrio sp. Lineage (GTDB taxonomy): Bacteria > Patescibacteriota > Minisyncoccia > Moranbacterales. The sequence goes on from CAYRUU010000002.1 coordinate 22,436, forward strand.
AGACATCTGTGGGTCGTCCAATGATACTGTACGACGACGGGTGCGGGCATTAAGCCAGTTCATCGTTTCATTATGTGCAATCCGATAGAGCCACGGTGAAAATGTGCGCCGTGCATCAAATGTCGCCACATTGTTCAGCGCTTTGATGAATACCGTTTGTACAATGTCATCCACATCGTCGCGTCGCGGAGCAAGTTGTGCGACATAGGCGCGCAACTTGCGTTCATAGCGCATGATGATGCATGAAAAGTACTGCTTCTCTCCTGCACGCACGCGCGCAATGACCGCAGCATCACCACCCGCTGCCTTGCACATCTGCGGTGTCATATATCCATTTGTCGCAATCACACGTTGCATAAAGGCTCAAAAACGTCTAGAATAGAAACACTTCCAGACTACCCTATTTTCCTTTTTTCGCAAGTCTTTATGCGTATTCTCGGCATTGAAACAACCTGTGACGAAACGGCAGCAGGTATTGTTGACGCATCACCTTTGTCGTCTGTTACGGTGATGAGTTCCGTGATATCGTCGCAAGTAGATATCCACGCGCCGTGGGGCGGTGTTGTGCCCAATCTCGCCGCACGTGCCCACACCGCACATCTCATTCCTATCATCACTGCCGCCCTCACCGAAGCTGACACATCCCCTTCCTCCATCTCCCTCATCGCCGTTGCCAATCGCCCCGGACTCATCCCCGCGCTTTTGGCCGGTGTTGCTGCTGCGAAAACACTTGCCTATGCCTGGCGCACACCTCTCATCGGCATCCACCACATTGAAGGACACATCTATGCCAACTGGATTGACCACGCTGCGGACATCATTTTCCCTGTCTTGGCACTCGTCGTTTCTGGAGGACACACGCAGTTGGTGATGATGCGCGACCACTGCACCTACGACATCATTGGACAAACGCACGACGATGCCGTTGGTGAAGCGTTTGACAAAACGGCGCGCATTCTCGGGCTTGGCTATCCCGGCGGCCCAGTCATTGCCGCGCGTGCCGACGCCCACACCGCAACGGCACAAGAAAATCCCTTTGCCTTTCCCCGCCCTATGCTCCACAAATCCGGCTATGATTTTTCTTTTTCTGGTCTCAAAACCGCCGTCCTCTATGCCGTCAAAGACTACCGCGCCGCGCACAATCTGCCGGACGGTACACCACTACCCTCCGCCGTCACCGATGCCATGGCGCACGCGTTTCAAGATGCCGCAGTGGATGTGTTGGTGACGAAAACCGTACACGCCGCGCGCACATATGCCGCGCGCACGGTTCTGCTTGCCGGCGGTGTCAGTGCCAACACGGCACTGCGCGACAGTCTGCGCGCCGCACTTGCCACACACCTGCCCACTGTACGCTTCTTCTGTCCCGCACTGTCCTATTGCGGTGACAACGCCGCCATGATTGCCGCTGCAGCATACTATCGTCACACCGTTACAAAAAATACGATGTCCTATGCGAACGGGTGGCGCACACTCCATGCTGTCGCCACCGATCCACTCACCGACGCTGATCTACCTATCACAACCTAAGGCTTGCCGCAAGCATGCATTGTAGTTGAAAAACGATGCCATTGCTGTTACACTATACACTACAGCAGTGCCATTCTTGACATCTTCACTATGCCCAAAAGTTTACCCACACATTTTGACGCCATTGATGCAGAACGACGTCTCTACAAAATGTGGGAACAATCCGGTGCGTTTGCACCGAACACTACAGCGGAAAGCAGTCCGTTTGCCGTGATGATGCCGCCACCAAATGTGACCGGCATTCTTCACCTCGGGCACGCATTGGAAAACAGCATCATGGATGCCAAAGTACGCTGGGCACGCATGAGCGGCTACAACACACTACTTCTCCCCGGCACCGATCACGCCGCCGTCGCCACGCAAGCAAAAGTGGAGCGCATCCTCATGGACAAAGGCATCACACACCCGCGCAAAGAACTCGGACGCGATCAATTGCTGCAAGAAATCCGCACCTATGCAGAAGAATCCAAATCCGTCATCCTCTCGCAGATTCGCGCCATGGGCACAAGTTGCGATTGGAGTCGCTTGGCCTATACCTTTGACGCGCCACGTAACGCTGCCGTCAATGCCGTTTTCAAAAAGATGTATGACGACGGCCTCATCTATCGTGGTCACCGTGTCGTCCATTGGTCGGTTGCTGGGCAATCCACATGCTCCGATGATGAAGTGGAGTACGTCACGCGCGCAGCAAAACTCTATACCTTTCGCTACAGCGCGGATTTTCCCATCGCTATCTCCACCACGCGACCGGAAACCAAGCTTGGCGACACCGCTGTCGCCGTCCACCCCGATGACACACGCTACCAATCCTACATCGGACAAACATTCACCGCAGATGTCGGTGCGGCGAAGCCTCTCACGATCAAAATCATCGCCTCACACGATGTTGATCCGCATTTCGGCACCGGTGCACTCGGCGTGACACCGGCGCACAGCATTGTGGATTTTGACATCTATGAAAAGCAAAAAGCACTTGGTGATCCGATCGATATGGTGCAGGTGATCGGTACCAACGGCACCATGACCGCTGCCGCGGGAAGCGCCTATGCGGGGCTGACAGTCACGGACGCACGTGACACATTCGTGACATGGCTGCGTGCCAATAACCTCCTTGATAAAGAAGAAGACATTACGCAAAATGTCGGCGTCTCCGATCGCTTCAAGGATGTCGTAGAAGCCATTCCCATGACACAGTGGTTTGTGGACGTCACAAAAAAAATTCCACACCGCGACGTGTCGCTCAAAGATCTCATGCGCAATGCCGTGACAGTCGGACACAACAACGATCCCACGAACATCATCACCATCACGCCACAACGATTCACAAAGATCTACCTGCACTGGATTGACAACCTTCGTGATTGGTCTATCTCACGACAAATTTGGTGGGGACATCGTATCCCGATATGGTACTGCCCCAACGGGCACATGACGTGCGCCGAACAAACACCCACCGTGTGTGCCTCATGCGACGCAACAATACTCACGCAAGACGACGAAACACTGGACACGTGGTTTTCTTCTGGGCTGTGGACGTTTTCCACGCTCGGCTGGCCGAAAAACACCGCGGACTTCCGCACATTCCATCCCACGGCATGGATACAAATGGGGCACGAAATTCTCTTTTTCTGGATGGCGCGCATGGTTTTGATGAGCACCTACACCCTTGATGTGATCCCTTTTCGTTCCGTCTACATCCATGGCATGCTGTGTGACAAATCCGGCAAGAAGTTTTCCAAATCCGCCGGCAACAACATTGACCCGCTGGAGATCGGCATACGCTATGGCACCGACGCACTGCGCCTAAGCCTACTCACCGGCATCACACCTGGTAACGACTCACACTACTACGAAGAAAAGGTTGTCGGGGCGCGCAACTTCGTCAACAAACTATGGAATATCGGACGCTTCATCTCCGCGCGCATTGCCAAAAATCCATCGCATCGCGCGCCCACAGCTGCCGATCTCACCGATTTTGACGTGATGATCTTGGGAAAAATGCACGACACCATCGCTACGGTACGCGAAGACTTCGCTGCCGATCGCTTTGCACAAGCAATTGACACACTCACGACATTCACATGGCACGATTTTGCAGACTGGTATGTGGAGGCAGCAAAATTTGAACACAATACCACCGCCAAAAACGCCGTGTTGCGCGCCATCTTCACCAACCTCCTCGCACTGTGGCATCCAATCATCCCGTTTGTGACGGAAGAACTCTGGAGTGCATTTCAGACAAAGCCAAACACGCTCTTGATTACTGCACCCTTCCCCACCGAAGACGCCTATTTGCCACTTTTGGCAGATCGCGAACAGCACACGCGCGCCGCCAATCTCGTCATCGGCATCGTGACCGCCATCCGCACACTGCGTCAAGAAAACGGCATTGCGCCGGATAAAAAAGTGCCCTGCACCATTCACTGCGACACCGACATGCACGACATGATCGGGCGCCACATGTCCATCATTACTGGCATGCGCACCAACGTGATTGACACCATCGTAACGAACGACACTCCCGCACGCACATCACTCACCGCCACAACAGCGCACGGCATCACCGTCGCACTAGACGTCCGCGACGCACTGGATGCCGCGGTGGAAAAAACCAAAAAAGAACAAGAGCTTATCGCCACAACCGCCTACATTGCAACACTTGATAAAAAATTGTCCAATGACGCGTTTGTTACAAAGGCGCCGTCATCCGTTGTTGATGCGGAACGCACAAAGCTTGCCGATGCGCGCGCCAGAGAACAAGAGCTGACCGCAACCATTCACCGCTTGGAGCGCCTACTATGACCTATGGTATCTCATTCATCCTCGGTATTATCATCGCCGCCACCGCGCTTGTGCTGCAGGTGATTGGTGGTATTGTATCGGAAGTGTTTGTGCACACCGCATGGCAACCATCCTATGTCGCAGAAACATTCTCTGCCGCACTCCCAACACTGCTCATCACAGCGTGCATTGAAGAATGTGTGCGCGTTTCCATGATCGCCAAAAAGTTCCTATCTGTCACCCTCACGCCTGCGGCGACATGGTGGCACAGCGCAAGTCTTGGTGCCGGCTTTTGGACGACTGAACTTACACTCCGACTTTTGGGCACGGCGCCGACATCACCACTTGCCGCACTACTGCCACTACTCATCCACATCACCGCAAGCGGCATTGCCATTATCATTCTGGCACAGTGGCGCACCGTCCCCGTCGCGGCGCGCATTGCCGTCGCGCTTACCGGCGCCATCCTCATCCACAGCGCCGGTAATGCGCTCATTTTCGCACTTCCACGCTAGTGCTCCATGACTTGCGTCAATTCGGCATGTGGTTTATAATGAACTCGTAGACGTGATTGCTAGTTAACCTACATTTTATGAAAGAAAAACGCTCTTTCCTCAACCGATTTTCCGGATCGCAAGAGCCGGAACAGCACACATTGCACGACCAACCCATGTCCATGCCGGTGTACGGTGGCGATCAAGAAATGCAAATGCATGTGGACTACCAAGACACACCCATGACGTTGCCGCAGGACAATTGGGGCAGCGATCCGCAGGAAATAATGCCGCAACATACATCCTCCGCCGACGATGCCGAAGGACAGCTGACAATTGACGTGTATCAAACCGATACAGAAATCGTCATCAAGTCTACCATTGCCGGTGTCAAGCCGGAAGACTTGGATGTATCCATCAGCAACGACATGATCACCATCAAGGGCGATCGCAAAAACGAAGAGGTGGTGGATGACAACAATTACTACTATCGCGAATGCTACTGGGGATCATTTTCCCGCTCCATCGTCCTTCCTATGGATGTCTTGGCTGATAAAATTGACGCTACGCTCAAAAATGGCATTCTGACCATTCGTCTGCCGAAAGCCGACGTCACCAAAACCAAAAAAATTCAGGTGCGCGGATTCTAGGTTGTGGGAGTATCCAAAATACGCTATGATAAAGGAGGGACTAAATACCCTCTTTTATTCGTATCTCATTAAATAATAGCCAGAACATGTCTTTTCGCATTATGACATACATGGCGGTGATCGCCGGTATTTTGTGTGCCATTGGCATACCACCAACCATACACGCGCAATCGCCGTCCGGTATTGCATTACAATTACATGGCGTGACCAAAGAGACACTGACACCGACAGAGATTGCATCGTTTATGCGCAAAGACGTACGTCGCGTGCACGATGCAACATATCACAGTGAAATTGAGGCGCTACTGTTGTGTGACCTTACAAGCGTCGACACACCGTGTCTCCTCACCGACACCACCATAGCCGCTTTCACAACGCGCACGCAACCATCCGCGCCCGCCATCAACACAAGCACCGTCACGGCATTTGTCACCGACCTTGCCCGTCGCTTGAACACCGACCCCGTCAACGCCCGCCTGCGCTTTAATGAAGAAACCAAGACCTTGCAGGAAATCGCACCACATCAAGACGGCATCGCCCTTGACGTGGACAGCACCGTGGCGCACATCAGCGACGTACTGCTGGCACACGCACCACTACCATCCACTATGGAACTCATCGCCACAACCATGCCAGCACATGTGACAAGTGCCAATGCCCACAGCCTCGGCATCAAAGATCGCCTCGGGTCCGGCGTGTCAAACTTTCGCGGATCTACGGCGGCACGGATCCACAATATCGTCGTGTCGGCAAATCGTTTTGACGGTCTCCTTATTGCGCCAAACGAAGAATTTTCTTTTGTCAAAATTCTCGGACCCGTGGACGCAGCACACGGCTATACGGAAGAATTGGTGATCCGCGACAATGAAACCAAGCCGGAGTTTGGCGGCGGTATCTGTCAAGTGTCCACAACCGTTTTCCGCGCCGCCGTCAACACGGGCATGAAAATCACCCAGCGGCGCAATCACTCCTATCCCGTGCAGTACTACTCACCCATCGGTTTTGACGCCTCCATCTATGTCCCGTCGCCCGACTTTCGCTTCGTCAACAATACCTCGGGCTATATCCTCATGCACCTTGCCATCGTCGGCACGGACATCACATTCACCTACTACGGCACAAGCGATGACCGCACCATAGCGATAGATGGTCCCCACATCACAGAACACCAACCCGACGGCGCCATGAAAACCTATTTCACGCAAAAAGTCACCGGTAAAGACGGCGCGGTAATGATCGATGACATCTTCAGAAGCAATTACAAATCCCCCAAGGATTACCCCAACCCCGGCGACGTTGCCAAACTCACCGAAAAACCTGAGGACTGGTCCAAAAAGCAATGGGATGAGTATGTCGCAAAAAATGGACGCTAGTCCACGACGTGCTAGTCTTTTACATGCTATTATACTTGTGCCCCGGGAGGGATTCGAACCCCCGACCAACGGGATAGAAGCCCGCTGCTCTGATCCACTGAGCTACCGAGGCGGATCGTTGCCACTGTCTCTGTTATAGCACGTTTGCGCCGATACAGAAAATGCCTTCTCAAAGAGGAGGCATGTTCCGCATGTGCGCCGTGAGGGATTTGAACCCCCGACCGTTTGGTTAAGAGCCAACTGCTCTACCGACTGAGCTAACGGCGCATGACACATTGCCCATCTTACACGAAAAAACTCTCATCGTCAATCACCTCACCATCCTTATCACTATGGTACATCTTGACCCATGTCCACAAGGATGTCAAAGTCTGCATAGGACGCTAACACACCGTCATTGCGCATGATGGTCACTTCCGAGAATTGTGCACGCAGTACCGCCGCCACGCTTTCCGCGGCGCCCGCATGCGCATCGTCGCGATACATCACCGTCACGCCGTTTGACGCATTTTCACTGCTGCGCATATCCACATCCTCATAGCCGTTTTGCCGCAACAGATCGCCACCCTTTGCCGCATTATCTGCGGACGCCGTATCGTGCACAATCACTGTGCGCGGCATCATGGGTGACGCTTGTGACGTTGCATCGGGCACATTCTCTTCCTGCACCGGCTCGACAATCGTATGCGTCGCGTTCTCTGATGCAGCACCTTCTATGCTCGTCGCGGCAGAAGGAACATTGCTGCCGCCATCCTGCACCGTGTCAATCATTTTTTGCACCATATCACGAGACTGCGTATCCTCTTCTGCTAAAAATGTCAGCACCTTTTTGTATTGTGCAATAGCAGCATCCTTTTTGTCGTCTCGCTCGTACAAAAGCCCAAGCTCCACCATAGCGCCCACGTCCTTTTCGCGCAGAGCAATGATGTTTTGCAAGATTTTTTCTGCTTGCGCGCGATCACCATCTGCATTGCGAATCTGTAACATACGCGCAAGATGAAAAGCATAGTTGATGCTTTGTGTCTGTACTGCATCGGACGGCGTCACACCAGCCGTCGCCTGCGATGCCCCTAGTGCCATACTCATTGCCGCAATAGCATCGTCTATCTTCCCCAGCGCCTCGTTTGCCATGGCAAGATAGTAGTGTGCCGGTGCGAAAAGACTGACCTGCTCATTACCATAGGTGAACGTCGTTTTGTTTTTCGCCGCGTCAAAAGATTTTTTCGCTTCTTCCACAAGCGCCTGACGCTCCTGCGTCGCCTGATCACCCGTCTTTGTCTGTGCCTGCGCCAATTGCATGCGCCCCACAGCAAGGTCCAGCTGTGGATTGTGCGGCTCCAGCATACCGGCGCGCCCATATGCCGCCAGCGCCTCGCTTGCTGCACCTTGCACATACCCGCCGCTGTTTTCCAAGACAATCCCCTTCACCTCATGTGCCAACACATCGTTGGGCATGAGATCGCAGCCAAAGTTCGCCGCACCCGCCGCCTGCGTGATAAACATGGCAAGCGCATCACGATTTTGTTGATCAGTAGGCTTATTGGCTTCGCGTGTCGCTAAATCCAACCCGTACTGCGCCACAAGCGTATAGTAGCGCCCCTCTTGACCGTTGAGTGTAATCGCTTTTTGAAATGCCGTCATGGTGCGATCGTTGTCGTTTTTTTGATATGCGGTAAGTGCCGTTTTCGCATAGACATCGGCGGCAAACATCTTGCCCAGCGTCACAAAGCCAAACACGGCAAGTACCGCCGCCACAATGGAGAGGAAGGCAAAAGACAGAGCGTGCTGTGGGGACGATGTGAGTGTCAATGCCCACGTCTTTGCAGGATGCTTTTGTAACAAAGACACACTGCCCACACATGCCGCCGCAAGAATGGCACCGTAAAGAATCACCACACCATCAATCGCCCACAGCAAACTATAGACAGCTGCCGCTAGTGACGCCACAAAAAATCCCAATGCCGCCACTTTAAGTACATCATCTTGTGTGCCACGTAAAAACGCCATCCATGCCGTACCAATATAGGTGAAAAAGACGCTACACAGTGCAACAACACCAACCACGCCAAGTGTGGCGATCCCGTCCATAATCATACCGCGTCCGGCAAAAACACGCGTGTCATAATTACCATCCTTGTTCACATCCTGCGGTGTAAACAGAGAAAACTGATAGCCATAGGTCCCTGGTCCGCTTCCCAACAGTGGACGCGATCCCAGCGCACCTTTTGCGACAGTCCACGACAGCGCAGTGGTCACTATGGGCTCCGGCTGGATAGCAATACGTGTTACCAGCGGCTGCCCCCACAGAAAGAGAAACATGAGTGCCAGAAACACACCGATGATCGTTCCCATGCCTTGTTGCGCGGACTGCACCAAGCGACTCACCATGAACACGACAAGCAGCCCGACAACGCCAAGGATCACATACCACTGCGCATAACCGTAGAGTGCGGAAAGTGTCAAGCCGTTGATGGCAATGAGGGCGATTGTAAAAATCGTCACAAGCTTGGTGCGCGCGCTGCCAATCACGGACGGTGCAAGGATCAAAAACGGTAACAACATCCCAAGATAGATGGTCAAGCCGGAAAACGATCCCGTCAACGTCCCCGGCACGATGGCAAGCACATCTTGTCCAATCAAGCGCATGGTCGCGGCAAACGACCACAGGATCACAGCAGCACCACTTGTCACAATTGCCCACCATACCTGCACAATGCGCTCACGCGTCATCGTGGAGACAATGAGATAGTACGCCATCACAGTCGCCACAAGGCTCACCATACCCATCACCGGTGTCCCGAAAAAGCCGAATGCACTATGGTAGCGATCCACGGAAAAAAGTGCGGACAGTACCACCGCAAACAACAGTGCTGCAAGTGGCACATCCAGCGGTGTTCGCCGAATCTCACTTGCCGCCCCCATCATACTGCGCACCACAAACGCAACGACGCCAATAAAAGTCCATGTATAGAAATAGTACTGCTTTTCAAAAGCAATGCCCTGATACGTCACACTGAGGAAAAACAGGGGTAGGCCGAAAAACAACATCCATACGCAGACGGCGATGACTTTGTCCAAAATCCACGCACTACGCCTCGCCTCATGTTGCGGTTGCATTGGCTCACGCGACTGTGACCGCATTGGTTGCGGTGCGGGCATGGTACGCTGCGGTGCAACGGGATCGCGGTGTGCTATGGTGGCGCGAGACTGTCGCCCGGCTTGTGCGTGCGGCGGTGTTGCATATCCTTGACGCGACGACGCATGTGTCGATCGGTGTGGCGTGGTACTTCGTGTAAACTGTGGTGTACGTTCCATAAAAATCGCTCTAAATGCGGATAATACAGCATGTCATGATCGTCCATGACGCCCTATCTCTCATTATAGAGCATGTGCGCCATTCACTCAATATCTCCAGAAGTGACGCGATCACCGACGCGAATACCGTGCGCTGCAACAAATCCCGCAGGAACCTCCACAATGGTGTCCGCGGGCTGTTGTGAGACGCGGATATCCGCCGTGCCGCGACGCCATTGCATATCCTGTGCCACGTCTGTAACACGCCCATCGGCAATCCAAATGGCATCAATGTCTACCACCATGCCGCGCATCCACAGCGTACGTATATCTTTGTATCCAAAGTGCAAGAGCATGCCACATGTGTCACAAAGATGTGCTGTACCGCCAAGACCATGTTGGTGCTGCCACGGACTGCGCGCCACGCGAACGCGCACGACCGTATCCCCAATCGTCACTGTATGACGATACAATAAAAAATCGCGCACCATCCACACCGCGACTCCACCCGCAATCACCACGATAACCCCAAAAATGATAGCAATGTTTTTTGTCATGTTTTTGCTTCGCACGACGATGTGTCGCGCGTATAGAGGAGAAAAAAAACCACGAGGGTCCCACCGATCAGTGCACCCACAGCCCATTTGCGCTGCGACATGGTTGTTAGTGCCACAGTGCCACATGCCAGCGTCACCGCATAGTAGAGCAGTAACACCTGCCACACATGCCACCCGCGCCGTAACAGCCGATGGTGTACATGCCCCACATCACCGCGAAAGATGGATGCGTGACGACGCAGACGTGCAACCGTCACCCACACAGCGTCCACAAGCGGCACCGCCAGCACCATCAACGTCGTTCCAACCTTTGCACCGGCAACAATGGCCATCACGGCAAGAATATACCCCATGAAAAACGCACCGGACGTCCCCGCAAAAATCCGCGCACGCGGCAAATTGAACAGCAGAAAGCCTATGACAGCACCAGCAAAAACAATGGCGATAATAGCAATGGGTGGCTGCAATACATTGGGGCGCAACGCCAAAACAAAAATCGTCAGTGCAGCAATTGATGCCGTGCCACCCGCCAAGCCATCCATGCCATCCGCCCAGTTCATAGCATTCATGACCACAAGCATCCACACCAACATAAAAAGCAAACTGCCCACAGCAACTGATCCCACAATTAGTGGGATGATCCCGCCAAATGGATGTACGATAAAAGCAATACGCACACCAAAAATGAACGTCACGAGCACCAGCACAACCTGCACGAACAATTGCGTGCGCCAACTAAGTGGATAAATATCGTCAATCACACCAAAAAGGAGAATTGCTCCTGCGCCAACAAGAAGCATCCACACCGTACGATCAAAAACCAAATGCGGGTCCACTGCCAACGTGATGCCAAATGCTACAATCATCGCCACACCGCCAAATCGCGAAACGCCACGCATGTGCTGATGGCGCGCACCGCGTCGCCGATCACTGTGGCGAAAACGGCGTGCCATGACGATGAGCACCGTACACAGTGCGACGGAAATACCAAATGCCGTTAAAAATGGACGCACATACATCATTGCGAAGTCTGTCATGCCTACGGTGTCTTTGTCGGATTAGGTTTAATGGTTTTTTCCGTAACCCAAAATTCCGTAAAGTATTTCTTCAGAAGGATACGCGTCTGCGAATCAATGGCGGGGATGGATCCCAATGTCGGCGAAATGATCGGCACCAAAATCCATTGCAAGAACATAAAGAGGTAGCGCGTGCGACTGTATCGCTCTGGACGTGGCGGCAACAGAAATGCCGACATGGACACCGACACCACCAAGCCCCCCATTGCTAACATCATCAAGAAGCGCGTTACATAAGGCAGAATATGCGCCACATTACTTTGATTGAACTCCGTGCCCCCAAAAATGAGCGGCAACCATCCCAAAAGCGCCAGAATGAACGGCGCCGTCGCCCACGACCAGTGCCCTTCCAGCATCTCAAATGCCACGCGCAATTTTTCCGTAAGCGCAATTTTTTTGTTGGGCCAGATGGCACGCATGATCACCGGGAAGTTCTCAATGCCATACGCCCATCGTCGCTTCTGCTTATACTGATTGACGATCGTCTTCATATACGTTTCCGCCAAAACGGCATCCATGGAGATTGGTAAGTAGATGGGCTTCACCTGATAGTCGCCGTTGTAGTAACTATAACCCTTCCAGTAGATGATCGAGTCCTCACTGATCATATTGACCGGCCAGTAGTTCACATCTTTCAATGTCTTGAACGCCTCAGAATGCGACGAGAATGTCACCATTTCGCGACGCGTACTTTGAAACATATGCCAAAATGATGAGCTTGTGACAATCACGCGCACAAAGGCATTGGTGTCCCACAAGTTGTTATGATACAACGGAATCGGTTGGTAAGCTTGTTGCAAACGATTGGGCGCAATGATGTATTCGTACGTCAATGCCGCAAAGTATTGTGGATGCACAACAGACTCGCAGTCAAAGTTGGAAAATACCACACGCTCGGGGGCAATATTGTGTTGCGCAAGATAAATCTCCAACTTACGCGCGGCATAAGCAGCATTAGACGCCTTGCATTTCATTTCCCCATCCGCCACCTCATGCGTCGTCACAAGAAAATCACGAAAAACACCGGCGTATTTCTCCATTAAAAACTGCACTTTCTTTGTGCGCCGCTCTTCATTCTCCCGCTCTTCCGTGGCAAGAAGGATAATGATTTTGTCTTTGGGGTACTTACTCGCCGCAAGAGAAGCAATCGCCGGATCAATATTTGCCGCATCTTCCGTGGCGGTCGGCAGGAGGACGACGTGAATCACATCACGCCAATCCATAATGGCTGATGGATCCAGAGAGCGTAACGTCGCAAGCATCTTCTTGTCTTCTTTGCGTGCAGCGCGCAAGCGTCGACGCTGTCGCATAGGTGCACCGCGCATCGCCGCTGTGTTGTCCACAATACGCTTGGCCAGATCCCGTGCATAGTCATCCGGATCGCCAACGCGCGTGCACCGCTCATACCAGTCAATGCGCTGTCCACGCTGCAATTGCACATACGCCTTTACAGAATAGTACGCGATAAACACCGTGCGATGCAACCAGTAGAGGTCAAACGCGATAATGGCAACCGCCATCCACATCGGCGCAAGGAACGACAGCACTACCATACCGATCAAAGTAGTCCACGTGATCAATGCCGGAATCACCTCCAGCGCCCGCTGCGCGCGACGCTCGCGCGGATCGGTGGTTTGTGGATTGGGAAAAGAAAATGGCGTGTGCATATATCACAGAAAAAAATTATTCATCACAATGCTCACACAGGCAATCAGCATTGCCACCTCGGCAAACAACCCACCCAAAAGCACACTATATGCCGCCACGCGCTCTCCCGCCGCATACAGCATACGCCCAATCAGAAAATCCACCACCGCAAAGAGTGCGCCAACAACCGGAATGAGATATGCTTGCCACCATGGCGCGTGCAAACTCGTTCCAAAAAAGACATTGTACTGCAACCGCAGTGGCACATCCGATGGGTGCACGAAAATCGCAAGGATCACCACGCCTGCAACCCACACAAAAAACATACCGATCATCACCCAGTGCACAATGGCATTATGCCAGTACGCCGTATTGCGTAACATCGTTTGTGGGATAATTTTGTGATATTTCATACACGTCTCGTGTTATACATCCAGTGTCGGGCGCTCCACCTTCTCCACGGTAAACGATGGCTCCGTGCGGTCTGTAATACGCATCACATCGCGATCCACTTTGCCAAGCTCGTCATAGGCGTGATTGTAGTGGTTGACGGTCGTCTGTAGCGACTTGCCCATCTTTGCGATATAGGTCTCAAACTGATTCCAATGCCGGCTCAACTGCGTCACACGCACTTTGATATTTTTGGCGTTTTCCTCAATCTCCAACGCATGCAACCCCTGCACAACTGTTTGCAAGTATGCAAGAAACGACGTCGGTGATACAATCACCACGCGCCGCTCGCGGAACGCATATTCAATCATATTTATATCACCAACACGGTTGGTAAGCAAATCATAGTATACCGCTTCCGACGGGATGAACATGAAGGCAAATTCTGTCGTACGTTCGTCCGGACGGACATATTTTGCCGTCTCGTCAATGCGCTTTTTGGTGTCCGCGCGAAACTGCGACGTGAGTGCGGCACGATCCTCATCGCGATCGGCGTGCACCATACGCTCGTAGTTTTCCAGAGAAAACTTCGCATCAATGGGAATGACTTTGTCTTTGACCATCACCACAGCATCCACAATCTCACCGTCGCGAAAACCATATTGCATTGTATAGGTTTCCGGCGGTAAGACATTGCCCAACACATGCTCCAAAATGAACTCCCCTAGCACACCACGCTGCTTGGGACTGCGTAACACTTTTTGCAATTCGTATAGTTGCCCAGAAAAATCCGCAATACGCTGATTGGTCTTGTCCAAATCACCAAGGCGACGATTCAATTGATCTACAAGACGATCGGAGCGGCGTGTGATGTCGCCGATGACCTCGCGCGCCTCACGAAATTGATCGGCGCCCGCGCGGTGCATGCGCTCCAAGTTGTTCTCCATTGCTGTGCGCAATTGTGCCTGCTGTGCACCAAGATCCGTGATCTGCTGCGACACTACTTGCATGCGATCCGACGTCTGCACATGTTTGGAAAGGCGCACAACGGCGATGATACTCATCGCCGCAAGAACAACGGACAGCGCTAAAAGAATGTAGAGAAGCGTCATGATATTGTGTCAAAAATACGCGGCGCGCTATGAACGCAGTCCGACAATAAACTTCTGTAATTTGGGGATGCGATTCACTACAAGGTTGTGCGGAGATTCCAATACCTCCATCAAAAACCGATCCATCATGTTCAGGCGATAATTCAGTTCATCGCTCGTCATCGCCATATAGCGCACCTCACGCCCCACTTCCACCTCAATCGCCTCAATCACCTTTGGTAGTTTTTGGCGATTGATGTCGTCGCTCACGATCACGATGTCTACACGCGCCTTGTCATAATTGAGGAAGATGCCAGTGGTAAGGATGAGTTTGATGCGCCCGATGCCTTCCAGTTTGTGCAACTCCTTGCATTCCGGCGACGTGTTGGCTTTGATGAACAAGTTACGCATCTCCACATAATAAGGAAATGCCTCATTTAAGACATAGATTTTTTCTTTTTTCTGCGTAGACTCCGTCACAAAGCCGATCTTGCGCAACATATTGAGATCGGCGCGCGCACGGCGCCCGTCAACATTCAGCTTTGCGCGCAATTGCACCAAAGAAATCTCCTTGCCTGGATTAAGCACAAAAAACCGCAACATCCGCGCACGGGACCGTGACCCAAACAAATGCTCTAGTATATCTACCATATAACCCTCCTCCACAAATCAAACAAATTAGCATCACCGCCTCCCTATTTCTAGTGTACTATCAACTCGTTGAAAATTCAAGCGCATCACTCCATCCTGCTTTTTTTGCGCAATATGCATTTTCTCGCTATAATAGTCATCAGAGAGTATGGCACGAAAAAAACAGCAGCATACAAAAAAACCTATGGTGTTGGAGGTCGCCGTAAGCGATGTTTTCGTTGTGAACAACGCAAAAAATCGCCCGTTCATTGAACAGTTCTGTCACACCGGCGTCAACTTCACCCAAAAAGACCTTGGCACGATCATGGGGTTTTTCATTGTGCGCGACACCTCCTCCATGTCAGAGAACATCGTCAACTTCCTCGTATCGGAAATCAAAAAATACTACTTCTCCCAATCCCAAAAAAATCCGGAAGAAAAGTTTGAAGCAACACTGCACCGCGTCAATCGCATGCTGGAAGAGCTTGCCACTATTGGCAACGTCAAATGGCTCGGCACGATTGACGGCGCAGTCTGCGCCATCACGGGCACAACGGCACGATTCAGTGTGACCGGCGCAGCGTCCATTTTCCTCCTGCGCGACGATCACCTCATTGACATCGGTGAAGGCTTGGCATCCACCGAGGCCGCCCACAACCCCCTCAAAACTTTTGCCGACATCTCCACAGGTGAACTGCTGTCCTATGACAAGATCATCATCACATCATCGGAACTTTTAGATTTAGTCTCCTTTGAAGAGCTGCAAAAGAGCGCTATCCGCATGGGACAAAAGAACTTCGTGCAATATATCCAAACCGTACTCTCCAATCAATGCCCCATTGCCGTCACGCTGATCACCGACCTCTACCCACCGGAAGAAAAGAGCGCACCAACCGTTGCACCGATTGTGCCTCTACCCGAAAATTTCTTTGGCGCAACACCAGAAACAGCGCCCACACCTGATGCGACGGAACCGCCCACAGCGCTCGTCACGGAAGACGACATCGCGCCCCTACTCGCCACCACAGACAACACGAATGGCGAGGACTATGTAGATCCCCAAACCGGTCATATCTACATCCAAGGATCTGATGCACCACTGTCAAAACCGTCCGTGATTGATGATTTAAGTGATGCAGCGACCGATCTGCTTGACACAACTAAGAGCATGTTTGCCAGGCGCAAGCGATGGATTGACAAGCGCATTGCGCGCATGCGCACGCCCGATACATCGGAGCAGGATCTATCCGACGCCGAAGCGTCTAATATCGTACCGTCATCGGAACCCGCCGTACCGAAAGCAGTGACACCTTCCACGGAAAATGTCGCGCCAGAGTCCGCATCGCGCCCCTCAGACACCATCATCATTGACATGCAAGAAGACCTTGCCAAACGCAGTCCCCTAGCAGCATCACTGAAAAGCGCTAAAAAAATCGCTGCCAAAACACTCTTTCATGCGCGCTGCATTGGTGACCGATGTATCTATTTTGTGCGCACGCACACACCACAGCGCGCACCCAAAGAGCGTGCGGAAGCCTTATCACGACGCAATGCTCTTGCACCATCCGAAAAATACCCCCAATCCAAAGATCCTTCCGTACACAAACAACACACAGCCAACTTCTTGCCGCGCCTATCACGTCTGATGCGTTTGTGGACAGTGCTTTCCCTGCGATCAAAACTACTTGCGCTCGGCATCCTCCTCATCATTATTGCTGCACCGCTCCTGTTTTCCACAGTGCGCACACAACTTACCACAAATACCCACACACCAGAAGAAACCACACAACCGGAACCGGAACCTGTTACACCAGAACCGCAATTCCCTCCACTGACAACCGTTGCATCCATTGATGATGGAAAAACCGTTGTGCAACTCAAAGGCGATCTCGTTGTCGTCGGTGCGCATACAATCATCTTTTTTGATGGCAACACAGCACACAAAACCCTCACCCTGCCGTCCGATGCCGGCACCATTGCCTTGGCAGCTGCCATGGACGATCTCAATATGATCTTCTTTCTCACCACGGACAATACACTCTATAGCGTCAGTCCCGCAGACGGCAAATTCACCAAACAACCCAACATTCCCACGTGGGATGTCACAAAAATTTCCGCTATCGCCACTTATATGACCTATATGTATATTGCCACACCGGACGGCATCACGCGCCACACACGCATTGATGGCGGCTTTGATGCCGGAAAGAGTTGGCTTAAGGATTCTTTTGCTACTGCGTCTGTAGCAATGGCGATTGATGAAAACATCTATCTTGCCAACGGCACAACGGCAGTGGCCCTACTCTCTGGACGCAAGACACCATTTGCCCTTGATCAGCGCATTATACACCCAAGCGATCTTTTTGCGTCGCCGCAAACAACTTCCCTGTGGATCATTGACACCAGTGCAGCAACGCTCTACAAAGTCAACAAAAAAACCGGCGCCGTGGAGTCCGAAACGCCACACACCGACCTTGCTGTCGCTACAGCATTTGTCGTAAATGAAAAAACATCCACTGCCTACATCCTCACAGAAAATACTGTAACATCCCTCCCGGTTCACTAGTCATCGCTCGGAGTCTTCACAAGGATGCGCACTTAAGAAATACAAAACACATCGCTAGGGGCGATGTGTTTTCATGTACAACATGCAGCGCAAGCGATATACCATTACACCTATCGCACAATCACACGTACATCTTTTGTTGTCTTATTGCCAGCACGGTCATACGCCCGCACCTGTACGGTATGCGTTCCGCGCGCAAGATCATTGGGAAGATAGAAAGAGCTGTTGTTCGTTTTATAGTGCTTGCCACGTACTGTGTATTTATATCTTTTGATTTTGTCATTATCTTTCGCCGTCCACCACACCTTCGCCCCTGGATGCTTATACAGCACTTCTGGCAAGTCTACGATCTTTGGCTTCTCCGTATCAATTCTGATGGTATAGGTATCCACAACAATTTCCGTACCGTTACGGTTAAAATACCGCAACTTCATTTTATGCTTTTTATTGTCTTTGAGTTTCACCTTCAAAGACCAGGTGCCATCTGCTGCCACGGTTGTACGTTCTTCACCGTCCGCATTGCACACCACAGTGCCCCCAGCAGCACGTGGCGCCGTCCCATAGAACGTCACTTTGCGATCACTGACATAGAGCGTCTTACGTGTGGAAAGTTTAAATGATCGACTTTTGCCATCAAAGTCTATTTTGATCTGTGACGCATCATCCCCCTCTCCAGCAGTTGTGGGTAACTGAAATGGCGATGGTGTTGTTGGCGTGGGAACCACAGGATCAGGATTTTTCTGCTCGGGCAATGCCCCCTGTGCGATGGAAAACGCCACGCGATAATCCGTCGTCATTGTCACCCCTTCGCTGCTCTGACACCGCAGAAAAAACTCATACGATTTACCATCTTCTAAGTTTGTGAGGGGTATGGTGTGTGTAGTACCACCCGTCACCTGCATTGTGTGCGGCATGGATGCATACGCCGTGCCCGCCACTGTCGCATAGCGACATGTTGCGTTGATATTTGTTGTTGCAGTGATTGTCGTTGTCCCGACGAGTAATGCGCCCTGCGGTGCTGCATCAACGATCTGCAGTGTTGTGCCAGTAGCATATCCCGTATAGGCAAAAAGCATCATGCATGCGCCACTGATGCCAGCGATACGCAATGTCCTGCCAAGATATTTTTGTAAAGTTCTCTGTAAAAAATTGTGTAGCATAAAAGTCTTTTTCTCTTTTTATTATTTTATGACGATCCTATTATATAGTATACCATATTGTGTCACATGCTGTACACGCGCCCGTACATTATCGGAAAACTCTTCGTTGCCGCAGGGAGATGTTGCAACACTTTTATGGATTCACACACCCCCAAGATTGAACCTTATTATTCTTACTTGCTCATATGACCATGCAAAAGCTTATTTGCAAAATCAACTTGACTCACCTCAGTTGTAATAAAATCAAACCCTGGGTATACCCAGGGTTTGATTCTGTCATTGTGCACACTATGGACGTGTCTCAATCATACGGCCTTTGTCATCGCCCTCTGTAACAGGTGGTGGTGGCGGAGTAATGGTGACCTTATAACATTCACATGCTCGATCTGAAGTGCAGCCATCTATCGCGTCACGCTTAATCCACTGTACACCCTGTGTTGTTGCCGTACTGTTAGTGTCTCCCGGACATATAGCGGTATCAGAACCACAAATGACATTTTTCTCACCCTCACAAGCATAGGGTCCTTCTGTATACTCACATTTCTGCGTATCCGTGCATGCGTTCACCTTTCTCCAAGATATGTTCGTAGATACACCGCTGTTGTCACCAGGACACATTGTTGCATGCGGTGGCAGTGAACCCGTACACGTAGCAGATACGGTATCACGAATAGTATACTCACACTTGCGCGCGTCTGTACATACATCCACCTTCTGCCAGGGCATTGTTACAGATAATCCTATATGATCACTGGGGCACACTATTGCATTGGGCGGCAATGCCCCAGTGCACCCTACACTCACCGGTGGCGGTGTAGGCGCAGTCAAGCGTCGTGCATAACACACCGTCCTCGGTGCGCCCTTTTTGATATTACTCTCAGGAATGACGTACGATGCATTATATTTATCGGGATCCTGTCCTGTGATTTCATACACACAGGTCCACGATGCCAGCTCACCCGGTTCCGGATACGTGGGTTTTATAATACGAATTGCGGCACCAGCACACCACCGATCAACACCGTAAACATCACGCAATGGCCACGAAGGGACACCAGAATTTTCATAACGAGAAATACCTTGCAGTAAACCATTGTATGGAATAATAAATGGAGCACTGGAATGTGGTGTACCTAGTGGCCCACACAGAGGCACCTGAACATTCTCAGTAACGCGAAGAGATGCAGAGCACTGCGCCGTCTCACCAATCACGTTGCGTACGGTAACAGAACAGTCTTTATAACCGGCATAATTGAAAACTTGCTCATACCTGCCAGGGAGAAGCGGTATCGTGTTTCTTCCTCCAGGAGTCAGTGTACCTGCGCATGTAGCTGTAGGGGTTCCTGTAAAATTTTGTGCAGTAAGCGTTACAGCGCCACGGTACGGCACTGAGCCGGAGCTCGGCGAAAATGAGAGGGAACATGTTGGCTTTTGTGGTCGTTCCTGCACTGTAAGAGATCCCGCACACGTGATTTGCCTACCAGCGGAATTCCGTACTATTGCAAAACATGTTTTTGTTCCCGGTGTAGAAAAATTTTGGTTATTGTACGTACCAGGAGGAAGAAGTATGGTATTTCTTCCACCAGCAACTAAATTACCCGTGCACGTGACCTCTGGTGTGCCCACATGGTTACGTGCACTCAAACTTACACTACCAGAATACGGTGCATACCCACTACTTGGTGAAAAAGAAAGTGTACATGATGGCATTGGCGGTATCACAACAACGGAAGGTCTTGGTGGAGTGCAGTTCTTTACTGTTATAGTTTTCTTGTATTCTTTATCAGCAAAAGTAATGATTTCACCATTTCTATTACGCTGTGCAATAAAGTGAAATGGAATCGTGTGCGTCCCAATAGGTAATTGACCAAGATTACTCTCTACATTTGCAAGACTTTGTGTGGTAGGTGTGTGATCGGATCCCATGTCTTTACTGCTATTCGCAACCTGTGTACCATTAATAGACACTCTGTAGAGTGCTAAAATATTGGCACATGTATTGATTGACAGCGCCGCACTAGCAATTATATCTTCCCCCGCACAATAAGTATCTTTTGAAAAACTGTATGACAATATAGAGGTTTGCCCAACTGTGTCCCTTATGGTAACTCACCGATTGCGAATCCGCGTGCACGTCATATCCGCTGCCAAGTAATGCCACCATTGTGGTACACATTACAAAAAATACAGAAAATTGCCTCCCCTTCCTTTGCTTCACAAAACTATAGATGATAATACCCAAAATAACCATTGCGGTAGCAAGTAGCACGCCGTAATAGATCATCTGCGTAGAAAATATTTTTGACTGTGCTGTCTGCGCTGCCTGCACCGCCTGTGATTGTACGGAAAAAGTATTTTCATCTAAGACAATTTTGTCTGCATTCTTAATTGTTAAAACAGCATAGGGATCCACGCAGTCTTTAGTAATCGGTACCTCCAATACTATCACCCCTTCTTGTGCAGAGATATCTCGCTCAACAAACTCGCTACATTGCACACCGTGTGCATCCCGCAATATTACGGAAGCGATAAGACGTTGCTGTTGCGTATCCGCAAAGTTATGCTCCACGAAACGAGCATCGGGAAAATCATGCGCATTACCCGTCACAAACGCTGTGACTACCGCTGTGTTACCATATGCATAGCGATCCTTATCCAAGGAAATATTCTGTGCCGTAGCTGATTCACCACGTGTCACATAGCGAACGGAAATTGTATTGGTTATTGCATCACCCTGCGCGTCCGCAAAAAACAACGATACTTGATAGGATTGCGGATTTTCTTGCACCGTCAGCGGAAATCGCAAACTCTTGGTAACTCCGGCAGCGATGACCTCCGGCGCACCCTCGGCTTCACTGAGTATTCTTCCAAACATTGTGCGTTCCCGTGTGACGAATCGCGGTTGAAATGTGATATCAAAATCTGCAGTGTTCATGACCTTATCGCACTGAAGGAAGATGGCTTCGTGCGGATCAATATCCGTACCGCTCATGAGAGGATATTTTTGTTGTTCTCCTTCAATCGCAAGAAAGCATGAGTTCACATCAACAGCAATGCCGGGAATGTGGTCCGTGACAGAAACCAAACCAGCAGAAGCACCTCCATAAGGCATGCCCTTATCATTCGCAGCGAGAACCATCACACGAAAATCCCCAGTCAGCGTCATGGGGATGCTATAAGTGATTTTTTTATGCACTACCTGTCCCTTAGCCAGAGAGGTAACATCATCGTAAGGACGTTGATCGGCAACAAAATATTTGTCACCACTTTTTTGCTGAAGTTCCACAATATATTTTACTTGTGGCTGCACATCACCATCATTGGAAAGATCAAACTCCAGCGTAAAATCTCGATTATTTTCGGAAATTTCACTATAGCGAGCATTATAAACATTTACAGCGAATGAAATTACTGCGTCTCCGCGTGTATCATTATGAGCATCTCCCACACTTTCAGATACAGCCTGTCCCTCCAAAAAACTACCACTCTCTTGCCGCCCTTCCGCAAAAGCTACTCCACCCCCCCGACGCAGTGACGAGGGACAGAACGCATACGAGATATGTAATGCTCTGTATGATATAACGTTTACTCATAGTTCAATGATTAATGATTGAATGATTTATTGAATAATAACACGAATATTTTTTGTTGTCTTGTTGCCGGCACGGTCATACACTCGTACTTGTACACCGTGCACACCCTTGGAGATGTTATGTGGGAGATAAAAGTGATTGTCTTGTGTTCTGCGGATGCGTCCCCATACAGCGTATTTGTATCTTTTGACTTCATCATTATCCGTTGCTTTCCACCAGATCTTATCACCCGGACGCTTATATAGCACCGCCGGCAAATCGGTGATGATAGGCTTTTCGGTGTCAATGCGTACTGTGTACGTATCCATGCCAATTTCCGCACCATTGCGATCATAGTATATGACTCTGAGTTTGTGCTTTTTGTTTTTTTTGAGCGTGAGTTTCATTGACCATGTGCCATCCTGCGCAACTTTTGCATGTTTCTGCGCACCACGCACATCACCCACAACCTTGCCGCCAGCAATACGTGGCAACGTCCCATAGAGTGTGATCGTGCGATCACGAACATAGAGTGTTTTGCGTGATGAAAGTTTGAAAGAACGATGTTTACCGTCAAAGTCAATGTCGCATTGGTACTGCTGACTGCATAGGTACCAGACATCGTTGTCTGCGGTGCCGTCTCATCCACGCGCAGCGTCTTGGCAAAGTGCACTGCCCAGTTATACAATCGCACACTACTGTCAAATGTCGCGACAGTTCTATCATCGTCACGCACATTGCCCTTTGGCGACCCCACACCATGTGCACCGGTTTGCGAATTGATCACACCAGTGTACGCATAGGCCACTTTCTGATTTGTTCCGGTCGGTGCCCGATTTAATGTGATGCGTACGGTATCATTGCCGATAATAGCCACTTGCTCAACTGCGGCTGACGATGTGCTGTCCAAATATTCAAATCCCATGTGTGGCATGGCGCTGACATTGGTTGTATCAAATTCAATTTTTGTTGCGCGATACGGAATTGAAAACCGCACATAAATCATGCGCCCGCTACGCACAATATCACGTGGTGACAACGGCTTCCACTGCACGTTATGATTAAACACTGCATCCACAGCCTTTGCATAATATTCGCTCCATAATTTGGAACCATAGCGACCGTCATTCGCCTCATCCAAATGCAATTGATCCACATAGTTTAAAAAATACTTTGGTCCCACGAGAAAGATTTTTCCCGGATTTTCTTCCGCTGCCGCCAACTGCCCCAAAGATACCACGGGGTTGGTGTGGTGAATATAATCTGACGCAAAGGAACTCTGTTGACATGTAAACATCGGCACTGTGCCCACCTGTCCGGTCACAGCCTTTACATCTGCTTCATAGTCCCTCTGCCACTCTATGAGATACGACTTGTACGTTTCAGCTGACACACCAGCGGCATCATCACTTTCTCCATGCATATTTGTGTACAGTTAACACTATCCGGTAACACTTGGTATGCTAAAAGGTAACACTGTTAACTAAAAC
>CAYRUU010000003.1:0-41664 GCA_964427825.1 uncultured Micavibrio sp.
TGCCATCACCAAGCCCCGTAGTGAGCCCCGGGTGGACGTAGTAGTATTTTACGGCATAGGTAGTATGAGCAAAGAAAAGCGCGCCCGCAAAAAGAAGCATCAAAGTCAAAAGAGATCGTGAGAGGATGTGCATATTTTGATATGATGATGTGTTTATGTTTTCTCTAGTATAGCTTTGTAACATTGCAGCGTCAAGTTTACACGTGCCAGTTCAGCCAATCTTTCCATGGGAGTTAATCCATTCATCCCCAATCCACGATGCTTTTTTCGGTAATTGTAGTAATGCAGGAATAGATTTAATTTGTATTGCATGGTATCTAGAGAATCTTTGGGATAGAAACCCCAACAGAGGGCTTTCTCATTTAATGTGCGGTGAAATCTTTCAATCTTACCATTTTCTTCCGGACAATAGGGAGTGTTGTTCCGATAGTGGATGTTTTGTTTTTGCAGGAAATCCTTGACTGAATTAGCAATAAACTCCTTACCTTGATCGGTTCTGATTTTTTGAATTTTGAAAGGGGCTCTTTGTGAAACTTTTTCTAGAAAATCTAGAGTATTTTCTTGGTTGGCTTTTTCATAAGACCAAGCAAAAACCCAGCGGGTGGCATCATCGATGATGGTATAGATCACCGTACCTTCTTTGTAGCCCCACGGATACTTGGTGTCCATTTGCAGTTCTTTGCCTGGAATTTGATGGGCATAGAGTTGTTTTTTCCAACGTTTCTTGGTCCACGTCTGATACTTACCATAACGGATTCCTTTTCTTTTTAAAATGCGGTAGATGGTGGTTGGATGTAAAGTGAGGTGGTATTCAAATTGTAAGTGGTCAGATAGAGTTTCCACTCCATCGTAGTAATATTGTTGAGCCAAATTAACCACTAATTGTTCAACTTCATCCGAGGTACGATTATGAGCAGTGTGTGAATGCTTCCTTTTTTGTTTTAAGAGTCCTGCCAGTCCGAATCTTTTGTAGCGATGAAGCCATTTGTAGATAGTTTGACGAGTTACCTTAAATTCTTCCGCAACTGCTGTAACCTTGCTTTGTTTGTTAATGATTTGAATGAGTTTTTCTTCTTGCAACATGAGATAACGATTATCGTATTTATTCATTGAGTTTAAGCTGAAAATTTAACTTTTCAGTTTACTTTTCTATTGGAAAAGTGTAAACTCCTTTGCTGCAATGTTAACAAGCATATGAACAGAACACAAACAAAAAACAAGCAGTGATGCTTGTTTTTCGTGTGTTATGTTTTTGTTATGCACGTTTCTTCATGCGACGATTGGTGATGTAGGCTGCTGTCATGGCCATGCCTGTGGCAATGGCTGCACTTGTGGCGCCAACACCGGTTTTGGGTGATTGTGTGGCTCCTGTGACTTTTGTCGGGCAGTAGTAGCCAAAGTCGGCTTTTTTGAAGTGCTCGTCATCATCAAGTTTCTTTTTGGTCTTGTGATCAAGCTTGCCGTCATAGTCATAGGTGGGATAGCATCCCTGTGGCAGTGTATTTGTGTCTACCACGACTGTGTAGGTGCCTTCGCAGAGATCTTTGAATTTGTACTTTCCTGTACTATTGGTTTTGTCACGTTCCACATCATCACCATTGTAGAGTTTGAGACGGACATCTGCGATACCGCGCTCCCCATTGTCTTGGATACCGTTTTTGTTGGTGTCGTTCCAGACGAGGTCACCGATGGAGGCATCACATTTTTCTTTGGTGGGTTTTTTGGGTGGCGTCACGGGTGGTTCTGGGGGCGTGACTGGTGGTGTTGGCGGTGTGACGGGTGGTGTTGGCGGCGTGACGGGATCGTCTTTTACGCGCACATCACTGTCATCACACACACTCAACTTCGTCTTGCCATCCATTGTCATCGCCGTTGCTGTTGCAAGATTTGTATAGGATTTTTGGACATTCTCCTGTGTACAAGTATAGGAAAACACTTCTTTGGGATCAAAGGTCGCACCGTACAATTTCGCCGTTTGCGCGGCGCTGCGATTGCAATCTGGCGCAAGTGGATCGTCAATGACAACATGTGTCAAAACGTCATCACCGCTATTCATCACACGTATCGTAAATGTTGCCGTGCCGCCCTTCTTCACCGTCTGCGTATCACCAGACTTGTCGCCATTGCTCTTATCAATAGCAATCGCCACGCGTGCCTTTGTCGCACTGCATGCGACAACGGCATCGCCGTAACCGCATTCCCACTGCCATGTGCCGCTCACCTCACGCATACCGGCAGGATTACCCACACTGCACAAGCCGGTCGTCGGTGCCACGCTGTAGGACTTGCCGTTTGCCGAACCACACTGCGGCTTTGGTTGTGGTTTTGGCTGTGGTTTTGCATCACACTGCACTGTTGTACCGCCGCCAGTGCCAACACATGCCCATGCCCATGCCGAGGCAGACGCCGCACCGCTTACCGCGGTTGCCGCACCGACGGAACACAAGTTTGTCGTCGGTTTTGTCGGCAGTGTCTGTCCGTCTGCGCTGCCGCATACGCCGTTGACTTTTGGTGTAAGAGAAATGGCATCAATCGTCATGATCGTCAAACTTTCAATGCTGCGTGCCTGTTTTAATGTATATGCGTGTTGCACGACAATCGTATTGGCACCCGCGTTCAGAGTATATGTGCCCTCAACATTCTGTCGCGTCACAGTACCCTGCGCCTCGCATGGACCAGGATCTGCAATCATTGGTGTGCGCTGCCCATTGATCGTCATGAAAAACGACTCCTGATCTTGGCACTCCATGTGATTGCCGCGCTCAACAACCACCTCAAAGCGATACGCCCCACCCTGTGGCACAGTGATCGTCGTTGTGCGACTGGTGGCGCATTGCGGTTTATCCTTCGGGAGATACGAACACAATTGCAGCGGCGTTGTGACTGATCCGTCCGCCGCATATACCGACGGCACAACAAAAAGCGCACTCGCAACAAGTGCCATCGCAACCATGTTGATCAAAAATGATTTCCCCATAGAATACCCTCAAAAATTATTGAATGATGCCATGCTCCCATGTTGTTACGCACAAGAGTCTTGACTGTGCATCATAGCAATTTTTGGGAGATTTGTCAACAGCTATGCCTAAACACTTCCTTCTGCCAAAAACGCAAAACCCGCCTCGTGTGAGACGGGTCTGCCCTTGAAAACATGCGGACATGTACGCACTGTAAAGACATCTGTTTTGGAGATTATCGCACGCTCATAAAGCGACGAGAACCCCATGCCATACCGGCTGCCGACATGGCGGCGATGATCATGTTTGCGGATGTGCTCACACCTGTACGGGGAGACGTCTTCGGTGCCACAGTCTTTGTCGGACAGTAGTAACCAAAATCCGCATTCTTGTAGTGCTCATCATTGTCAAGGTTCACTTTCGTTTTGTGATCAAGTTTACCATCTTTGTCATACGTTTGATAGCATCCTTTTGGCAAAGTATCTTCCGACACCTTGACGGTATAGTCACCTTCACACAAATCGTCAATGGTGTAATGTCCAGATCCGTTTGTCTTATCAGAGAACGTGTTATTGCCCTTGGTCACGGAAAGTTTCACGCCGGCAATACCCTCTTCTCCCGCATCCTTCAGACCGTTTTTATTGCGATCGTTCCAGACAAGGTCACCGATCGATGCATCACATTTCTCTTCTTTTTTCGGCTTCTTCGGTTCCTCGGGCTTCTTTGGCTCCTCTGGCTTCTTTGGCTCTTCTGGCTTTGTCGCCAACGTCACCCAACTGTCATCACACACCGTCACAAGTGTCTTGCCATCTGTCGTTTTTGCCGTCACAGTTGCTTCGGCGGAAAACGCAGCGTGCACATCTTTCTTGGTACAGGTATAGGTGACAACCTCCTTTGGGTCAAATGTGCCGCCATAGAGTTTTTTCATCTCTTCCGCGGAACGATTACAGTCAGATACACCAGGAACATTGATTGCCACATGTGTCATTTCTTCGTCACCGCTGTTCATCACGCGAATCGTGAATGTTGCGGTACCACCCTTTTGCACGGCCTGCGTATCTCCCGTCAACGTGCCGTTTTGCATATCCACGGCAATGGATGACTTGGCATGCGCCGGAACCGTACCGATAATTGTTCCCAGGGCAATAACTGCCACGACGGGAATCACTTTAATCATAGCATTCATAGATTTCTTATTACGAGATGATTTACAGTGCTATGTCTTTTCTCAACATAACCGCCTATTATATCACCTTTTTGACTTTTTGTCAATAGTATGTTTTCCCCACGTATTTTGACAAAAAATGTCCTTTGTGTCTTTCTGAAAACCTCTCACATGCTATCCACAGCCTCATCCCCCCTTTATGCACCGCTGCACATTCGCCTGCGCGCGATTTTCCTGCTATACTGAAAACTACGTAATTCCTCCTCTACCGTTTTGACCTATGCCTGCACAAGAACAACATCCCTCCGCCGGTCTGCGCGTGCCACCGCATGCGCCCGATGCTGAAAAAGCCGTTTTGGGAGCGCTCATGGTGGATAAAGATGCCATTACCAAGATTGCCGACATTGTGCGTGTGGGTGATTTCTATGTCGCAGCACACAATACCATCTACGATGCTATGCTGTCACTCTATGAAAGCAGTGACCCGATTGACGTTTTGAGTATTTCCAACTTTTTGGAAGAGCGCAAGAAGATGCGTGACGTCGGTGGTGCAAGTTACGTTGCCTCGCTGGTACGTGGCGTCACAAGCGCATCCAACATCGCTTACTACGCCAAAATCATCCAAAAGAAAGCCGTCCTCCGTCGCCTCATCGCCGCTGCGGCAACCATCAACGAACTCGGCTACAACGAATCCGAAGACTTGGAAAAAATCCTGGACGACGCCGAACAAACCCTGTTTGGCATCTCGCAGAGTTCTCTTAAGCAAGAGTTCACCCCCATCAAAAAGATTTTGGGCGAAGCATTTGACCGCCTTGATGATCTCCACAAAAACCGCGGTGTCATGCGCGGCGTCCCCACGGGATTCACGGATTTGGATGGGCTGTTGTCCGGCTTGCAGCGCTCCGACCTCATCATCCTCGCGGCACGCCCATCCGTCGGAAAAACATCTCTCGCTTTGGACATCGCCCGTCAAGTCGGCACACTGTCCAAGGTTCCCGTCGGCATTTTTTCCCTGGAGATGTCCGCTGATCAACTTGTGGATCGCATGATTGCCGCCGAAGCGCATTTGGATCTCTGGCGTCTGCGCACTGGCAATCTCAAAGACAGCGACTTCACACAAATCAGCCAAACCATGGGCAAATTGTCTGAAGCGCCGATTTTCATTGACGACACGTCCAGCGCCAACATCATGGAAATGCGTACCATGGCGCGTCGCCTCCAAGCAGAACACAATCTCGGACTCATCATCATTGACTACTTACAGCTCATGGAAGGACGTGGGCGCTATAGTGACAACCGTGTGCAGGAAATCTCCGAAATCTCCCGCGGCTTGAAAACCCTCGCCAAAGAACTCAATATTCCGATTCTCGCACTCTCACAGCTTTCTCGTGCCGTGGAATCGCGTCCCGATCAACGTCCACGCCTCTCCGACTTGCGCGAATCCGGCTCCATTGAGCAGGACGCTGATGTCGTAATGTTTATCTATCGCGAAGACCGCGTCAATCCAGACACACAAAACAAAGGTGTGGCGGAGATTATCATCGCCAAACACCGCAACGGTCCTGTGGGTATGAAACAGCTCTATTTTCACGAAGAATCAGCATCCTATAAAAATTTGGAAAAAGTCCATGCGGCACCGTAGTTGTATAGGATGCGAATATTTTTAAATTTTACACTGTGTTCCCCCTATCACTCCAACAACTCATTACCCAATTTTCCACACTGCCCGGCGTCGGACCAAAAATGGCAGAGCGATTGGCCTTGCACGTCTTCAAACAAGGAGGCGACTATGCCGATGCTTTTGCCGCGCACCTCACCGCCATCAAAGACGTCTCCACGTGCACGGTATGTTTCAACATTGCACAAGGCGACCATTGCACCATCTGCGCCGACCGACACCGCAACGGGCAAAAACTCTGCATCGTGGAAGAATCGTTGGATATCATCCCCATTGAACGATCACGTGCATTCAACGGCATCTACCACGTTCTCGGCGGCACACTCAAAAAAAATGACGCTACACACCTCACCATTGACGCCCTCATGGAGCGCATCTCCGCCGAAACCATCACCGAAGTCATTATTGCGACAAATTTCACCACTGAAGGCGACATGACAGCGATGTTCCTCCAACAAAAACTCGCGCGCTATCCCCTCACAGTGTCACGTCTCGCCCGCGGACTTGCCACGGGCTCCGACATTGAATATGCCGACGACATGACCATTCGCAGTTCTCTCAACAATCGCGAAATCTTGCGCACCGACGACGCCATGGCAGGTGACGCTTCCTAAACCTCACACAAAAACGCCACATCTCACAGAGGAGATGCAGCGTCATACGCACGCATCACTTTTTTTCCGTGTGCAATTTTTCTTTCAAGATCGTCATCACCATCTGCGGATTTGCCCTGCCACCAGACGCCTTCATCACCTGACCCATCAAGTATTTGATGGCGTTTTCTTTGCCAGCGCGATAGTCTGCAACCGACTGCGCATGTGCGACAATCACCGCATCCACCTGCGCCTCCAGCGCACCGGGATCGGACACCTGTACAAGATGTTGCTCCTCAATAATGCGGCTGGGGTCGTCTTGGTCGCCATAGTACATTGCGTGTAATACTTTTTGCGCTGCCGATGAGTTGATAGTACCGTCGGCAACAATGGCGATCAATTCCGCAAAGTTTTCGGGAGAAATTGTCATATCGTCAACCGTGTGGCCCTCCTTGACCAAAAACTTCTGCAACTCACTGACAATGTAGTTTGCCGCAAGTGTGATCGCCTTGGATACATCTGTCTTCATCTCGCCGGATGCCTTTTTGTCGCCTAATTCGCTTGCCACATGTTCAAAGAAATGCGCCATGGGAAGATCCGCCGTCAGAACGGCAACATTCTCCGCACGCACGCCGTATTCCTCCATAAAGCGCTTCTCCTTCGCCTGCGGCAATTCTGGCAACGACTTCTCCAGCGCGGCAATGTCGGCGTCGGTAAATGTCAGCGGTGGGATGTCCGGATCGGGAAAATAGCGGTAGTCATTGGCGTTTTCCTTTGCACGCTGCGCCACGGTTTTTTCGTGCACATCGTTCCATCCGCGCGTCTCCTGTGCGATATGTTCCCCCGCGTTCAATGCCGCCGTCTGCCGCACAATTTCATAGTCAATCGCCTTCTCCACTACGCGAAATGAATTGAGGTTTTTGATCTCCACCTTTTGCCCACTAAGGCGATCGTCGCCATCTTTGTATAGAGAGATGTTCACCTCGCAACGCATTTGCCCTTTTTCCATATCCGCATCTGCAATGCCAATATAGCGAAATAGTTGCTGTAACCGCTGACAAAAAGCGCGCGCCTGCTTGCCCGATATGATGTCCGGCTCCGTAACTAACTCCATGAGTGGCGCACCGGCGCGATTGAGATCCACAAGAGAATACGCCGCACCTTGCGGGTGCGTGGATTTGCCGGTGTCTTCCTCTAAATGGATGCGCGTAATGCCGATGGGCACGCCGTCAATGTCAATGACGCCATTTTCACACAGCGGCATGTCGTATTGCGAAATCTGATAACCCTTGGGGAGGTCGGGATAAAAATAATTCTTACGGTCAAATTTGCTCTTACGCGCAATTGTGCAGCCTAGTGCCAAGCCGGCTTTTTGTACAAAGGCGATTGCCTCTTTGTTGGGCACAGGCAAGCTTCCTGGCTGCGCCGTCGTTACCGGATCAATGGCTTTATTGGGCGACTGCTCCGTGCCAAGAAGATTAGGCGCATTGGAAAACATTTTGGACGCCGTTTTCAGTTCCACGTGAATTTCCATGCCGATGGTTGGTCTGTATGTTGCCATAGATGAGAGATGCAAAAAAAAATTACCGATTGTCGCCTTCGCTGCGGATCACACCGCGCTCCTTGCGCGAAAAAAGTTTGTCCAAATTCCCCCGTGCCACATCATCCAGTGTCACGCCAAGTTCCGTGGCAAGCTGCGCCACATACCACAACACGTCGCCAAGCTCCTTCACAAGCGCCGCACGTTTCTCATCGCTCACTACACCACCATCATTGCGGATGATTTTCTTCACTTTTTCTGCCACCTCACCCGCTTCACCAGCAAGTCCCAATGTCGGATACACGATATTGTGCCCCGCATCGGGATACTGTACCGTCGCGCGCGATTCTTTCTGATATGTTGAAAAATCCATAAACGTATACAAAGATGAAAAGATACCTCCTGTACACAGTCTAGCATTTCTTGGTGTAAATGAAAAGGAGGAGGTTGTAAAAAGAAAAACCGCCGATAGAACCTATCGGCGGGATGGTAACGTGCTCCAGCGGTCGCACTGAGCGCGTTCACTGGGGCGAAGGTTTGTGCCGTACACTGCTTGTTTGTGCCCACAAAAAGAGCAGAGGAATTCATACATCTCTCCACGGCGCACATCAAAATGCGCGCTGTTGCCGCAACTGTGACAGTGCACCGTCACGATCCACGGACACACATACGACACGCGTGGTTTTTCCATCGCCAACCTCCTTGCGAAAAAAGAGAAAGGACACGCCTATCCACACAGTGCCACGCTTCATACCGCTTTGTCAATGCATCTTGCGAAATTGTGGTATACTGAAAGAAGACACAACACAAAAAAACTATGTTCAAAAAAATATTTTTTATCACTATGGGATTGATGATTGCTGCCGGTGCGGGTGCTGGTTGGTGGTATGCACACACCAACCCCATCGTTGCCATTCGCGAAACCGTGTCAGACACGGAAATAGTCTACACAGATCCCGTTGCCACGCCAACATCAAAAACCGAAAAGCGCGCGCAGAGTCGCGTCGCCGTCGCTACAGCACAGGCATTAGAGCAGGCTGCCACCACCACAACGCCACCACAGCCATTTACTTTCACCGTCATTGCAGATGCAGACAACTACAAGGCACCGTCGGGACACAACGACGAACTGGAGCCACTGTTGCAAAAAAGCGCCTCTCTCAAACCCACGTTCGGCTTTTTTTCCGGTGATCTCATAACCTACACCGATCCGAAAAACCTCACGGTGCTCAAAAATCTAAAAAGCCTCATTGAGCGCCACTACACACAGTACTATATCGTGTACGGCAACCACGATCTGGAGTGTGGTGCGCAATGTTTTCAATCATGGCACGATGTATTTTTCAAAGACGATGCCAAGGACATCGCGGAAAAGCCCGCAACACTACCCCCTCCGACACCGACTGTGACGTCGCCCGCCGCAGTTGCACCGCAACCGCAAAGCGCGGACGATCAGACAATTACTGCACTGCAAATTCCCACCACAGAAATTGCCAGTGGTATTGCAAAACCTGTCGCGCCACCTATTGATGCACCGCCAAAACCCTACCACTCGTTTGATCATGAACAAACACACTTCATTCTCCTATCTGCCGGCTATCCTACCAAGTATGGCATTGATGATGCGCAAATGGCATGGCTGGCAAACGACCTCGCCGCCACAGCGGCGCGCAACATCATCGTGTTTTCACATGTGCCGCCGGTGAACTTTTTCAAAGAATCTACCAAAAAGTGCCGCGATATGACCTGCGACGAACCGCGCCGACAAAAACTCGTGGCACTGTTTGAAAAATACGGTGTTGATCTTGTCATCTCTGGACATGAACACGTCTTTGATCATAAGATCGTCAATGGCATAGACTATGTGATTTCCGGCAATACCGGCAACGGCAAGCGCTACAAAAACACCACATGGAAAGACAGCTTCCTTTTTGTCACGGTAGAAGAACATCGCATCATTGTCACATCGCTGTTTGCCGACGGCACGGAAAACCGCACATTTGATATTGCCACATAGACGTGCACATTTGCTATCCGCCTCCCCAACTAGACAGCGTCGCTTTCGGTAGCACGAGCGGCAAAATACGTCGCAAGTTCTTCCACAGCAACCGTCTCTTGCGCCCGCGTATGCAAGTTTTTGACTTGTACGACACCCTGTGCCTGTTCATCGGCGCCCGAGATCACCACATAGCGCGCGCCGCGTTGCAGGGCGTACGTGAATTGGTTTGTAAATGTTTTGTCACGTAGTAGCGACACCTCCGTACACATGCCGGTGGTACGAATGTGATCCGCTACTTGTGCATAAAACGCATCACCATCTGGCATGATCCGTAACACCACGACATCCGTCGCATAAGCAGATGGCGCTGCCATTGTTCCAAGTGTCTGGATGGCAGCAAACAACCGATCCACACCGATGGATGCGCCCACTGCGGGCATGTCTGCGCCCGTGAAACGGCGCATGATTCCGTCATAACGCCCGCCAGAAAACACGCTGCCAAATTGCGGCGCGTCGTCTAATGTCGTCTCCATCACCGTTCCCGTGTAGTAATCCAACCCGCGGGCAATCGTCAAATCAATGTGCGCCATCTCTTCCGTAATACCAGCGGCGCGCACAATGGCAAACACCTCCGCCAACTCCTCCACACCGCGTAGTGCCTCCGGATCATTGTGAAACATCTCCCGACACTGTGCAAGCATATCCTCCGTCCCACCGTGCAGCGCCAAAAACGCCATCGCTGTCTGTGTGCCGTCGTTACCCAAAAGATCGCGCAACTGCGCCTGTACGGCATCCTCGCCAATTTTGTGTAATTTATCAATAATACGCAGCATCGCCTGCACCTTCGCTGTAAACACCGCATCATCAGCACGATCAAGACCCGCCGCTGCACCAAGTCCCGTTAATATGCGCCGATGATTGACGCGCACGCGAAAGTGTTCCACACCAAGCGCGCGCATCGTCCGCACTATCATCATCACAATTTCCGCATCTGCAAGCATCTCATCGGTTCCCGCAATATCAACATCAAATTGTGTGAACTGTCGGTAGCGTCCTTGCTGTGGTCGTTCACCGCGAAACACCGGTCCCACAACCATGCGCCGCCACGGAAGACGCATACCCGTGCGGGCTGCGGCATCATATGGGTTTTGTGCAAGCAGTCGCGCAAGCGGCACTGTGTGATCAAAACGCAACGCTAATTCCTCCCCGTGCACATCGCGATTGACCACAGAAAAAATTTGCTTGGCGGTTTCCCCGTCATCGGCTGCCAGTGTGCGACGAAACTCCACCATTGGCGTTTCAATGGACTCAAAACCGAACGAGCGGAATGTCTGTGCAATGGCATCCACCATCTGCTGACGCGCACGATGCGCTTCCGGCAAATAGTCCAAAAAACCACCGGGACGCACCGCATCCACAAGAGTGTCCTGTGTCATAGTATATAAACAATAGCATTTATCCGTATCATGTTATTCACTATACCACAACATGCACACGGTACGCTACTTTTGACGACTATGCAAAAATACGCCATAATGCAGATATGACAACACAACAAACCACAACACACTCTACAGAGCAACTCCTCGCCGTGGCGCGTATTGGCGATGCTGCGTTGACGCGCGTTGCCGCACCGGTTGCCGACCCGAAAGCTGCCGATGTGCAAGAGCTCATTCGCGATATGTTCTATACGATGCGTATAGAAAACGGCTGCGGATTAGCGGCGCCACAAGTGCGCAGAGACGTGCGCGTTATCACCATGGACGTGGACAGTGTGCGTTATGCCATGATCAATCCCGTCATCACCGACCGCTCCACACAACTTGTCAGTTTTGACGAGGGTTGTTTAAGTGTACCCGGAAAATCTTATCACATCATCCGCAACGACCATATCACTGTACGCTACTATGATCACAACGGCATTGCCCGCACACTCAACGCGCACGGCTTCCTCTCCGTTGTCTGCCAACATGAAATTGACCATCTGGACGGCATTTTGATGACGCAACGCTATGACGAACAAAAAGCCCTGCGCGAAAAGTATGGCATTTAATCACGTACTATCGTTTTTTAGATCATCACATCTATGCATTCATCTCTTGATATCATAAAAAAACCGCGACAGCCCCGCCACATCTCCGTGCACACCGACGCCCCATCGGGCGACAACGCACAAGAGATCGCCGTGCACACACCCGTGCACTCCGCACAGCCCTCCAACGCGCCCACAGCAACAAAACAACCCGTTGTGGAACAGCTCGATACCGTGTCCACACCCACCGACAAAGTGCACTCCGTGGTCTTTATGGGCACCGGCATTTTTGCTGCAGATATTCTCACCGCTATTCTCGGCACACCGCGCTACCGTGTGGTACGTATCGTCACGCAACCGGACAAAAAAGTCGGCAGAAAAAAGAAGTCCACCATCAACCGCACACTGGCAGCAAATCCCGTGCGCGATCTTGCGCAACAGCATGCCATTCCTCTTTTTCAACCCGTCACGCTGGATGCCGACGCTATCAGCACCGTCGCTGCACATAAACCTGACCTACTCATCGTGGCATCCTATGGGCGCATTTTGCCGCAAAAACTCCTTGATGCGGCGCGTATTGCTCCCGTCAATGTCCACGCATCACTTCTCCCACTCCTGCGCGGCTCTTCTCCGATTCACAACGCCATCCTACAAGGACATGCCGAAACCGGCATCACCATTATGTTGATGGATGCCGGTATGGACACGGGTCCGATCCTCGCGCAAGAACGTACCGTCATCACAGCACACGAAAAAACCAACCAACTCTGCGCGCGCTTAGCCCGCGTCGGTGGATCCCTCTTGATCACAACACTTGACGCACTCGTTGCCGGAAAACTTTCGCCGCAACCACAAGATCATGCGCGCGCCACACTCTGCCAACTCATTGATCGTGAAGACGGTCACATCCAATGGACGAATACTACGGCGGACATCTACAATCGCTATCGTGCACTCTATCCGTGGCCCGGCATTTTCAGTTTTTGGGAAATTCATGAAGCGCAACTGCTGCGCATCCACCTGCGCACCATCCTCCCTGCCCTGCAACCCCTGGAAGAGATCCATGCACAGCTGATGTCCGGCACCGTCTTTATTGATCACGGGCAATTGTGCATCAAAACAGGTGATACTGCCATCATCGTGGAGGCCCTGCAACCGGAAAACAAAGTCGTGATGCCGGTCTATGACTTCCTTAATGGACATAAGCATTTTGAGGGCACCGTGTTGAAATAAACACACTCTGCCGTTATACAAAAAATACAACGCACTCCTATGAAAAAATCCGATCAACACCTCCTGTGGCTTGGCATAATAATCATCATCGCTCTGATGGTGTGGACGTTAGCGCGTTTTATGGACAGCATGCAACCATCACCTACCGCACAAAGACCCCAAAGCACAACGTCCAACGACGAGGTCGCGTCCGTGACACCAGAACGCACTTTCCCCACAATCACCGTACACAACCTCTTCACGGCAATGCAAGATAAAACGAATCCCGTCGTCCTCTATGACACCCGCCCGATGGCCTCCTACGACGCCAACCACATCCCGGGTAGCTTGACAAGCGAAACATTTAACACTATGCGTACTGGACGGCGCATTATCCTCATCACTGACGACGGCGCGGAAACAGACACTGTGCGCGCACTATCTCACACGATTGCCCCGGACAATACTATCACCCTTTTGGACGGCGGCATTGCCGCATGGCAAGCGGCAGGAAGACCCCTCGTCTCCATCACAACGCAGCCGGATTTTCTAACATCTGCAAAAGTACAATTCATTGAACCACGCGACCTTCAAGCAATACTTGCTGCGCCGACTGGACAACCCATCGTCATCGTGGACACACGTCGTCCAGGAAATTTCGCCAACGGACACATTGCCGGCGCCATCAACATCCCCATCACCGAACTGGAGTTTCGTTACAGAGAAATCCCTGCCGGTGCACACATCATCATCTACGGCGCAACAGATCTCAGCAGTTTTCAGTCCGGCGCCTTACTCTACGATGTCAACATCTTCACCGCCAAAACCATCCGTGGTGGATGGGAGGCATGGGAAAAATACGGCTATCCCATTGTCACGGAATAGCCGTCTTGTGTACATTTAGTACATCTCGTTTACTTCCATTACGGTAGATACTTCCCATATTTTGCTGGATCATAGTAGCAGTGTGGATTGGGATACTCGTCGGGATCCAAACAACACTCCATATCCATATGCTTCTTCTTATTTGTCTTACTCTTACCGGGCTTATCGTTTTTCTTGGCACACACCTTGCGCCCCAATGCATCGCGCTTATACCACACGGGATGCGGCGCATTGACTACTGGCGTCACCGGCTTGGGCTTCGGACGCACAATGTCAATATTACGAAACTGCGACGCAGCGGAAAAATACTCCGGAATGCGATTGGTCACCGCAACCATAAGGTCTTCCTGTGCACCATTTTCCGTCACAGTCACCGGCGTAATGGTATACATATACTGCCCATCCACGAGCATATAGAAGAGCACTGGATCATAGCACGGATCGTCAAATGGCACATAAAATTCCTCTGCGGGATAGTCACCCGTTTCATACAAGCGTCCGGCAACCACCTGACATGTCGTATGATCCGCTGACGCGCGCAAACGCGGATATTCGTCGGTATCAGCCACCTGCGGCGTTTGTTGGAGATCATACACAGCAACTTCAAACCCTTCTTGTTGCTGTATGGGTGATGATACGTTCTTTTTTGCAGCGACATCTTCAGAAGGTGTCGGCTTAAAAAATCCCACGCGATAGATTGCTTTGTTTTTATTTGCCGTTTTAGACATCTGTCGCACACGCCAGTCCGCCGGATGCATCACCGTGAAGCCATACCACGCACTGCGATGTGTTTTCCACGTGGAGATATCTGTGTGATCCTGCACCGCAGTAACATCGTGCATATGCTGCTGTTCCGCAAGTTCTTCCTTTTCTATAGCACGCGCAATCACATCGTCGCGTAACCGTGTCTCATGCCAGCGTCCACCAGCATAAGCGCCAAAAAACAGCATCGCAGCCACACACACAATCATAGCGGATAAGAAGATCGTGCGAGCACGTGGCACAGTGACAACGCCAGAGAAGCGCTGCGAAACGCGTGCGACTCTTACTGCGCCACTGCGCACACGTGTAACACACGCCGCGCACAATGCGTTCACTGACACCATAATACGCTTTACCGTAGCGTTTTTGTGCACCTTTTTTGTCGACGCTTTTATCGTCGTTTCTTTTTTTGCCTTAGGATCTTTAGATAGTAGCTCTTTCACAGATGTGTTACCCGTGCGATTTTTCTTCTTTGCAGACATGCCTTCACAATCATTAAAATAAATACGCCATCCATTGTACTATGGCCTCCTCAAACGGTCAAATGATGTATCGCTATCGCTCTAAGTAGCGCCGAATGCCGATGGCGCTACTCACAAATCCAAGGACAGCACCCAGAACGAAAATCACACCCATCATCACCACAAGATCACTACCATAGATCGCCGAAAGGTCCACGCCCGTCACAATACGCTGCACAAACGGATCAATGCCATAAACCGTTGCCACAAGTGCGGCAATCGCCACAAGCGCACTGACAGCACCGTAGAGAACACCCTCCACAATCGTTGGTACCTTGACATAGAGATTGGATGCACCAACGAGACGCATGACCTCAAATTCTTTGCGATGCGCATAGAGGCTCATCCGCACAGTATTCAACGTCACCAGCACTGCAATCACCACAAAGATTACCCCAACGGCAAACCCGATATTGCGCACAAAAACAATC
Organism: uncultured Micavibrio sp.; assembly: GCA_964427825.1. GTDB lineage: Bacteria > Patescibacteriota > Minisyncoccia > Moranbacterales. Next base: position 15,776 of record CAYRUU010000003.1, read on the forward strand.
ATTTTTTGAATGTCCTGCACTGCTTTCTTGTTGCGATCAAAGCTCGTGTTCATAATCAGATCGCCATACTCTTGATGCATGTATGTATTGATGTCTTCATACGATGCCGCATCATACGCCGTGATCACCAGAGATGCTGGTAGAGGGTTTTCGTTGGCAATCGCCAATGCCTCTTGAATTTCCTTGACATCACCCTCGCGCGCCAGAAAATCCTGCATCGCCTGTTCGCGCGACACATAACGTATGGACGCAATCTGCTGAATGCGTTTTTCCTCTACGTCTTTTTTGATGTTTTCAATTTTTTCCGCCGGCACAGTAAGATCAAAATACACACTAACATTGATGCGCTCTTCCACAGTGTCAATGGCGCGCATCACACCGTAGCCAAGTAAAAGTCCGATACCAATGAGATAGAGTGCCAGCGACATGATGACGACTGTCGCCAGCGTCAGCCACTTGTCACGATAGAAATTGCGCACACCCTCGCGCAAGACACGCTCCAGTTTGATCGTTTTCATAGTGCGCATGTTCCCTTAATGATATAGCCACTTTGCGCGGTATCACTCACAATGTGACCGCGATCCATCGCAATGACACGGCGGCGGATTTTGTCCACAATTGTCTTATCGTGCGTCGCTAAAATCACCGTCGTGCCGAACGTATTGACCTTGTACAGTAATCGCGCAATATCGTCCGCGGACACCGGATCAAGGTTGCCCGTCGGCTCATCAGCAATCAACACACGTGGACGATGAATGATAGCACGCGCTACCGCAACGCGCTGCTGTTCTCCACCACTGATTTGGTGCGGATATTTATGCGCATGATCCGTCATGTTGATCACCTGCAACATCTGCGACACCTCGTCATAGATCTGCACATCGGACTTCCCATGCAATTCCAACGTGTATGCAATGTTTTCAAAAACTGTTTTTTGTGGCAGAAGTTTAAAGTCTTGAAAAACCGTACCAAAATTCCGCCGAAAGTATGGTAACAAACGACGCTTTGTGGATAAGATATTGCGCCCACCAAAAAAGACGGCACCTTCCGTGGGAAACTCGTCGGCATAGATCATTTTGAGCAGCGTGGATTTTCCCGCACCGCTTGCCCCGACAATGGATACGAACTCCCCCTGATCCACCGTGCACGTCACGTCGCGCAATGCCACAAAGCCGTCGGGATACTCCTTAGAGACAGCATCCACCTGAATCAATTGCGGCTGCCGATCGGCACCATGCATCATCTCCTGTTCCATGTGTGTTTTTGCTAAACGATTGTGTATTTGTCCACTTTATAGTATACCACACCTCCGCGCACAATGTCACACCGAGGCAGATTTTACACCGCGGATGTAGCAGCCATGGCAAGATACGCCGCCATAAATGGTTCCAGATCGCCATCCAAAACATCGTCAACCTGCGCTGTTTCGTGTTTGGTGCGATGGTCTTTCACCATCTTATACGGATGCACAACATACGAACGAATTTGACTACCCCATCCCGCACTTTTCACTTCGCCGCGCAACGCCTGCTGCTCCTGTTGCTGCTGTTCCAGGCGATGTTGTAACAGTTTTGCGCGCAATAAACGCATCGCTGCTTCTTTATTTTGTCCTTGTGATCGCTCATTTTGACACTGTGCCTGCAATCCGGTCGGTATGTGCGTGATGCGAACGGCGCTGTCGGTAGTATTGACATGCTGTCCGCCGGCGCCGGACGCGCGATAAGTGTCAATGCGCAAATCCTCCGGTGCAATCACCACATCCGCATCATGCGACACGGCAGGCAAAACTTCCACACGCACAAAAGACGTTTGACGTAAATGATCGGCGTTGAACGGTGACAGACGCACCAAGCGATGCACGCCCGCATCGGCGCGTGCCCAACCATACGCCCATCGCCCACGCACCTCCATTGCCATACTCTTGATGCCGGCTTCCGCACCCTCCACACGGTCCAAGATGATCGCCGTATATCCCTTGCGCTCCGCCCACCGCAAATACATGCGCCCCACCATATCCGCCCAATCCTGTGCATCCACGCCACCGGCACCAGCAACAATCGTCATGATGGCATCATGCTCATCATAGGTGCCGGAAAAATAGGTATATAATGTCAATTGCTTGATCTCTTCCGCTACACGCTGCGCCTCCGTATCCACTTCTGCCTTCTCCGCATCTGTCATCGCCATCTCCTGTAATGTCGTGAGATCGTTGGCGGCGGCGTATAATGCATCAAACTGCGCCACATCGGTACGTGCATCTTCCAGTGCGCGCATGATGCGCGTGGCGCGCTCGTTGTCATGCCAAAAATCGGCGCGCGCCGCCTGTGCCTCGTTTTCCGCAATGACCGCACGCTTCGCGGCAATGTCAAAGAGAGTCCTGCAAGCGCAGGAGTTGTGCCATCATATCGGCATGTGGTGATAGATGATCGGACATACACAAAAGCCTAGTTAGACATTACCTTGTTCTCGTGAGCCATCCATCGGGCTTGAACCGATGACCTGCACGTTACGAATGTGCTGCTCTACCAACTGAGCTAGGATGGCAAAATACGTTTCTAAGTATACACGGCGCGCCCGGAAATGACAAGGCACACATCCCGCCACCATTCACAGGTGAAACCAGTGCACTTTTTCCAAAACCAGAAACAGCGCACTTGCCACAACGCCAAATACAAAGAGATAGCGCGACCACGTCAACATGCGACGTTTCGGGATGTAGTAGTATGTGGAGAGATTATACATCTCGCGCGCATAGTGACGAAAAAACACCTCGTCGTCGGTGATTGCTGCACGCAACTGCGTCGCATAGGCATCCGCCGACGGATAGGACGCAATGTGCCGCACATAGAACAAGCTCTCCGGATGACACGTGTTTGCCAAGAGGTGTGGCAAACGAATGGCAAAAGCCGCTGCAATCGCCGACGCAGCGGAAAAAAGAGCGATAATGCCCAGTGTCGCTTTCATGTGCTCCACCTGAAACAGAATCGTGATCACCAATGCAAACAGCGCCGTGTTGATACCGACCATAACGTTGGCATGATTGTCCACGGCACGCGTCGCTTCAATGATCTTCTCCGTCAATCCCTGCAAAAATCCCGCCTTGCCTTGCAAGTCGTCAATGAGTGGTACAATCGGTTTGTGCGTAGCACGCTGCATAGCACCTGTGTCATATGCTTAACGACACATCATACCACAGATGAGATCATTAGTCAATGGCGCGCGGGGGCGTCGCATGCCTAGGTGCGCGATTGGCGCGAGATATTGAGGAGAATGCCCACGGCGGCAAGTGAAAAGATGATGGACGTGCCACCATAACTGATGAACGGCATCGGGATGCCCGTAAGCGGCATGAGGGATGTGATGGCGGCAATATTCATAATGGCCTGCCCAGTGATCCAAATGGTGATGCCGCCAGCGACGAGTTTTCCAAAGAGATCTGGCGCATGTGTGGCGATTGTCATACCGCGCCACGCAAAAATAGTGAAAAGCGCAATGAGTGTCATCGCGCCGATAAAGCCGAGTTCTTCAGCGATGATGGCAAAAATGGAATCCCCCACCGGCTCCGGCAAGTACAGCCCCTTCTGTTTACTGTGTCCCAAGCCCACACCCAATGGTCCGCCACTACCAATGGCGATGAGTGCTTGCTGAATTTGATAGCCAGAGCCCTGTGGGTCCGCCATCGGATCAATGAACGACTTGAAGCGCTCCATGCGATACGGCGCAACGAGAATGAGTAGAAGCACGCCAAGTACGCCAACACCCACCAAGCCGCCGATGTGTTTCAGTGACGCACCAGCAAGATAGAAAATACTCACAGAAATAAAGGTGAGAATGATCATCGTACCAAGGTTGGGCTGCATATAGACGAGGATGCATGGCATAACAATAATCCCCAAAAACGGCAGCACGCCATTGTGGAAATCACCAAGAAGTTTCGCCCCCTTGCCACTACACCATGCCGCAACATACAAAACCAGCGCAAGTTTCATCGCCTCCGACGGCTGAAATGTTGGCAGAGGCCCGAGGTTGATCCACCGACTTGCGCCATAGGATGTAATCCCCACACCGGGGATGAGCACCACCACCAACAGAGCAAGCCCCGCACTGTAGATCAGCAGCGCCCACCGTCGATAGACGTGATAGTCAATCCGACTCAACACAAAGAGCGCCGCAAACCCGAGCACGACGCCAAGCAGTTGCCGTTTGAAAAAGAAGTATGGATCACCAAAGCGCACACTGGAATACACGATGCCCGCCGAAGCGATCATGAGCACACCAAACAGTACCAAGATCCCCACCGTGCCGAAAAGCACACGGTCCGGCGCCGCGCTGAAGTAGAGTGTATCGCGTGAAATTTTATTCTTGTTTTTCTTGCGTCCGGGATTCATCGCCGCACGCCTGCGTTTGATCATTGTTGTGATGATTACTGTGGCGTATGCGCCATGCCTCTATTTTAGCATGATCGCCCGATACAAGCACATCCGGCACACGCCATCCGTTGTAGACGTCCGGTTTGGTGTAGTGCGGGTATTCCGTATACCCCTCCGTGGCATGCGATTCCTCCACGGCGCTTGCTTCATTGCCAAGTACCCCCGAAAGCAGGCGCACCACACTGTCGGCAATCGTCAGTGCTCCCAACTCCCCACCGGTCAACACATAGGGTCCCACAGCAACCTCTTCATCGGCGATATGCTGCGCCACACGCTCATCCACACCCTCATAGCGCCCACAGATCAAAATCAGATGCGCATACGAGGCAAGGCGTCGTGCGTCTTTTTGTGTGTACTGTCGTCCCTTGGCACTCAAGAGAATGATGCGCCGTTTTTCCGCCGACACATCCGGTACCGCGGCGGTGAGGTGCTGCACCGCACCGTGAATCGGCGCCACTTGCATTACCATGCCCGCGCCGCCGCCGTATGGCGTGTCATCCACACGCCGCCACTTGTCCGCACTAAAATCGCGCAGATCCGTCACACCAAACGCCACCGCACCCGCCTGCTGTGCGCGCTTCATCATTGCCGCATCTGTATACGGTCGCACAACGTCGGGAAAAATTGTCAGAATATCAATGCGCATATGCACCACATAGTATACCGCACCATGCAGAAAAGTAAATAAAAAGAGGCATGCAACACTTGTGCAAGCCTCTTTTGTTTCAATATTGTCCGCAGCAGCGCAGCAGCTACGAGGATGGTACTGCTGCATAGTACTCTCCTCGTTTTTTCGGAGGAGTAACTTTGTTGTGCGGATGCGATCTGCATCCGCTATGACCAACAATGACATGCAAAGGGACACATCTCATATGACTTAAGGAGCCTTTTCTTCACCGCCCTATAAATGGGCGATGTTGGTGGAATGGGCACCATTGTCGACGCATTACAGACGTCTTCAACAGAAAAAACCGCCCAAATTCGGGCGGTTTTTGTGTGCATGCGTTGTGATAGACAAGATTATTTGAGATTGACCGTTGCGCCAGCCTCTTCCAATTTGCCCTTGATGGTCTCCGCTTCTTCCTTGGCGACATCTTCTTTGATCACCTTCGGAGCAGCATCCACCAAGTCTTTGGCTTCCTTGAGACCGAGGCCCGTGATTTCACGCACAGCCTTGATCACATTGATCTTGGATGCACCCGCTGCGGCAAGTTCCACGTCAAAAGATGACTTTTCTTCCGCTGCCGCCTCACCTGCGCCCGCCACCGGCATCGCCATTGCGACCGGAGCAGCTGCGCTCACGCCAAATTTGTCTTCCAAAACCGTAATGAGCTCGGAGAGATCCAAAACACTCATTTCTTCAATCTCCTTGACAATCTTCTCAAACTTCTTGGGGACTTCCACCGCTTTTTTTTCTGCGGCGGCATCCACCTTCTTTGCTTCGTCCGTCATAGTGGTTGTGTTAAAAAATGGATAAAAATATCTACATAGATGATTGTATTGCGAGCGTTTACACCTCTTTGCTGTCGCGCACCGCGGCAAGCGCCTGCACAAATGTGCGCGGCACACCCGCTATTGTGTTGACAAAACCGCTGATCGGCGCCTGCAATTGACCCAACAGTCGTGCGCGCAGTTCATCGCGCGACGGTAGTTTCGCCAATGCGTTCACCTCGTCAATGGACATAATGTGCTCACCCAAAACACCGCCAAGAATCTTGACGTGTTCATTTGCCTTTGCCGCGTCAAAGATGATCTTTGCCGCCGTCACCTCGTCGGGTGACACGCTGATAGCGATCTGTCCATCCAGCGCCTTAGGATCCATGGTGATGTTGTTGTTCTTGAGCGCAATCGCCAAGAGTGTCTTTTTGATCACCTGAAACGTAGAGCCAGATTCGCGCAGTTGCTTTTTGAGCGCAGTCATGTCGTTGGCACGCACGCCTTTGAAGTCGGCGATCACGCATGCCGGCGACGCCTTAATGTGCGCACTCAGTTCTTGCACAATCTCTTCTTTCTGTTTCCGTGTAAGCATAGTGCTTATCGTTGATTAGCAGATTGTTGCGGCATTGCTCGCACATACAAAAAATCTGCGCACGCTGTCGGCGCAGAACATAGCCAGAGAAAGCACAGTCGACCTGTGAATTTTCAGTGCTCCTCGCACGGACCTATGTGCCTCGGGGCACCGCCGTGTGTCTGCGGATACGCGTTGTATGTGTGGCAAAACCACGTGCTTGCAGTATAGCCGAAACGGGTGTGATTGTCAATTTCTCATTTTTTTGGACATACGCCGATCCACGCACCCTTTTGTAGCGACATACCGCTTTCAGTTACTGCATCTCCACCACGTCCACTGATGTCATGAAGCTGATGGGCGAAACACGATTGGCGATAAATGCCGGAAAGCGCGGAAGCACACGACTGATGGTGATCTTGTCAATGGTTGCCATGTACTTCTTCTCAATGATCCCCCGCAACTCATCGTGCTTTTTGCCGACAATGTCTTCCTTGAACGCGGCAAGATCCACATGCGCTGCCGCATCCAGTGTCACGCGCACGCCCACTTTCACATTGTGCGCATCAAAATCGGCATCGCCATCGTCATAGGCAACGGACAACTGCGCACCCTCCATGCCATAGGATGCCATACGTTCCGCAAAAACAGATTGCACTGCCGTGTGCACATCCTCCTGTGAAAACACAATGGCACGCACATGCGTTGTTGTTGTGTAGTGAAATGTCTCCTGTGCCGTGCCGGCAGTCACGTCGGCTTCGGATTGCTTCTGCGTCATTTGCAGGGCATTGGGAAGCAACACTTCCACATCCGGACGCAAAAGCGCCGCGATCTGCGATTGCACGTCCGCTTGTGTTTCCTGCTCGGTTGCCGTTTTTGCCGCAGCAAGATCATCGCCTGTCACAAGTGCAACACCGCTACCGCCACTACCACCACCCACCATTGCCGCATCACTCTTTGCAGTTACCTTATCTTGTTTTGTTGTACCGGACAGTCCCGGTACACGAAATGTCGTTGGATCAATATTTCCCTCCGCACCTGCCTTGTCCGCCATGACTAGCGCTTCCACTGTGCCCGGCGCATCACCTTTTGCCGCAGGCACCGTCACGCCATTCACCAAGCGAAACAGCGTCCCGTTTTCCGCCACAAAGCGCGTCGTCGCCACCAAGGGTTGCGCCGCGGTATCCGTGTTGGTAATCACAATTTTCCCTTGCGCTTTTTGCGCGCCGGCATCCCCACTGCCGGTTGCCGTAAAGACTTTGGTAAATGCCACATCGCGCTCAATGATGCGCGCTGGAACAATGCGCCGCTCCACATCAATGTTTTGTTGATCGGTGCGCGCCGTCATATCCACACGCTCATCAATTGTCGCGTGCCGCGGATGTACGGCGATATGCGACAGTGGCAAAAACAGCATCAATGCCAACACAGCAAGCACTACAACCGCCAACGTCACAAGCCCGAACGCCACAATACGTGGCTTGCGAGAAGAAATGTGCTTTTCCGGACTGTTGTGATGCATGCGCTGCTGCGGTGTACTTCGCTGCGTACGCTGTGCGTCGACGCCTGTGTTGCGTGCAGGCGATTGCGGTATGTGAGTGTGCTTCTGTGTCAAAGACTGCGCGCTACGACGCTCGTCATGTACCGGCACGGTGCGCTCTGCAGAGACGCGTGATGGCGCGACGGTGTGTGATCGTGACAGCGGTGTGGACGGCGGTTGTTTTTGTGTGGTGCGCTGCTGATGCGGCGGACGCATAAAGTGTTGCGGTGCACGCGGCAGCTGTGCCACCGATGACTGCTGCATTGTTGCGCGCAGCGGCGGTGTGGGCGGTTGCTTTTGCTGCTGCACCTCTTGACGACGATACTGTTCCTGCTGTTGTGGTTGTGGCTGTGGTTGTGGCTGCTGTGGCTGTTGCGAAATGAGCTGTTGCTGCGAAACACTACCGGACGCTTTGTAATCATGGACAGATACGCTTGACGGTTGCTGTAAATGGCGCGCGGCGACATCGCGTGTCATGGATCGTCGCAAAGGCGACTCCGCCTGTACCGGCTGGACATATGCCGTTTTTTGCGGTACATCATCACCGCGATAGCGCTCTGTGGGGATTTTTGCACGCTGCGCCAAGGCAATGCCGTCTTCATCATTGGTCATGATGGTAATGTTTTTGTTCATCTGATGCGACTCGTATGCCAAAATCTTCAAGTTTACGCCACTGTGGAGTAACATGGCGTGCTGTGGCACAACAAGGATGATGTCGGACACTGGCGTCCGTCGCAAGCGATCCACAACATCCATGATTTCCTCATCGCGATCAATGCAAATTTTATACTCTTGTCCGTTCGTCATCATGATCTATGGTTAGGGTAATGAATAACGCCTACACGGTCAGCGTTGCACATCGCGCATCGCTTTGTTGAGAATTTGCGTAATAATTTTTTCCTCCGCCGTCATACCGATCACCAAATTGGCGAGTGCCATTGGCGTAATGTCTTGCGGGTTATGCAGTGTTCCCGTTTGATCGGTAATGTTGATGACATCTTTCGGTTGCAGAAAACTGATGGTTGGTTTTTTGGTAAACGGTAATTTTTTCACCCATCCGTCGGACGACAGCACCTGGCCGATTTCGGGGAGGGCACTACCGCCGCCGCACAGGTAGATATTTGCCGGTAGGAGGTCTTTTTCCGCAAACTCCATGAGTGACAACTCCACGCCACCAAGCCACACGCGACTATCTTGCAAGAGAATGCGCGCAAACTGCTCTGCCACATTGCGTGGCAACACCCCTTGCCCGTATTTAATCTTCAATACTTCCGCTTCTTCAACGGACACACGCAACGCCTGTGCTAATCGCTTGGAAAACGCTCGCCCACCCAAGGCAAACATCTTCGTCCCCTCTAAGCCGCCGTTACGCACCACAGCAATGTCTGTTGTACCACCACCAATATCAATAAAAATCCCACTAAAATCCAAAATGTCTTCATATCCCACCGATGCGCTTACGGCATACGGCTCTGCCGCAACGTGGATGAGTTCCAATCCCAATGCGTCGGCAATGCTGTCCACGGCACCAATGTGCATGAGTGGTGCATAGGCGTTGAACACGCTCACCGACAAGCTCTTGCCTTGAAAATTCAACGGGTTTGCCACGCGATAGCCGTCAATACGCACATCTACCACAGCAGCATTGATCAGACGAATGTCCGTCGTGCGCCCCGTATCCCACTCTACCTGCTCCTTGATGCGCTCAAAGGTCTTCCACTGTACACGCTGAATGATCTCTCGTAATTCCTGCACTTCAATGCGCACATGCGGATGCGCGCGCTCATAGTGGACAGTGGTCGTCGTGCCTTTGATCAGTTCCCCCGCCACACCCATGACGGTCTTGGTCACGTCCTTAATGCGTGCTGCCTGTACGGCGTGATCAATGGCGCGCTGGCATGTGGCGATCACGCCAGAAATATCGGAAATTGCACCGGATTGCATGTTGCCACGTGCCTGCGTCTCCCGTGCAGCGCCAACAATCACACCCATACCGTCGTTTTTGTCCACATAAAAAACAAGCGCCTTCACCACCTCCGTACCAATGTCAAGAGCAAGATAGTACTCTTTGCTCTTGCGCGAAAATGTATCAAAAATACCCATTGCCTACCATTACCATTATGTGACACGAAATGCATCCGCTCTGCGTTCCATTATAGCATAGGTGAGCAGACCTTCGTGTGCGCCATAGTAGCCGATCACACTGTCACTGTTCGCCGCCCCCCACCGCATGCACTGCGCGCGATCCGCTCCATGCAGCACTGCCGCCAAAAAACCGCTTGCAAAGGCATCTCCGGCACCTGTTGTGTCAAGCGCAACTTTGCCGGACGCCTCAACATGCAACGTACCACCTTTCTCTGTATTTGTCCATGCACCGCGCGTACCGTCGGTCACCACAACACGTGGGGACGCATGCTCCATCCGCGCCACCAACGCGGCAACAATCGCCTCTTCGCTCGCGGAAACCGACGTCGCACCACGCGCGCCGATGGCAAGAATGCGCAATGCCTCCTCTTTATTCACAAAAAGACACGCCGCCTCACGCAGCAGCTGCACCACAAGATCCGGCTGTGATGAGATATTGTGACCGCCGGGATTGTATGCCAAGTGCACGGACCCAGCAGCAGCCGCATCGCGCAGTAGCATCATATTATCTGCAATGGCATCGCCATACAGCGACCCCACAAAGCACCATGGCGCCCGCACTAAGTGTTCTGATGTGAGTGCAAGACGCTCGCCAATATCGCGATTCACAAAAATAGTCCGCTCGCCCGTCGTGGTGTCTACAATAATCACCGACAAGTCCGTAAAAGCATTATGCTCCACAATCATGGAGTGCGTATCCACGCCGGCATCGCGCAATTCATGTGTGATCCATGCGCCGTCGGCATCGTCACCAATCACACCAAGTGCATGCGCACCAATACCCAAGCGCATGAGCCCCACCGACACATTACACGCACACCCACCCGGCGCCATGTAACGATCTTGTACATGCACCTTGTCGCCAAAGGTGAAACAAAATCGCGGTTTCGGTGTGGCGCACGGCGACGTATCGCGCCCCTCATAGAGTGGGAAGAAAATATCTTTGCCCATACTGCCGATACACAGCACTGCGGGGCGATCCATTGTGTCCGTCATAACACTCACAATTCACGAATAACATGCTCATCTTAGGCGATTTGCTCTTCAATGGTCAAGAGACGATTGTATTTGCACAAACGCTCTGCGCGCGACAGCGATCCGCTCTTGATGAAATCCGCACCCACACCCACCGACAGGTCAGCAATAAAATCATCAATCGTCTCCCCACTGCGATGCGACACAACGATGCGCATGCCATACTCCTGCGCCAACCGCACACACGCCAGCGTTTCCGTCAGTGTGCCGATTTGATTGGGCTTGATCAATGCGGCGTTACACGCCTTCGTGTCAATCGCTTTTTGCACATGCGTCACGTTGGTGACCAGCAAATCATCCCCCACCAACATCACACGATCATGAAATTTCTCATACATCGTGTGCCATCCATCCCAATCATACTCCGTCAAGCCATCCTCAATACTTATCACATACTTGTCGCGCACCCAACCATCATACACAGCCAAAAGCTCCTCCGCCGTATATGCCGTATCTTCCACATCAAATGTATAGTGTGCGCAATCCGCATGGTAGAACGAATTTGCCGCCGCATCCACGCCGATGCTCATCTGCGTACCCATGGTGTAGCCCGCCTTCTCTGCCGCAGCGGCAATGGCATCCAGTGGCGCGGTATTGTTCGCCAAGCGCGGCGCAAAACCACCCTCATCACCCACACCGGTCGCAAAACCGCCATCGGCAAGATACGTGTGCAGTGCGTGAAAAATTTCCGCACCGGCGCGCAACTGTTCGCGAAAAGATGTCATACCGTGCGGCACAACCATGTATTCCTGAATCGCCAAACCGCTGTCGGCATGCTTGCCACCGTTAATCACGTTGAACATCGGCGTCGGCGTGTGCAGTTTTTTCTGCGTGCCGTGCACCTGCGCGATATAGGCATAGAGTGGCATTTTTTGTGTCATCGCCGCCACGCGACACGCCGCCAGAGACACCGCCAAAATGGCATTGGCGCCCAGATGTGCCTTGTTGGGTGTGCCGTCCAGCGCGATCATCACCTCATCCAGCGCCTTCTGATCCGTCACATCCATACCCACCACACGCTCGGCAATCGCACCGTTCACGTTTGCCACAGCTTGTTGCACGCCTTTGCCGCCATAGCGCGCCCGATCGCCGTCACGCAACTCCAGCGCCTCAAACTCACCTGTAGACGCACCACTTGGCACCTGTGACCACGCTTTCATGCCGTTTTCCAAGATCACCTCCGCCTCCACGGTTGGATTGCCGCGTGAGTCCAAAATTTCCCGCGCCATCACCTTGTGTATTTTCGTCATAGATTTTTTCCTTTTTATATATTAATCACCATTTTTGCTGTTCTCCTTTATTGTAACACATTGCCCCACCCGTCACCGCACCAACACGTCCACGCCGGGCATGTCCTCACCACCCAAAAACGCCAGCATCGCACCGCCGCCGGTGGACGCAAACGACACACGATCCAGTACACCGCACTCCTCCGCCACCTGTACCGTCTCACCGCCACCGATCAGGCTGTATGCGTCGCGATTGTCCGCAATCGCCCGCAGCAGCGTACATGTCGCCACACGATACGCTTCCTCCTCAATTTTTCCCATCGGCCCGTTCCATACGATCATCTTGGCATCGGCGATCACTACAGCAAAATGTGCCGTCGCACGCGGTCCGATATCATAAAATTTATAGGCAAAATCCTCCGGAAAAATCACATTGTCCGGAAATGTCATGCGTTGCTCCATCGCCTCCACTGCCGTACGTCCACCAACCAACACCGTCGCATAGTTTTGCGCAAAAGCAGTAATGAGCGGCACTTTGGTTTCAATCTTTGCACCGCCAATGATCGCAACCGCCGGTTGCTCGGGGTGATTTTTGACGCGCGTCAGGGAGTCCACTTCTTTGGCAAGCCACAACCCCGCATAGGACGGCAGACATCGTGTGATGGCATGCACCGACGCATGTGCGCGGTGACACACAGCAAACGCCTCATTGACATACATGTCAAACGGCGCACACAACTCGCCGGCAAACGTGCCATTATTCGTCTCTTCTCCGTTGTGATAGCGCACGTTTTCCAAAAGCAGCACCGTGCCGTCCGGTGTGGTGCGCAGCGCATCCGCAACTGCTGCACCCACACATGCCGGCACAAACACCACATCACGCGCTATAATGCGCGCCACATCATCCTTCAGCTGATCAAGTGAATAGCGCATGTCCTGCGGACCTTCCGGACGCCCAAAATGCGACAGCAGCGCCACATGTGCCGCACCATGCTCCACAAGCCAGTCCACCGTCGCCTTCGCCGCGCCGATTTTATATGACGATTTCACATTGCCCATCGTGTCCACCGACTCATTGAAATCCACACGCACCAAGACATTCTTACCCGTCACATCCGCATGATGAATGGTTTGTAATTGCATAAAATACTGTTTCAAAAAATAATGACATGGCAACGATGGCACGTCCTATCCACCACCGACAATTCCCACAATCAACCCAAGCACCACCATAACCGCCGTGAAAATCCACGCTCGCATCGTGATCTTGGGCTCGGGCCACCCCATCGCCTCAAAGTGATGGTGCAGTGGCGCCGCAAGAAAAATTTTGCGCTTGAAAAATTTCTTGGAAGCTATTTGTAACGCCGCACTGCCAGATTCTAGTGCATACACTGCTGTAATAATGAACAGCACCACCACGGAATTCGTCAGCATGGCAACCACACCCAACGTCGTGCCCAAACTGATCGCCCCCGTATCGCCCATGAAAAACCGCGCGGGGTACACATTGAACCACAAAAATGCCAAAAGCGCACCGGTCACCGCCAGGCAAAAGCACGCCAAATTTACTTTGTTCTGCGAAAAGGCAATCACAGTAAACGCCGCAAACGCCATCATCAAAATACCGCCATTCAATCCGTCCAGCCCATCCGTCTCATTGGAGGAGAACGCCGTATAGAGAATGACAAAAATAAACAGTGGTACATACCATATCCCAATACTGAAATCACCAATGCCCGGGATGTGCAGTTGATCCCATCCCAATTTACTGTAGAACCACCACGCACCCGCCGCCGCAATCACAAAGAGCCACCAAAAACGCTCCATAAACCGCATACCACCACCTTTGTTGCGCCCCCATCCACGCACACTCATCACATCGTCAAACAATCCTAAGATGCCGGTCGTCACAAGAAAAAATGTCGGCAACCACGTCTGTTTACGCGACAAGAAGTCCAAACGCGCAATAAATGCGCTGTCCGTCCACTGTGCAATCCACGGGAAGATCGTCGCCGATGCGATGATGAGCACAAAAACACTCACCCACACAATCACGCCACCCATGGTCGGTGTGCCGGCTTTTTTAGCGTGTAGAGTGTTCACGTATTGCAACGCATCACCCTGCACGCCCGTTTTCTTGATTTTAATCCCAAACCGATACTGATACAGAAAATGCGTCCAAATCGGCGTGATGGCAAACGCCACAATAAACGCCAAAACGCCAGTGATCAACACTTTGAGGACATTTTCAATTTCCGGTGAGGAACACAGTTGATATAACATAGACTACATACAGTATACCATAAAATGAACTTATGCATGCGTTGTGCCGTTTATGGCGCCGCCCACCATCATGTCGCGCATGATGGACTAGCGCCACTCAAATGAGGTAAATGCCCAATCGCTCATGGTGCGTACATCAATAAAACGTTGCGGATCGTTCAAGACCACAGACACAACCTTGTGCTCCTGTGTGCCGTCGTGTGACGCAAGGGCAAGGCAATAGCCGGCGCGTGGTGTGAAACCCGTTTTGGCGCCAATGAGGTTGGGCATTTCGCCAATCAGGCGATTGGTATTTTCCAACTCATGCGTGATGGCACCGTCGCGCGACATGAACGTCGCCGTTTCTGTCTGCATCATTTTCCACAGCGGCGCGTATTTGTCATATTGCAACAAGTGTACCATCACACGCGCCATGTCATAGGCGCTGGAGTAGCATTGCTCTTCATTGGCGTCGTACTCCAACCCAGACGGTCGACAAAAATGCGAATTGCCCGCGCCAAGCTCCTTCATGCGTGCATTCATCAACGTGGCAAATTGCTCTTCATCGCCAGCAACATGAATGGCAAGCGCCGTGGCAGCATCATTGGCACTAAACATCAGCATTGCGCTGAGGAGATCGCGCACACGTACTTCCTCGCCTGCCTCAAGCCGCGGTGTTGTACACAAAACCGACGTCGGGCATCCCACGCGCGTGCCTTCAATGCGAATGACGCTTTCCGGTACACGCACATACATGTCAATATCCTGCACACGATCAATCACAATCATTGCTGTCACCAATTTTGTAACGGAAGCAACGGAGCGCCGCGCCGTGGAATTTTTCTCCCATAAAATGATGCCTGATCCCACATCCAGCACAACGCCGGATGTCACAGTGGGCACAACAAGATCTTGCGCATCGGGTGTGCGCATCGGTTGATAGGCAATACGGTGCGCCGTGTGGTAGGCCGTGTCGTCGTCCATGATTGCTGGTGGTGTGGTATATTGCGCAGTATCATTACGCAGCACATGCATCCGCGATAGCGCTGTGTGCGCTGCGTGCATGTCATCCACACGCGGACGATCCATAATGGTGTGGACATACACACTCACAGCAGCAAGACACGCAAACACCACAAACGCCGCGATCGGATACGTCACGAAAACCCACGCCTGCCGCTGTTTGTTGTTTCCAAAAAATCCCATGATCCCCCGTATTTAGATTACTGTGTGTATGCCTCGTCTGTTTCCGCCACCGCCACACCATCATGCACAAGGATGGCGTCAATACGCGGATCGCGCGCGATCTCGTCAAATGCCGGCAACTCTTCCACGCGCGCAATGCCCAAAACACGCAAAAAGTCCGCCGTCACGCGATATACATGCGACCGCGACTGTACTTCCGTTTGCGGCACGCGCTCAATCAAACCACGCCGTACAAGATTGCGCAACGTAAATGCGCAGTTCACGCCACGAATCGCCTCAATGTCCGTTTTGCCGATCGGTCCGCGATAGGCAATGATTGCCAACACCTCCGTGGCAACGGGCGTCAACGGTCCTTGCAGTTCCTTCGTGGCAATCTCGTCAATCACGGTGGCAACATCCGGATGCGTTACCATCTGCGCACCGCGATCGGTGACAATGATGCGCAGTCCGCCGCCGCGCGCTTCATATGTCGCACGCAACGCTTCCACAGCCGCGCGCGCATCCGCCTCGCCTTGATCCGTCAGTTGCGCCAGCCGCGCAAAGGGCACATCCGATCCATACATAAAAAGAATTGCCTCCACAACCGCAGCGCCCTGCGCCTGTGACATCTTTTCTTGTTGTGGTATTTCATTGTTCATATTTCTTACCAGTCATGCTTCTTATTGCCCGTTATGGTGGAGCATAATTTCCGCAAAGCGATCGTCTTGCCTTGCAATGATGATTTTTTGCTTCACCAATTCCAAGAGCGCCAAAAACGACACTACCACATCCACCCGCGACTTTGCCGCGGCGGTCAATTCCGAAAACGCCACCGTCACGCGCGTGCGCACACTCTCTTGAATCGCCGCAATGCGCTTTTCCAGAGACACCACATCGCTAACGATCCGCTTTTCCATATCTTCCAAACGTGGAATGGTATGCAGCGCTCGCGCAAACGCCATATGGAGCGCCGCACCATCAACGCCCGGCGGTGGACAAAACAGCGGCGCCTGTCCCCATATACCGTCATTGCCATAACTCGCCGACGACGAGGCCATAAACACCGCAAAGTGCGCATGGTTATCTTTGAACGCTTTCAATGCCGCCAATTGCCGCTCCAGTTCGCGCACATCTTGTTCCTCGTCGTCGTCCAACTGTAAAAGCGGCAACAGCGCATACGACTTCACCAAGATCAATTTTGCCGCCACCGACAAAAATCCCGCCATATTGTGCAGGGAAATATCCTCATGCGCCTTCACATACGCCACGTACTGATCCGTAATTGCCGCAAGCGACACGCGCGTAATGTCCATTTTTTGCCGCTCAATCAAGTCCAACAATAAATCCAACGGACCCTCAAATTGTGCAGTTTTGACCACATATGTCATACATGTCCCAGTATACCACCCCAAGGAGAAAAGGAAAGGAATCACTACACAATCACCCCGCCACCGAGGCAGGTGTCGCCGTCATAGAAAACGGCGTATTGCCCGGGTGTGATGGACTGATCTTTGGTGTCCAAAACCACATGTGCTGCATCGCCGTCGCGCACTGTCACTTTCGCGCCATACATCTGCGCGCTGTGGCGGATTTTGACCTGCATTGTCTGCGTCGCGGGTGGCGCGCCGCTGATCCAGTTGATGCCCGTAACATCACACGTGTCCCGCCGCTGATCGGCGCCCGTGTAGCCGTGCGTGATGTACACGATATTGCGCGCGACGTCCTTGCCACACACATACCACGGTCCGTTGTTGACGCTGATGCCGTGGCGCTGCCCGATGGTGTAGAAATAAAAGCCTTCATGTGTCCCCAGCTCCTTGCCGGTCTCTTGCTCCACAAACACGCCAGGGCGCACACCGAGATGCGCTTTGACAAAATCATGAAAGGAAATCTTACCTAAAAAGCATATGCCCTGCGAATCCTTGCGCGTTGCCGCCGGGAGATTGTGCGCCATCGCATAGGCGCGCACCTCACTCTTGTGCATCGTGCCGATGGGAAAGCGCACGCGGCGCAGTTGCTCTTGTCGCATCATGGCAAGAAAGTATGTTTGATCTTTCACCGGATCCGGCGCACGCAGCAAGCGCACCATACCACCCTTTCCCATCACCGTCTGTGCATAGTGCCCCGACGCAATCGCATCAAACGCATGTCCATATCGCTCGTCAAAGATGCCAAACTTCACTTCCCTGTTGCACAGCATGTCCGGGTTTGGCGTCACGCCGGATGCCACAGCGTCAATCGTGTGGCGCACCACATACGCATGGTATTCCCTCTGCAGCGGCACCACACGCAGCGGCACACCCAAAAGATCGCACGTTGCCTGTGCGTAGCGCAGATCCTCTTCCCACGGACACGTGCCCAGAAATGCAACATCATTTTCAAGCCAAATCTTCAAATAAAACGCCGTCACGGTGTACCCCTCTGTCACAAGCCGATGGAGTGCCACGGAACTGTCTACGCCGCCGCTCAAAAGTACCGCAATAGTCATATGCCGCACATACTACCGAAAGATCACATCAAACACTGACTCATCCAAAAGAAAACGCCACAGCACCGCCAAGATGATGATGTAGAGAATGAGATAGATGATACCGCGAATCACCACGTTGCGTATTTTCATTTTTTTCATAGAGTGTCGTGTGTGTGTAAAAATGCGCGGACCGTGCGCTCCACATCTGCCGCGCATACTGCATCCATCAACGCCGCGCGCAATGCGCTCGCACCGTCAAATCCGGACACATATGCCTTGTAATGCTTCTTCATAATAGCAAAATTTTTCACGCCCGCAAACAGCCGCTCAAAGCGCTGTGTGTGTGCAACCATCATGTGCAGACGCTCTGCCACGGTGCGCCCGCTACCACTGTCCGCCGTAAACACCCACGGATTGCCAAAAATACCTCGTCCGATCATGACACCGTCACACCCGTGCGCCGCCGCCAGCTGTGCGCCGTCCGCCACAGTGCATACATCGCCATTGCCCATAAGTAGCGTCTGTGGCGCCAGGGTATCGCGTATCGCCACAATGCGCGACATCAGATCCCAATGCGCGCCCACATCGCTCATCTCTTTTTGCGTGCGCAAATGTACCGCAATTGCGGGAATGTGTAAATCCAAAAGTGTCGGCAACCACGTGTCAATACTCTCCGTCTTGTAGCCGATGCGTGTTTTCACACTCACCGGCATCTCACCGGCACCAGCACGCGCGGCATGCACAAGGTCGCACGCCAACGCGGGATCATTAATCAGCGCAGCGCCCGCCCCCATTTTCACCACATTTTTCTCCGGACAACCCATATTGATGTCCACACCGTCAAAACCGCACGCACGTATCACACGCGCCGCCGCCTCATATGCCGCCGGATCCGTGCCGAAAATCTGCGCCACAATCGGACGCTCAGCATCCGTATACCACAAATGCTGTGCCAATTTTTCTCGCCCTACGGGATGCGCAAGTCCCTCCGCGCTCACAAACTCCGTATACGTCACATCCGGCGCACCGCACTGCGCAATCACCGCGCGAAACGCCGCATCTGTCACATCATACATCGGCGCCAACGCAAAAAACGGCTTTGTCAATTGTCCCCAAAATCCTTGTGTCATATCCACTCCAGTATACGGATTTTTGCAAAAAACTCAACCGACGCTACCACACACCACTATCACCGCGTGCACACAAAAAAGCAGCCGCATTGCAGCTATTTACCCATACAATGGTCACACTATTTCACAATGGGCAACGTGAGTGTGTCCTTGCCGCGTACCACCGTGAGTTCCACCGTGTCTGTCGGTTTATATCCACGCAACACACGCGCCAAAACATTGCGCATACCATCAAGCTGCTTGTCATTCACTGCCGTAATGATGTCGCCAACATGGATGCCACTGCGCGCACCACGCGACGTCACAGGTACAGTAAGCACACGCGCGCCATCGTGCACCGTCAGCGCTTCCACAGCAACATCCACAACAGTCAGTGTTGCATATTCCACGCCAAGTGTCATTGAGTCCGACACGAAAGTTTTTTGCGTCTGTGGTACGGCTTGCCCCAACTGCAGGTAATGTCCGAAGCTTTCATACACATCATTTGCTGCCACAGCATAATAGATTGTCTCCGCTTCCGTCGTGTCTGTTTCTGGCAGTACCTTGCGTGCAATGAGTCCCACCATATTCCCTTGGTAATCCACCACTGGTGCACCCATAGCAGCGGCAAGCACGGTGTCGGCAAAATCAATCGCCAAAACACCTTGCACATAGTCGGAACTCGGTGATTGTATGCTAAAGTGCGGCATGGCGCCCATCACACCACCGGCAGAAAACGACGTCTGCGTGCCGGTACGATCGCGCGCCACGCTGATAAGACGCTTACCGCTCTGTGCGTCATCAGAGTTGGCAAAGGCAATGGTTGGCAAATTTTGCGCATCCACACGCAAAAACGCCAACCCACTATACACATCACGGTACAATGATGTTGCCTCCTTGACGGTGCCATCGGCAAACGTCACGTAGACAGTCGCCATCTGCGGCACAAGCGCAGACACCGTGGCAATCACGCCGTCGCTGCTGACAATAATACCATTACCCTCGGATAGGATCGTGGACTTTTCTCCCACTGCCGCAACATGCACCACGGTCGCCGCCGGCGTTTGCGCAATATCAGCAATAGATTCACTGTTTTGTACCACGACTTTTTCTGTTTGCTTGATGATGTGCAAACGGTTGTCCATGGATTTCACAAACGGCGACTGTGACCACACGGGGTGTGTGGCAACCTTGCCATAAAAGACATAATTGAAGAGAAACCCTCCAAGCGTTCCGCTTATAAGCATCATAAGCACCACACCCACCACGATCATTATTTTTTTCATAATATGTTGATCACAAGAATAAGGATCCCATGCGCGCCGTACACATCCACCGCACATCTCCCCATCAGTATACGCGCTTTTTAATTGACAAGCAACCACTGCGTCGTTAAAAGCACAGCAATCGTCAAGATGATGCAATACGTCAGCGTCACAATGATGCGTTTTTTGGACAACGTCCCCAAAAATTCCATTTGGACAAGATCCCACAACACGTAGTAAAACAGCAGTGTAATGACGGCAGTCGTCAAATAGCCAAAGGGCCAAAAATTCGTCATCCACACACATTGGATCATCCCAAATGCAATCACGGCGCTATAAAGCCCAATACGACGATAGTCACTCACATAGGCACGCAGTGACAAAAATGTCACACCACCAATAAAGACAAAGTGTGCAATGATGAACAGCCACAGCGGAATATTGAAGTTGATATAGAAGCCATAGGACGCAGCATAGAACATGAACACCGTGGCAATCAGCGTCGCCGAAAAAATACTGCGCGCCGTCATGTCATAGGGATTTTTGCAAATGCGCTTGATGCCGAAAAGTGCCACATAAAAAAGCGCAATCACCAAGCCCACAAAAATGTACTGTTCGGTAGTATTGTCAATGAAATACAGAAGCGCCATCGCTGCAAAACTGATCGCCACCGGCAACACGGCAAACACTCCCATACGCCCGATCTGCCACCCAGAAAAACCCGCCACTGCAAGCACAGCAAATGCGACAGGCATGCCATAGCGCATATCGCCGGACATTGCCGCGACAACCGCTGCCATACCAACGCCAAAAACAATTGTGTACAGACTTGCGCGAAGATGTGTGATCATACCATTATGTTTGTTGTGACGATGTCTTCTTGCGCGCCGCGCGCGGGCTTTTTTTACTTGTCTCCTTGACGATCCGCACGACGTCGTCCTGTAGCGCCACCGTCACGCGATCGTCCGCCACCACAGTGCCGGACACAATGTCCATTGCTAACGGATCCAGGATGTCCCGTTGAATGACGCGCTTCAATGGTCGCGCACCAAATGCGGGATCATAGCCGCGACGCGCAACCATGTTGCGCACATCCGGTGCGATGGTCACAGTAATCCGCTCTTGTGCAAGCCGCCGAACAACGCTCGCCAGCTGAATATCTACTATATGTGCAATCATCTCTTCTGTCAATGCATGAAACACGATAATGTCGTCAATGCGATTTAAGAACTCCGGCTTAAAACGCTTTTGCAACTGCGCCATCACAGCATCGTGAACGCGCGTGTCTGTCGTGGCGTCGCGTCCCTGTTGGTGTGCGTCAAAAATATCTTGACTGCCAACATTGGATGTCATGATAATCACCGTATTCTTAAAGTTGACAACACGCCCCTTACTGTCCGTTAGTCGTCCATCGTCCAAAATTTGCAGAAACACGTGAAACACATCCGGGTGTGCCTTTTCAATCTCATCAAATAGCACCACACTGTACGGTCGTCGACGAATAACCTCGGTCAATTGCCCGCCGTCATCGTGTCCCACATAGCCGGGCGGCGACCCAATCATCTTGGACACAGCATGTGCCTCCATGTACTCGCTCATGTCAATCCGCACCAATGCCTTATCATCATCAAAAAGAAATGCCGCAAGCGCCTTTGCCAGTTCTGTCTTGCCTACACCAGTCGGTCCCAAGAAAAGAAACGATGCAATCGGACGGTTGACATCACCGATGCCAGCGCGTGATCGGCGCACAGCATTGGATACCGCGCGAATCGCCTCTTCCTGTCCCACCACACGCTCCGCCAAGCTGCGCTCCATCGTCGTAAGACGCTCCATCTCACTATCCAGCATCTTGGCTGCAGGCACGCCGGTCCACCGTGACACCACGCGCGCCACATCTTCCGCTGTTACCTCTTCTTTCAAAATGCCACCATCGCGCCGTAGACGTGCCAATTGTTCCTCCGCCGCATGCATGGCCTTTTCCGCTTCGGGAATTTTGCCGTAACGAATTTCCGCAACCTTGTCAAAATCACCCTCCCGTTCGCGATTCTCCGCATCCGTGCGTAATTTTTCAATAGTACTCTGTGTATCGCGTATGGCAAAAATGGCATCTTTTTCAGCGTTCCACTGCGCCGTCATTTGTTCTGATCGCTCTGTAACCTCCGCCAATTCCTTGTCAATCTGTATAATTTTTGCCGCATTGTCAGCCCCTTCCTCCTTTTCCAACGCCTTTTTCTCAATCGCCAAACGGCGGATCGTGCGATGCATCGTGTCAATCTCCGTCGGCATGGAATCAATCTCCATACGTAATGCCGACGCCGCCTCATCAATCACATCCACCGCCTTGTCTGGCAAAAAGCGCTCCGTGATGTAGCGGCCGGAAAGTTCTACCGCCGCAATCACCGCATCGTCTGTGATACGCACACCGTGATGCAGTTCGTACTTCTCCTTCACACCGCGCAAAATGGCAATCGTATCCTCCGGCGTCGGCTCGTCCACCATCACCGGCTGAAACCGCCGCTCCAGTGCCGCATCTTTTTCAATGTATTTTTGATATTCTTTGAGTGTTGTGGCGCCAATGGTACGGATTTGTCCGCGCGCAAGCGCCGGCTTCAGCATATTGGAGGCATCCATGGCACCATCCGTCGCACCAGCACCCACCAGCGTATGCATTTCATCAATGAAAAGGATCATGCGCCCGTGCGATGCGTCCAGCTCTTTCAAAAGCGCCTTGAGACGATCTTCAAATTCGCCGCGATACTTTGCACCCGCGATCAGTTGCCCCAGATCCAACGCCAAAATCTCCTTATCTTTCAATGGCTCCGGCACGTCGCCTGCAACAATCCGCTGTGCCAACCCTTCCACAATTGCCGTCTTGCCCGTGCCGGGCTCGCCCAGAAGTACGGGGTTGTTCTTCGTGCGGCGTGACAAAATTTGCATCACGCGCCGCACCTCGGCATCCCGCCCGATAATCGGATCCATGTCATCACGTCGCGCACGCTCCGTAAGATTGATCGTGTATTTTTCCACCGTGTGCATACTGCCTTCCGGATCCGCGGAATCCACACGTTGCGCACCACGCACACGCGCCAAGCTCTCCTGAAACGTCTCCACCGTCACGTCAAATTCAGCGCATACACTCGCCACAACGGCATCGGCGTCCAAAATGCCCACAAAGAGGTGCTCTGTGGAAATGTACGTGTCACCCATGCGCTGCATCGCCTCCTGCGCTACGGTGATGACATTCCCAAGCTCCTGCGAACCGCGCACATCCGTTGGTACGCTCTGCACACGTGTCGTTTGCTGTTGTGCCACTTCGATCAAACGCGCATCCATACGCTCCAACGGCACACCACTCTGCTGCAACACACTGCGCACCATACCGTCCTTTTGGCGCACCAAAGCCAGCGCCACGTGCACCGGAAGAATGTACTGTCCCTGCATCTGCACAACAAGACGTTGCGCGTCGTGAATCGCCTCCTGCGATTTGGTTGTGAATTGATTGCCGTTCATAGCGTAGTGCTGTTATATAGAGAGACACCGCGTGTCATGACCAATGCACAACACCGCACGTTACTTCTTGCTTTTTTCCTCCAATGTGACGGAAATAGTTTTTTCTTGCCCCTTGTGCCACAAACGTAGCGACACCGTGTCGCCCGGTTTATGCTTTGCAATCACGTGTGCCAAAGCATTGGTATCATCAATCGTCACGCCATCCATGCTCAAGATAATGTCATTTTCCACAATGCCCGCCTTGTCCGCCGGCGATCCGGGCTGCACGGCAAAGTCCGTAATGGACTGTCCACGCACCACAAGCACACCGTGTGTGTAGTTCACACCCAATGCCTTGCGAATCTCATCATTGATCGGCAAATAACGCACGCCGAGAAATGGGCGGGAAATCTTGCCCGTGGCGCGCACATCATCAATCAATTGCGTAACGTGATTGATGGGAATAGCAAAACCGACATTTTCCGCGCCCTGTGCCACGGCAGTATTGATGCCAATCACATGTCCTTGCGCATCCAATAGCGGCCCGCCAGAGTTGCCCGGGTTAATCGCCGCATCCGTTTGAATGATGTTGTTGAGTTGCTCCATTTCGCCAAAACCGCCACCAGCTGTGATCGTGCGACTCATGCCGGACACGATACCGCGACTGACAGAGTGAGAAAATTCTCCCAGTGAATAACCGATGGCAATCACCGTCTGCCCGATCTTCACCTCATCAGAATTACCAATCGTCACCGCCGTGTAGTTGTCACCGTCAATTTTCAATACGGCAAAATCCAAAATGTCATCCACTGCCAAAATAGTCGCATTGTGTTCCGCGCCATCTTGTGTGATCACAGTGTACTGCGCCGTTGGATCTGCCACAACATGCCGATTGGTAACAATCATCCCATGTGATGATACAAAGAAACCCGTACCGCTCCCGACTTTTTGTTTTTCGGGCTGCTCATTCTGCGGCACTTGCGGTTGTTGTGGTACGCCAAAGAAGAGATCCAACGGGGAGAGCATTGCGCGATATTGCGGTACATCTTTTGACACAACAATACTCACGACTGATGGGGACACTTCTTCCACCACTGACACAATATCATCACCATCATAACTGACTGCGGCGGATGTCCCTGGTGCTATTGCCGTGACAACGGGCTGCATCTGTGTAGTGCGCAGCGGCATAATAAAAGCGCCATAGAAATACGCACATACCGCCGTGGCAGCAACCGCACCGGCGACAATGGCTACAAAAAATGTGCGACGCACATCACTGTGCAGTGCATGCGCGCGAGACGATTGCTCGCCATCGGTAATGGTCGTGAGGTCTTCCATAGATTTTACAATTGTTATTGCTTATTTCTTCTCCTGTGCATGAGACTGGTCAGCATCGGCATTCTGCTCTACACCCTGTAAGAGGTTACGCGTCATTTGCTCCGCGTCATTGTGCACTTTTTCTTCAAATGCTTGCATGTCCGCACCCGTAAAGACGATCATCGCCTTGTCCGCATCCCATGCATAGTCCGTCATGTAAAGATGCACCGACAGTGTGCGGAGATGCTCCTCCAAAAATGTGCCGAATGTCTTTTTCTTGATGACAATTTGCGATACGTGTACCAATGATTGATCGTCTTCCGTGATAGTATCGTTGACGCGCACAATGTGCAATCCCAGTGGTGTTTCCAAAACGTCCGTGTATGTGCCCTTCTGCATGGT
>CAYRUU010000004.1:0-36821 GCA_964427825.1 uncultured Micavibrio sp.
TGCGGAGAGGGTGGGATTCGAACCCACGGTCCATTCAAGAACAGACAACTGATTTCGAGTCAGTCCCATTCGACCACTCTGGCACCTCTCCTCCCGTGCGCCATCCGCCACTGCAGCACTCTCCCGCGCACAAGGAAAGCCCATCAAGCATAGCACCGACACATCCTCTTTGCAATGATTTCTAGAACTCGTGTATTTTTACTGATCCGATCTTGTAGATCGGACCACTAATGGACCGGGCTGCAAGCCCGCTCCGGCGAAGTTCTATAATTTTTCTTTACTGGTCCGATTTTGTGGATCGGACTCTATGTTTTTACTGATCTCACAAAAAACAGCTGTCACGGGATGATACCCATGACAGCTATAAATCTCATTTTTGAGTGATACGTGTCGTGTACACCGTACCACTGTGTACGATTTGTAAAATATTCCATGCATCTCGCATGGAAACGGCACATGTGCCGTCACTGATCACGACGCACCTCTTGCATTGCAGGAATTCTACAGGCACAGATCCGATGGAGACATTTTCTGTACCTGCCTTGCGCAGGTGTGTGATGGCAAAATCATAAATCTGCTCCGCCGTGCCAAGGTCCGCCCATGGACCGATCGTGCACTGTACTACACGCAATGAAGGCCACACCTCCTCTTGACTCAAAAGCGCATGCCCAATAGAGGTCGTGCGCAATCTTTGGTAGGCCTCCGCGGAAATCTCGTCTCCCGAAATCACGCTGTGGATTGCCGGCAAATACTCTTGTGCCAGATCCAATAGTGTGCCTGGACAACACGTGATGATGCCAAGACTATAGCGAACCTCACCAGAACCGCCATGCACCATTGCATCAAAAACCTCCCGCGTGGGTTTCTCCACGAATTGTCCCACACGAAAGACCGGGTAATGATCCAGGTCCGCGACAACGAGATGCCCAAGTGCATCATTAAGTGTTTGGTGTGAGGGTACACCAGCAAGCGCAATCACATCATACGATCGCTGCACAGTGTCATACAACATCTTGAGCATGCGAAAATACTCCACACTATCCTCGCGCAACATAAAATGATCCGCCGGCACAAACGTCAACACATCCTGACTGTAGCGGTCATAAAGCATTTGTGTTGCATACACGATTGCCGCCGCAGTATCGCGCCGCGCGGGATCAATGATCAAGTGCTCCACAACGTAACGCGACGCATCTTCCTCGGATAGATTCATTTCTCGCACAACAACGCTCTGCAGCTGCTCAAGAACCAGCTGCCGGAAATCCTCGGTTGTTGCCACATAAATTTCGCTGCAGTTCGCTGATCGCAAGCATCGACGAAATGTCGCCTGGAGTAACGTTTGCCCGGTGTTGAAAATGTCGTGAAATTGTTTCGGTCGATGCTCATCGTAAATTGGCACCAACCGACTGCCGCTACCGCCCGCCAAAATGACAATAATGTGCTTCTCCCTTGCAAGACTCATCACAACCTCCTTTTTTGTTGATTGTTGTTGACTGTATTGTTGAAGAACGTCATGTCCACACTATAAACCACATTCCTCCATTGTCAACCGTACACGTACGGAACAAAAAGCCGCAACCCCCGCGCTGTGGCGGGGATTGCGGTGTGTGTGAGTGATTGTCGCGACACGCATCGCTCCTAGCGAATCATCTTCACAACAGCGATGAGGATGATTGCGCCGATCAGTGCAACCACAAAACTTGTGATACTGTAGGGTCCGCCCGTGGCAAAGCCCATTTGCGTCGCAATCCAATTACCGATCATGGCGCCGACAATACCGACGATCACATTAAGGATAATTCCCTGTTGCCCATCCGTGTGCATAATCAGCGAGGCGACCCAGCCGACTACGCCACCAAAGATGAGAAAAATAATCCATGACATCATATAATTTTTTGAGAAGAATTACACGTCCTACTCTCTATTGATTGAGCCCTTGTGAGACGTGATCCGGACGCTTGGAGAACGCCAAGATCAGTTTCACAATACCGTAGGCAAACAATGCATACACAGCAATGGCAATCAGTGATGATGGTTCAAAAACTGCGGCTGTTTCCGCTCCCTTGGTGGTGGCGTTGGAAAAAATGCCGGCAAACGGCGCATTGAACGCACCAGACACGGCATAGATAAAACTCACAAATCCGCTTGCAGGATTTGCCCCCAATAGTTTAAAAATAAAACGAAGCGCCAGAAACGCTTCAATCACACCAAAGATAAAGTAGACAATGCGCCCGACCCGCGCAATATTCATACTTTTCTCAATGTCCGGATCGCCCGCCTGCTGCGGATAACCCATTGTATCCATAGTAGTTATGCGTTACATATTACCCTATAATGAAGAATACCATAAAACACCACTTTCGCAAAGTCGCTGCATAACACCACAGCACTATGTCGCGCGCCACGCACGCACTGCACTGCTAAATCCGCTAAACACACCGACAATGCCCACAGTCACAATGGCGGCACCGACGCCATGCCACAGTGTCGGCGATGCGACATGGAACATCGTGCGTAGAAAGGGCACGGCAAAAAGACAACACAGTGCAAGCATCGCCGCACCACTCACCCACCACAGCACGTGATTGCCGACTATGGTTGCCGTACCATGTGCGGACACATTAACAAAAATCAGCGCCACATTGCCCACGACAAGCGCAATCAATGTCACTCCGCGCACCACATCCACATCCAGACCATCATGCAACGCCCACAGAAATACCACCATCGCCGCAAAAAACACACCCACACCTTCCACGATACTACGCACGAACATCCGCCCAGAAAAAAGCGACTGCTGCAAGGAGCGTGGCGCGCGACGCATAATGCCCTTGTCTGCCGACTGCGATTCAAATACTAGCGAACAAGCGGGGTCAATAATGAGTTCCAAAAAGGCAATGTGTACCGGCATGAGCATCGGCGGCAAATGAAACACCACCGGCAAAAACGCCATGCCGGCGATCGGTACGTGTACGGAAATGATATAGCTGACAGCTTTTTTGATGTTGTCGTAAATACGACGCCCCATACGAATGCCCGCAACAATAGATGTGAAACGGTCATCCAAAAGGACGATATCTGCTGCTTCACGTGCGACATCCGTGCCACGCGCGCCCATGGCAATACCCACATGCGCCGCCGTTAGCGCCGGCGCGTCATTCACACCATCCCCCGTCATCGCCACCACAGCACCATTCTCTTTGAGTGCGTTCACAATTGCCAGCTTTTGTTGCGGCATAACCCGCGCAAACACCGACACACCGCGCACGCACATGCGCAATGTCTTGGTATCACATGCTGCAATGTCCGCACCGGTCATGACCACTTGTGGATCGCGCAAGCCTGCCTCGCGCGCAATCGTCTGCGCCGTACCGGCATAATCTCCCGTGATCATCACCACGTCCACACCGGCACGTGCACACTCCGCAACCGCTTCCGGCACATCATCGCGCACCGGATCGGCAAAGGCCAAGAGACCCACAAACGTAAACTGATAGTCATGGACATTGTCTGTGCGCTGCACATCCGCGCGCGACGCACGTGCCGCAGCAACACCCAACACACGCCACCCACGCTGCGACAGCTGCTCAAGATCCTCGCTGAGCGCCGCAGCGGCGGTATCGTCCATATGACACAAATCCACAATCGCCTCCGGTGCACCCTTGACCGCAATCGTACATTGATCATCACCTTCGCGTTCCCATGCGCGCGCCACCGCCAGCATGGCATCCGACAGCGGATATTCGCGCATCATGGTTTTACGCGCTTGCATAAACGCCGCACATTCCGCACGCGACGCCACCGCATCCACAATGCCACGCTCCAAAGGATCAAATGGGGACTCCTGACTTGCCAGCGCCGCAATTTCAATCAACCTCTGTCCTTCTGCCTCCAGTGGTGACGCGGCGTCACACATACGCATCGCGCCGTCGTACACGATGGCGCGCAACCGCATAACATTTTTCGTCAATGTGCCCGTCTTGTCCACACACAGCACATTTGCCGCACCCAACGTCTCAATCGCCGCCGTGTTGCGCAGCAAGACATTTTTTGTGGACATGCGCCACGCACCGATGGCAAGAAACACTGTGAGTACCACACTGAATTCCTCCGGAAGCAGCGCCATACTAAGTGACAATCCGCTCAACACGCCCTGCATCCAATCGCCCCAAAAGACGCCATACACCACAACAACAGCGCCACACAAGACAACACTCATCACCGCAACAACACGCACCAATCGCGCCACCTCTTTGGTCAAAAGCGGACGCTCCTGACGAATGGTCGCCAACGATGTCCCGATTGTGCCAATCTGCGTTTGTGCGCCGGTTGCCGTCACACGTATCGTGGCATGCCCCTGCGTCACCATCGTCCCCGAAAACACACACCCACGATCGTCACCGCCGGGCGTGTCGCACACCTCATTGTCGCGCCCCACGCGCTTGCGGACGGCAAGCGATTCACCGGTCAAGATGGATTCTTCCACCATCAGCGACATCATCGCCACCACAACACCGTCTGCCGGAACACGATCACCTTCCGCAATCTTGACGATATCACCGGGCACAATTTCGCGCACCGGCACACGCACCTCCGCACCGTCGCGCATCACGCGCGCCGTGCCACTCGCCAACACTTTCAACGCATCCAATGCACGCGTGGTCTTGCGCTGCTGATAGAACGTGATGCCGATCACCACAAACACAAAGAGTAGCAGTACGCCCGCATCCATCTTCTCCCCCAAAAACCAATACAATGCCCCCGCAATAAGCAGGAGGATGATCATCGGACTGCTGATCACACTCCACAAAATCCGCACCATACCATCGCGACGCTCCGACGGCAGCGCATTGTCCCCATGCTTTTGCAGTGCCGCGCGCGCCTGTGCCGCTGTGAGACCTTGCGGAGAGAGTTTTTGTTGTGACATAGTAAAAAATGTTACAATAGCCCAAGCGCGTCCAAGCCCAGAAACGCCACGTCCACATCCGTCATCACATTACCGCGACGCACAAGTGTTTTAAAATCCTTCATCGGCACAAGACGCACCTCCAAAAATTCTCGCTCATCAGGCTGTGGATCCTGCACTTTCACACAATCCGTCGCTACAAAACAGTAGCGCTGCAATGTGGAATACCCACACGACCATGTCTGTGCCACAAAACGCATGTGTCCTTTATAGCCCGTTTCTTCTAAAAGTTTACGTGCCGCGGCATCCATCGGATCCGCGTCATCATCCATGCCACCACCCGGCAACTCGTGTAGCACAGCATCGGGACCTGGACGATACTGTGTGACCAAAATCACCTCGTGCTTTACAGTCAAAGCCAACGTACACACCACGGGACCTTCTTTTTTGATATAGTAGTCCGCTTGCGTATTGTTCGGCAGCATAAAACGCACACGCTCCACGGCACGCCCGTATTTGCGAAACACTTCTTCCCGTTCTAACGACTTCCATTTTTCCATTGTCATACAATAATCCCATGCTCTTTACCACTTTAGTATACTCTACCGCAGCAAAAAAACCTATGCCGTGCGATGAAATAATGGCACGTAAAATTTGACTGATTCTATTTTTTGTGCTATAAAACCTTATACATTGAAAATTCTTTAAAAAATTAAAAGGGTAGGTAAAATTCAACCTCAACACTAAAGGAGTATTCCATGCCACAAACCATTATCACCTATTGGCAAAAAGAAATGCTTCCCGTAGACTTTAACCAACAGGAATCTAATCTCCTCATCTTCATTTATGAGGAGTTGCGTGTTCTACGGAACATGCACCAAGCAACGATTGACCGCTACGAGGGAGTCTTCGGACAGAAACATCCCGAACTCCAAAAAAATGCAACCAAAGCACAGGTGTGGGTGGATGCGTGTAAAAAAATCATGACCGCATGTAAATCCCTACGTGGGGATTGGACCTGCCTGTGCGGCAAAGACCTTCTTGTACGTGACATAGTCACGTACCAAGAGCCCCTTTGCCCTGCATGCAGGGCACAGTACTATTATATCATATGAGACCCCGCGCAAGCCGCCTCGCCGGCTTGCGCATTCTTTTTTATGCTATACTAAAATCGTCGGACTTGTCCGGCGGTGTTTTTGATTAACAACAGCCATGATCACACTTTCCACACCTCTCGCACAACTTCCCCGCGTGACACCGCACCATGCGACGCGACTTGCAAAGATGGGACTCACCACCGTACGCGATCTTTTGTATCACTTTCCCTTTCGCTATGAAGACTTTGCGACGATTTATCCCATCACGGACCTCGTAGCAGATACCAACGCCACCATTGTTGGCACCGTCACCGACATTGCCGTTAAGCGCCTGCGCGGACGTAAGCTTAGTATTACCACCGTCACACTCACCGACGACACGGGAAATATTTCCGCCATGTGGTTCAATCAATCATTTATCGCCACAAGCACGCGCATCGGACAATCCTACCGCCTCAGTGGCAAAGTCGCCTATAACGATCAAAATGGGCTGCATTTTTCTGCGCCCGCCATTGAACGTGCACAGCGCGAACCCACAAGCACGGGGCGTCTCGTCCCCACCTATCCCGAAACGGCGGGTATCACGTCCAAGTGGTTGCGCTGGCAGATCCACATGCTCCTCGCGCAAGACGCCCTCACAGTTCCCGATCCGCTGCCGGACAACCTCCGCAAACGACTTCACCTGCCGACACGCATCCACGCACTCAAACTCATGCACTACCCGCGCACGGACACCGATTACCTCCTCGCACACAAGCGCTTCATGTTTGAAGAGATGCTTCTCCTGCAACTACTCATGCTGCGCCTGCGGTCGCGCATCGCTGCGCAACGCGCACCCATCATCCCACGCAATGACGCCCTCATCAAAAAACTACTCGCTACACTGCCATTTACACCAACCGACGCACAGCGTAAAAGCGCCTTCAGCATTCTCACCGACATGGCGCAGTCCGTGCCGATGCACCGCTTGCTCAACGGCGATGTCGGTGCGGGCAAAACGTTGGTCGCGCTCATCGCTGCGCTTGCCGTCGCTGATTGTGGCAAGCAAGTCGCTATTCTCGCGCCCACGGAAGTGTTGGCGCAACAACACTTCGCGACATTTGTGAAACTACTTGCACCATTTGACATTGACGTGGCGCTTTTGACAAGCACCTATAAATCGCACGGCACGCACCCCGCATTGCTTCACACTACCACGCGCGATGCCCTGCGCACACGCATCCGCACCGGCGCAACGCGCGTGATCATCGGCACGCACGCCCTCCTTCAAGAAGACGTGACATTTTCCGATCTTGCACTGATTGTGGTGGACGAACAACATCGCTTTGGCGTGGCGCAACGTGCCGCCCTCACGCAAAAAAGCATCGCCGCGCCGGACGCAACACCCACAACCATCCCCCACCTCCTCACCATGACCGCAACACCCATTCCGCGCACCTTCGCCTTGGCGCTCTTTGGCGATTTGCACGTGTCCGTTTTGGATGAAAAACCCGGCAACCGTAAAGAGATCATCACACGCATCATCCCGCCATCGGCGCAAGAAGAAGCCTACACGCACATCAAAAGTGACATTGACGCCGGACGACAAGCCTATATTATTTTGCCGCTCGTGGAAGAATCCGACGCACTCAAAAATGTCAAAGCCGCCACACAGGAATATGAACGTCTCGCTGCGGGCGTGTTTGCCAACTACACACTCGGTCTCATGCATGGGCGTCTCAAGTCCAAAGACAAGGAGAAACTCATGAAAGACTTTGCGGAGAATCGCATCAACGTGCTTGTGTCCACATCCGTTGTGGAGGTCGGCGTGGATGTGCCCAACGCCACCGTGATGGTGATTGAAAATGCGGAACGCTTCGGTCTCTCGCAACTCCACCAATTCCGCGGACGCATCGGACGTGGCGATCATCAGTCCTATTGCTTTCTCTTTTCCGCACACGTGCGCAGCCCGCGCCTCCGCGCCCTCGTCACCCATGCCGACGGATTCACGTTGGCGGAAATTGACCTGAAGCTGCGCGGTCCCGGTGCCTTCCTCGGCACGCGCCAAAGCGGTATCCCCGACGGCGCTATGAAAAACATTACCAACACAAAACTCATCGCTCTCACCCGCGACGAAGCAAAACGTATCGTGGAAAACGACCCCCACATGACCGCACACCCGATCTTGCGCGATGCTGTGGATGATCTCGCCACACGAACACACTACGAATAATCATGCCGCGTCGGTGTCACGATACCGCGCCATCGCACGTGCATATGCCGCCACAAGTTGTTGCGTGCATGTTGCCACACTGTACGCATCCCGCGCCACAGCAGTCGCTTGTCGCGCATAGCGCTCACGCATCGCCGCATCTTTGCCCAAGTGCGAAGCGGCGACGACAAACGCACCTTCATCTTCTTCCGTCAATATACCGGTAGTTCCGTGGCGCACCACATCACCCACACCAGTGGACCGCACCGCAACCACAGGCACACCACACCACATCGCCTCCGTAATGATCGTCCCCTGCGTTTCCGATGTGGACGCATACACAAAAACATCACCCGCCGCAAGATAATCCTTCACTGCATCGCGTGCAATCTTTCCGGGAAACAACACACGATCATCCACACGTGCATCGCGGGCAATCGCGCGCAGTGCATCGCGTTCATCACCTTCCCCGCAAAAGAGAAATACTGCCTGTGGCATGCGTAAAAGCACCTGTGTCATGGCACGCATCAAAAATCGCACATTCTTTTCTTCGGTCAAGCGCGCAATCGTCACAAACACCGTCGCCTCGCGTGCAATAACATGCCGCCGACGCACGTGTGCGCCATCCGCACCGTCAAAAAGCGCTGCATCCACCGGCGACGGAATGACACTCACACGGTCATGTGTCACGCCCGCTGCACGCATTACCCGCACGACGGACTGTGTCGGGGCGATCACGTGATCGCACTTCTGCGCAAAATGCGCAGCGTACTTCATCGCCACATCACCGACAAACCCGTGCGGCACCAATGGCACATAGTGCGCATAGCGATCATAGAGTGAGTGCCACGTAAACACTAGTGGCGTCTTTTTGCGCTGTGCCCACCGTCGCCCCTCCGCACCCAAAAGCGTTGGGTGCTGCACATGCGTCACATCCCATTGCAATTGCTGCAAGAGGTCGTGCAATGCACCGTGCGCATGCGGGTATGCAAGTGTAAACGGCACCTTTGTCGGTACGGCGACGGCCGGATAGCGATGCACGCCGGGCGCGTCTTCCTCGTGCCCGTCCCACTGCGGCGCAAAAACCGTCACATCATGCCCTGCTTCCAAAAGTCCGCGACGAAAACCCTCCACGGACGTACTGACGCCGTATGGGTTTGGCAGATAGTTGTTGGTGAAAATCGCGACATGCATAATAGAGGTGTGGTGTGGGAAAGATCATGACGCGGGTGCCGCGTTAACGTTCGCTGTTGAGCACAAATTGCACAACGTCTTGAAAAACATCCTTATGTGCGCCATTGCCCATGAAATTATGACTGGCGCGCTTGATCAGGCGCATGTCTTTGTGCGGCGATCCGATGCGCCGATAGATCTTGTCAATACTGCTGCGCGCCACAAGATGATCGCTCGTTGATTGGATCAAAAACGCTGGCTGTTTCACCTGTTCAATATGTTGAAACGAGTTGCGAATCGCCAAATAGGCTTCAAACGCACTGTTAATCGGATATTTTTGATAAGAGATTAGCTGTGTGATGCTTGCCTGCGTCTTTGTCCATCGCGGGTAGTATTTTTTCTTATAGGAAATAAAACGTTTGGTGATGTAGGCGATCATCATACCAACGGTTTGAAAACGCATGCGGTACGGAGTGCTCATCAAGATGATCCCGCACACATCGGGGTTTTTTTGCGCCACATGTAGCGCCAAGTTACCACCCATAGACATCCCGCCCACATAGACGCGTGTATACTGCTTACGCAAACGTTTA
The DNA here is from genome assembly GCA_964427825.1 of uncultured Micavibrio sp. GTDB lineage: Bacteria > Patescibacteriota > Minisyncoccia > Moranbacterales. The sequence goes on from CAYRUU010000004.1 coordinate 9,961, forward strand.
TAGGCACGATCCACATCCGCTACCCACTGCTCCCACGTGACGTTTTCCAAATCCTGCGGACGCGTCCCGTGTCCCGAAAGCAGCGGTGCATCCACCGCAATACCCTGTGCATTCAACTCCTTGCCAAGCACACGCATCTCATACGGCGTTGATGTCCACCCATGCACCAACATGACGCACACACCCCCCCTCCCTTTCAAATGAAAGGGTTTGTTGATGATTGCACGATCGTTATCACAGTTGCGCTGCATATGTGCCGGTATCACCGTGCGACCAATCCGATCCGGGAGTCGCGGCAACCGTATCCATTGCGGTGCTTGTGTGAGATGCTCCATCATAAATAAAGATAAATGACTACATGAAAAATGGCATGCATCGTGCCATAACATCATCATAACACGACTTACACCATTGAACAATCCTACTACTACAACAGCAATCGTTCGTAAGTTTTTGACAATGCACGATAAACATGTTACAATTACTGTGAAAAGTCTTCAGAATAGGGTGCTGAACAACCCCGCACTGATGCAGACGGCAACGTACACGCCCAACCGGCGACACCGTGCCATCCGCATCGGTGCGGGCGGCATGAAACCCACCTGGAAAACAGGGAAAATATTTTTTCCGATACTATTTTCATAGGGATTCATATGTGCTCTTGCAGTGAGGACTTTTCTTTATTACGCGATGTACAGATCTTCTCTCATCATGATAAAAACAGGCGTGTATGCCTGTTTTTTGTGCCGTGTTTTTAGTGATGGATCAAACGCTCAAAAATATCAATCCATCCCTGCTCTTGGCGCACCTCGGGAAGAAAACGCGCCAACTCTCGCAAGACAATCACTGGATCCACTTGGTGAAGCGGCACACGCAGATAGGGGCGAAAATACCCGCGCACACGAAAGCTAATCATGCGCGTATGCGGCGGCTCATAGATGATCCAAAACGATTCCATGTCGTCAAAAGAATAGATGTTGCGCCCCACGACAATACCGTCATACGTGATGGCGAAATCTGTCACCGTCTGTGGCTGGCGGAAGTAGAGATATCCCGTGAGGGCAATAAGGATAAAAACGATTGCCATCAAGATACTGTCGGTAAAAATCGCATAGACCACAATCACGCCGATCACCGCAAGCGCACCAAGGTACCATTGCATATCGTGCGGATAGCGTTCAAACTCTGGACCACGCCAACGCACAAGCACATTGTCTGGAAATTGTTGAATGTAGGGGGAGTAGTCCGTTTTGTACTCAATATCCTCTTGAAAATCCGGTGTGATGGGATCGCTTTTTTTGGAGAAATCATGTGGCGCCACCTTTGTCTTTGGCGGGGCGATCGGCTCTTGTACAAACTCACCCTTGCGCACCGACGGTTCCGCAAGCTCCTCCATCTTCTGCGATCCGCTGCCAAACAAGCGACGAAAAAACGCACTAACCTTGGATGGTTCGTACTTGTCCATTTTATTTTCACGCAAATTGACAACCATACGCGCTCTGTTGTATTTTCTTGTGACGTTATTATACCACATTTACAAACACCCCGCCACATGGTACCATGAGGACTGTAGTATTCCTGTGGATAACACCACAGACATCATGCGAGGAGGTGTGGCAGAGTGGTCGATTGCATCGGTCTTGAAAACCGAAGTCCCTTCACGGGGACCGGGGGTTCGAATCCCTCCGCCTCCGCCAATGTACAATTTTTCTTTTGCGTGCCCCCTGAAAAAAATTCAAAAGCAGCTAAAAACTTTGATGCACACGATTTCCACATCTCTTAGAAAGCCGCCATATGTATGTGCACATTGACACGACGCGGTATTTTTATTACAATCAAAAAGTCGTCTTATGGGTATGGGCGCATAGCTCAGTCGGTAGAGCAACTCCCTTTTAAGGAGATGGTCGGGGGTTCAAATCCCTCTGCGCCCACAAAAAAACAACACGGCATGCGCCGTGTTTTTTGTATGCGAAAGGAGCTGTGTGATATCTACAGTCCATGCTTCGCCTTGTTGGCGACGTGTTCATCAAATGTTGTGGAAAATACGGTTTCCCCCGTCGTAGCATTGTTCAAGAAAAACACATAGTCTGTTTGTGCAGGCTCTAATGCCGCGCGCACGGAAGACACAGACGGGTTGTTGATTGGCCCTGGTGGTAGACCGGGATATTTGTAAGTGTTGTAGGGTGAGTCAATGGCAAGATCTTCCAAAGTGTGTTTAATCTCCGGTTGTCCCGTGATAAAGTCAATGGTTGCGTCGCTTTGGAGCGGCATGCCGATTGTAAGGCGATTGGCAAACACACCGGCAACAACTTTACGATCGGCGTCCGTGGCAACTTCCCCTTCAATGATACTGGCGAAAATGATGATGTCATTGAGTGACCTGCCGCTTGCGGTAATGGCGTCATGTAGTGGCGTTTCCACTTTTTTGGCAAATGTCTCCACCATCGTCGCAAAAATGGTCTCGGCAGAAGCATCCACGGCAAACATGTAGGTATCCGGAAAAAGGTATCCCTCGGCGGAACCATTGCGCGGTAAAAACGGAAACCGCGCCAACAGAGCATCCGTCGGTTTGTGCACCACCGCAGCAAACGCGTCACCGGGCAGTCCTTGCGCCGTGAGACGTCGTGCCATTTGTGCTGATGTAAACCCTTCTGGAAATGTCACTTTAATATCACTAGCGCGCACAGTCGTCGCTTCTGATGAACGCGTAATCTTATAGACAACTTCACCTAATGTGCTGTGCGGCGTGATGTCATAGGTGCCGCTACGCAGTTGCCCGCGCACACCGTGCCTCATGCTGTAGTAGTAGAACATACCCCGCCATCGTACGAGATCGCTTTTTGCCAAATTGCGCCCGACCGTTACAATATCGTCGCCTGGTGCAATGACAAACGGCACTGGCGCTGTGTTGGTTGAGCGCATCGTATGCACCATGTAATCCCACCCGCACACCGCAACGACAATTACAATTACAAATCCGATGAGTTTTTTCCACATAGTATCCGTGTTGTTATACCGGGAGAAACTTGATGCTGTCAAAACGCGCTTCCACATTATCCTGCACGTTCTCCCGCTTATTAAAATAGTAGATCACATTGTCAATCGGCGCCACCATCACACCATCGTTTTCCAAGAGCGTCATGTAGTCATAGAAATGCCACAGGTCGGGATTCACCACAAGGACCCTTTGATACCTTTGCGTGGCGTCAATATCTCCCGCTGACGTGACAAGGCGCAGATCAACACTATTATTACGCGTGATAAAGTTGAATTTGGTTACATCTTTTTCCACAGACAATCTGTGTTCCGCCAATGTATCAATCGCCGTTACATGCCCCTCCGCACCCACAATAAATGCCAACATGGTCACAATCCACCCGCTACCATAGCCCACAACAAGAATACGGTGCCCGCGCGCCGGTTGTAGTAATTCCAACATAAACGCTGCAACAGACGGCGCCGGCGTCGTCTGTCCAAAACCTACAGCAAGCGGCATATCCGCGGAAGCTGCAAAGCGATACTTGTCCGACACGAATTCCAATCTGTTGATTTCAGAAAAAGCGTCAATAATCACATCGGTCTTCAAATAGCCCTTCTCAATCAATTTTTGTGACATCTCACTCATACATGCGACCGCGTACCTACAAAACTAATCACTGATCACCACAATCACATCACGCTGACGCGAACCATCAAATTCCGCCGCAAGAATACTCTGACGATCCGTCAACACCATACGTCCGTCAATAAGCGGAACCGTCACTTGATTGCCCGCAATAATCGCCTTGCAATGTGAATGTCCGTTGCTGCGCCCATCACTCTTGATGCCACCTTTTTGCAACTCAAACATGTCATGAGAATAGCGATCATCCTGTGGTGCCAAGCGATACAGCACACGCATAAAGTCCTGCAAAAGCATTGGCTCGTTGTGATTGATCACAATACTCATCGTCGTATGTTGCGCAAACACAAGCACAAGACCGTCGCGCATGCCGCTATTCTCTACAACTTTTTGCACTTGTTCTGTTAAGTCAATAAACTCCACCTCCGTCGTGCTGGAAAATGGAATGGTCTCTTTATAAATTGCCATATGTTTTTCTTATGTGTCGCCGATGTGTCGGTGACCTAGGATACATTACATTGTGTAGTATAGCATACCTTCCCCAAGACCGCACTTCTGTCCACAGCCATCGTGGAACACATGCGTCGTACGCAACAGATCGCACATGATAGGGACATCATCTCTCCTACAGCTGCCCCGCAATATTGTAGATCGGCAAAAGCACAGAGAACACAAGCACACCAACACCAACACCAAGCACTACGATCATCACCGGTTCAATGATGGACGACAGGTTCCGCGTCATTTGGTCTACCTCGCTGTTGTAGAATGCGGCAACGTCATCAAGGATTTCTCCCAAACGACCGGTTTCCTCTCCAATTTTAATCATGCTGGACACCATGGGTGGAATTTCCTCGTGTTTGAAAAACTCCGTATTGATCTCGCCGCCAACCTTCACGTCCTGTGCTGCCTTGAGGATGATGTTTTTGTACACGATATTCTCCACAACATCCGCAACAATGATCAGTGCACGCACGATCGGAATGCCGCCCTTGAGCAAAACGGAGAGGTTTTCCGCAAAACGTGTAATATAGACATAGCGATACAACTCGCCAATCACCGGAATGCGTAGCTTGATCCGATCCCATTCCTTTTTGCCGTTTTCCGAACGTACATAGTACACCATCGCGCCGGCAAAGCCGATGAAAATAATCAACACTGCCCACCAATATGCCTGCATGAAATCACCAAGCTTAATCATGAGGTAGGTATACCATGGCACCTCCACATCCATATCTTTAATAACCTGCGTCAACTTCGGCAAGATCCACGTCATGGTGAAAAACCCGATCACCAATGCCACACAGATCACAAACATCGGATAGATCAATGCACCACGCACCTTGGATCGTAGTTGGTAATTCTGCTCCGCACTCTCCGCCACAAAGTCAATGGACCCCTGCAAATTACCCGACACTTCACCGGAGCGAATCATGTTCACTGCAAGTGGTGTAAAGACATTTTCATGTTTTGCAAAACTCTCGGAAAGTGGCATACCATCCTCCACATCCGATGCAACTTCCGTCACAACGGTTCGCAATTGCGCATTTTCCGTCTGACTGTGAATCGTGCGCAATGCCGGCGCAATAGGAATTTTCGCGCCAACCAATGCTGATAGCTGTCGATAAAACACTAAGAGGTTCTTCTGCGACACGGATGATGTGATGCGCTCCACCCACCCTTCAAGTGACGTACCTTCCTTGACAGCGATAATCTCCAAAGGTACCAGATTGTTTTTTTGGAGCAACTGCACCGCGGCATCGCGATCAATCGCCTCAATTTTACCACGCTTCACCTCGCCATTTTGCATGCGTGCCTTAAATGTAAATTGCATAAAATGCTAGTAAACAATAATAAAATTACTCATCAATGTGAATTTGCTCTCCACGACCAACAAGCATACGCACATAGTCGCGATTTTTGGCATACGTCATGGCATAATCCAATGAAATCTCACCCGCCTGTAACAGCTGCGCCAAAGAACGATCCAAAGATACCATACCATCCTTCTGACTTGTTTCGATCACCGTATCAATTTGATAGGTCTTGTCTTCGCGAATCAGGTTTTCCACAGCGTGGTTCTTGATCATAATTTCCACTGCAGGGATGCGTCCGCCGTTGATGCGCGGAATCAAACGCTGCGACATCACGCCCAAGAGCACATTGGCCAACTGTGCGCGAATTTGGTTTTGTTGGTGGGATGGAAACGTGTCAACGATACGATCAATGGTCTGTGCGGCATCGTTGGTGTGCAGGGTTGCAAAAATGAGGTGCCCGGTCTCTGCCGCAGTGATCGCCGTACCGATGGTTTCAAAATCGCGCATCTCACCAATAAGGATAACGTTGGTGTCTTCACGCAACGCCGCACGCAGCGCGGCATTGAAGTTCTGTGAATCCTGCCCAATTTCACGCTGATTGATGATGCACTGATCCGGCTCATACATATACTCAATCGGATCTTCAATCGTCACGATGTGGTGTTTCTTATTGCGATTGATGTGATCCACAAGCGCCGCAAGTGTTGTGGATTTTCCATGTCCGACAGGACCAGTAACGAGAAAGAGTCCCTGCGAAAAATTTGCAAACTCATATACGATGGGCGGCACACCGAGATCCTCCAAACGCCGAATATCACTATTGATCACGCGCATGACCACGCCAACATAGCCGCGCTGATAGAACACGTTCGTACGAAAACGCACCTTGTCACCCAGGGCATAGGAAAAGTCAATCTCACCGTTTTTGAGGAAAAGCTCCTTGTGGTGCTCACTCATGAAGTAATCCGCAAATGCCTTGGTGTCTTCCGGCAAGAGAACTGCCTCCTGCTCCAAGGGGATCAGTTTGCCGTCAATACGTAACGTTGGACGTCGCCCCACGGCAAAGTGCAAGTCAGATGCATTTTGTTGCGCACCAAGACGCAAGAGATTTTGAATGCGCTGTTCCACATGAAGTGCTCCCATAGTCATTTTTATTTTTGTCTAATTACACTCAATAATCACGTTATGCGATGTACTTCTGTACTTTTGCCAGAACCTCCGTTGGCGTAAAATGTGATTTGATCAAAAAATCTTTTGCTCCCAACTCAATACCACGATCCACATCCTCCTTTTGGGACAAGTTCGTGAGGAGAACGATGGGGATACTCTTCCACTCTTCTCGCCGATTGATTGCTTCCAAGACATCAAAACCATCCATATAGGGCATCACGATATCCAAAAGAATGAGATCGGGACGCACGCCGGACTCCAATTTCTCAATCGCCTCGCGTCCGTTGTTTGCCATCACCACATCATAGCCGGCATCTTTCAATTTTACATCATAGATATCGCTAATGAACACGTCATCTTCCGCAACCATGATCATTTTTTTATTCTGCTGTTGTGAAATAGCGTTTTCCATACATTACGCATAACTTAATAAATGATGATTGTACATGTAGACACATTTATCGCTCATCTGGCATATCATCCACCGTGCCGCTGATTTCCATATCACCCTCCGTCACGCGTTCCAATTCCGCCAATGTGGTCATGCCTAGGAGTACTTTTAGTATACCATCTTGTTTCAAAGTGATAAAGCCGTGCTTGCGTGCATGTAGATCTGCCTTCACAAAGCTGTCTTCTCCCTCCACAATGATATTTTGCATGTCATTATCCAACTCAATGGCTTCATAAAGCGCAAGACGCCCCTTGAGTCCTGATCCTCCACAGTTTTTACACCCTGTGCCATGATAAAGGACTATGCCATTTGCGGCAATATCCACGCCGTATTTCCGCTGCTCTTCCACGCTCACGCCTTCTAAATCCTTCATGATCTTGTCAATCATCGCTTGCGGAACATGGTGTTCTTCTTTGCAGTTCTCACAAATTTTGCGTACCAATCGCTGTGCGGCAATCACGCGCACCGCGGATGCAATCAAAAACGGCTCAATACCCAAATCAATCAAGCGCGGCAATGCACCGATGGCGTTGTTGGTGTGCACTGTGGAAAACACCAAGTGTCCCGTCAACGCTGCGTGCACGGCAAGCTCCGCCGTTTCCCCATCGCGAATCTCACCCACCATGATAATGTTGGGATCCTGACGCAAAATACTGCGCAATCCGCTGGCAAACGTATATCCAATCTCCGGCTTCACCTGCGATTGATTGATGCCTGGCACAAAATATTCCACCGGGTCTTCCAATGTGATGATGTTGCGCTCCTCATTATTCAAAATTTTCAAAAATGCATATAGCGTTGTTGACTTACCAGATCCCGTGGGGCCTGTCATCAAGATCATACCATAAGGATCGTGGACGCGTCGCAAAAACATCTCATGCTGCGTCCCCATCATACCCAATTGTGCCAAATCAAATGTTTGACGATCCTTCTCCAAAACACGCATCACGATCTTTTCACCCTCCACAACCGGCAAACTGGATACGCGAAAGTCAATGTCATTACCCTTGTCGTTGATACGAAAACGCCCATCCTGTGGCTTACGTCGTTCGTCAATCTTCAAGTTGGATAGGATTTTAATACGAGAAATCACTGCCCGCCCCACCTCCTGCGGAAAAGTCAGTGACGCATGCAAAATGCCATCCTGCCGAAAACGTACGCGATAACTTTGGTCAATTGGTTCAATATGCACGTCTGATGCCTTGCCATCCAAGGCGTGCCTGATGATGACGTGCACTAATTTTGCCACCGGTGCATCTTGAATGGTCTCGCGCTCTTGTAAAATGGTAAAACCATCTTTTTTCTTTTCCGCTGCAGTACCCTCTTCCACTTCAAAAGACTGTACGACTTTTTCTACCGCATCTTCCGCACTTGCATAGAATTCAAAAAGCTTTTCTAAAATTTCTGGCGTCGTCAAGTACACATCAATACTCAAACGATCTTTTTGTGCGATGAAACGTAACACATTTGAAGCATACACGTCCTGCGGATCAAGCATGGCAACATGCAACGTCTCCGACGATTCATCTTTGGCAAACAATGCCATACTATGCTCGCGTGCAATATCCTCCGCCAAAATCTTCATCACATCGCGTTGTACGTGTTCCGGAACGTCTTCCAACGCCTTCACACCCATTGCCTCTGCACGCTGTTTTAGTGTTTGATCAGGGTCGTCCTCCACCGCTTTTAGTGCGACATCTTCCATCGGAAGCGATTCTGTTTCCACTACTTCCTCAGCAATAGCATCGTCGGTCTGCGACACCGCGCCCCGTAGCGCCCCATCATCCGCTATAGCCGCTTCTGTCACATTTTCTTCTATAGTGGGTGACGCGTCATTTCCATCGGATCCAGATACCGCAACACCGCGTACCAATGGTGGCGGATCATTGACCACAGCACCATCCAGCACCGACTCCTCCGGTGTGTCATCAAAGATAATCGCATTATTCTGTGATTGTAAACGATCTTCACTCATGGATTGTTTTTATTTATGGGAGAAAAGGATTTGGACGCTCCTGCGCTTCCGCCGCCAACGGATCCGTCTGCGTTGCGGCATTCATCACCGTGTCAATTTTGTCAAAATCTGCGGTGGGATTGAACGTTGCGGGATCAACATGTGCTTGTCCGGGGATATAGCCGTAAGTAAACGACACTACACCATCAAGGACATCCTGCGACACGGGTGCTTCGCCTTCTTTTTGCACCTGCAGTTGCTTGCTCAATTCAAACGTCTTGAAAGCATACAGCCTCTTGATGCGAAAAAGTTGATCGGCGAACTTCTTGAACGCGTCATAAGAACCTGTTGCAATCATTTTTGCTTCAATATAGTTTGCACGATCTTGTGCCACCGCACCAGAACGTGCATCCTGTCGTCCTTCCGCAAAACCGACGGAGAAGAGGAAGAGTCCTGCGTCCTGCGCCATTTGCGATATATCACTCAAGAGAATTTCTTCACGTTGATTGTTGGGAACGAAGTGGAGGACAAATTCCTGCTGTTGTGGATGCTGCTTTACGCTTGCGGCAAAACTGTCTAATTTACTCTTCCGATCATTGGCATCAGCCAATTCCCGCGTTTTCGCCGCAACTTCCACGCGATCCGCGCTAATCACTTTTGCAGTCGGTACAATACGCCCGATCACAATATAGAGCACAACAAGCAGAATTACCGGAAACATGAGAATGCGTATAATCATAGTTTTTGTGTCATTTATTTTTTATAATTAATGGATACTTGTTGTTACATTCCCATCGTTTCTCCAAAATCATCAGTCTCTTCTTCAACGCCAAACACTGCACCAGATGTCATTGCTCTTTTTTCATATGGTGTCTTGTCATTGCGATTCACATCCATGGTCAGTGTAAAGATGATGCGTCCAGATTCGTCACGATCCGTTGTGCCCACTTTTACGGCGTCAAAGAGATCGCTCTCTTTGAATTTTTCAACTTGTTGCGCCATCACATCAAAGGAGTCCGCATCAGCGGAAATTGTCACATTGCCTTTACCTGTCACGGTACGCGTCGTATTGCCAAACGCCTGCTTGTCATAGGCTCCGGCATTGTACTGAAACGACTTCAATACCACACGGTGTCCACTACCATCGGAGCTCTTCTTGATCATGATTTGTTCAATCTCCTGCAAAATGTCATTGGTCTCGTAGTCTTTATAGAGATCCTTCTGCATGGTTGTGGCACGTACACCAAAATCACCGACACTGCCCTCTACCATCTTTTGAATTTCCACGTTTACGTTACCGATTTCTCGCACCAACCCGCTCACCTTCTTCTGCAAGGCATTGTGCCACAAAAGTAGTGCTCCATACGTCCCACCTGCGATCAGCAACACGCCAAACGTGATGAGGAGTGCCGGTGCAACCATTTTTTTACGTCGCGCCTGTGCACCCTGCTGCGTTGACGCATTTTTAAAACCCAATCCAGAAGCCATATGTGTATACAAAATAATTAATTGTTATTGTTGTTGTTTTTATTATAGAAGCATACTTATACCGCCCGTGCCTTATGTACCTCAATATCGCGCAACGCCAAGCCAATGGCTACCGTAAACGCCGTCGCACGCTCCGGTAATGTACCAGATGTCGCTGGGTCATAGACCACACGACTTAATGGATTGCCACAAACAACATCAATGCCCGTTGTCTGCTTGAAATATTCATCAATACCCACAAGGTGCGCACCACCACCACTCAACACCAAAGAGTCCACTGTATTGGCGCGCTGCGTATCAAGCACGCGCTTCACCTCATTGGCAATGGCGCCAAGCGCCGCAAAATTGACACGCGTCGGTCCCGTAAAAAAATTATCCCCACCCTCTTTAAGGGATAGTGCGCGTTCATAGGAAATATTCAACCCCTCCATGATCGCCGTTGTCACATCTGCGCCACCCACATCTACACTGCGGCTCATATGTACAACACTGTCCTGTACTAAGATCACACTCGTTGTCCGTGCACCAATATCTACCACAACAAAACGCCCCTGTGTACCACCAACGACGGCGCGCACGACGGAAAATGCTTCCAGCTCCAGCGAATCAATTTGGATGCCTGTTTCTTGAAAAAGACCGTCATAGTATTGTACCTCGCTTTTCGGCGCCGCAACCAGCAACACCTTCATCGTCGGCTTCGCCTTTTCCTCTTCCGTTTCCTCTAAAATTTCCCAACTCACATTCACCTCGTCAAGAGACGCAGGGATGTACTTACGCGACTCAAACTTGATAGCAGAGGCGATGTCCTTTTCTTTCATACGCGGAAAATCCACGATCACAACAAGACCGTTGAAACTCGGAATGGACACAACGGCACGCTTTGTTTTAGGCTTCATGTGTGAAAAAAGCGCAACAAGTGCCCCAGAGAGACGCTTGGTATAGTCATCGTTGTATTCCGCTGGTACTTCTTTCAGATTTGTCACGTTAACAACGGCATAATTTGACAAGTGCGCCTTGCCTTTAACATTACGCAGCTCCACAGCCTTGATTGACTGTGTGCCAAAATCCACCCCTAAAGAATATGCCGAACGTGACGAAAACAATCCCATCATAACATTTTTATTTTTATGTTGTGTTCATTATAACACACTTTCCACAAGTACAAAGCCTGTGCATAAACTACTCCTCTTTTTTGCGTCGCTCCGCAATCGCCGCATGCACATCTTTGATGATGGCATCCATAACTTTGCGATTCGCTTTCAAAAACGCCTTCACCGCTTCGCGTCCGACGCCCATTTTTTCCTCTTTGTACGAATACGAATTACCCTTCTTATCAATCACACCAAGCACGGTACCTGTATCCAATACATCGCCGGACAGCGAAATGCCCTCATTATACATAATATCAAACTCTGCAGTGCGAAACGGCGGCGCAACCTTGTTCTTTACAATTTTCACTTTTGTGCGATTGCCCACAACTTCTTCACCTTTTTTGATTTGCGCGCTGCGGCGCACGTCCATACGCATGGACGCATAGAATTTCAACGCATTGCCTCCAGTTGTCGTTTCCGGATTACCAAACATCACGCCAATCTTCATGCGAATCTGATTGATGAAAATCACGATGCAGTTGGATTTTGCAATCACCGGTGTCAACTTGCGCAGCGCCTGACTCATCAAACGTGCCTGCCGACCAACATGATGATCACCCATCTCGCCATCAATCTCCGCTTGCGGCGTCAGTGCCGCCACGGAGTCCACGACAATCACATCCACGGCATTAGACCGCACAAGCGTTTCCACAATATCCAATGCCTGCTCACCTGCATCCGGTTGTGACACCAAAAGTTCCGCGGTGTTGACACCGATATTTTTTGCATATTCTGGATCAAGTGCATGCTCTGCATCTACAAACGCCGCCGTACCACCGGCACGTTGTGCGTTTGCTGCAATATGCAGCGCCAACGTCGTCTTACCGGATGATTCCGGTCCGTAAATTTCCACAATGCGTCCGCGTGGTACACCACCAACGCCAGTTGCAATGTCCAACGACAGTGATCCTGTTGGAACCGCCGCAACGTCCACATGTCGCACCTCACCCAGCTTCATCAGCATCCCCTCACCAAACTTCGTACGAATTTCATTGACAACTGCTTCCACGTTTTTCGCTTGCGCGTGCTGTTCCTGCTGCTCATCTTTACTGCTCACTTTTTCACTCTTCTTCTTTGCCATAGATTTATAGCCCCCGCCAATCATCAAATTATACCCCACGGTCCCGTGTGTCCGTGATACGCACAGTATAGCACAGGTCCGCCACATTTGTCATAACGACACCTTGTCCACAGACGTCGTTTGCTGTTTTTCCTCTTTCACAAAAGGGAAAGCGACACTTTCCGCTGGTGCGACCTTTGTACCTAGTGGCACCGCCTCCCCACCGTCATGCCCCACCAGCGTACGCCTCGCATTGGTCGTACTCACCGTCACACCATCTCCGCCGTATTCCACACGCGCCGTTTCATCGGCAGCAATCTCGCCATCAAAAAGCATTGTGTCACCATCGCGTACTGTCACTGTGACATCTGTACCCTGCGCTGTGATCACCAGTTGCGTTGTGGGACGCTCTTCCGGCGAAGGCGTTACCGTATAATGTGCCTCTACAAGAATATTCTGTGTTGTTGTTTTATCAAATGCATTAGTGCTCTCCACGATAATGGTATTCGCACCAACAGAAAGCCGTATAGACTCCTGAAATGATCCGTCCATGTCCGCTAATATAGGCTGCCCATTGATGCGTAATTGGGAGTTGGGACGTGTTCGCCCAATAATCGTCACTGTATCACCATCAATCACTGTGCCCGTAGCAGGCTCGTCCACAATCAACCACGGCGATGAAATGAAATTATCCACACCGTAGAACAGATAAACACCGATCCCCACAAGGACGGCAATGCCCGCAAACGCCACAATGGTACGCGGTGTGATCACAAAGCGTGGCACACGCGGCATGCGACTCACCTCCTCCTCATGATCTACGGCGTTGATATTACGAAAAACGTTATACTCTCGCTCAAGGAGATGCAGAAGCACATCTTCCGGCACACCAAAATACCGCGCATACGATCGCACAAAACCCTTCACATAGACCTTTGTCGGCAATTGCTCGTAGCGCCCCTCCTCCAACGCAGTGATGTAGGCGGCTTTCACAAAAATTTTGCGCGACAAATCAATCACCCGCAAATGTCGCTCCTCGCGAAGCTGTCGCAGTTTTTCTCCCAACGTCAATGACTGTACCTTTTTTCGTGTAAATTCTTTTTGTGACATAGTCCCTTCTCCTATTCTGTAGCTAAACACCACTTCAACGTGCCGAGGGCGCCACCTCCTTATGCGTCATCCTGCACATCCTCTTCATCATCCTTATCATCTACACCAAGCACACGGCGCGGTTTTGAACCATCCGCTGGACCAATGACACCATTCTTCTCCAAATCATCCATTAGTCGCGCCGCACGCGAATATCCTACACGTAAACGCCGCTGAATGTACGATGTGGACGCCTTGCCCGCTTCCACAACGGCCTGTCGCGCATCCTCATACATCGGATCATCGGATCCATCATAGCCCTCACCATCGGCAAAATCCATCTGCCTTGTGCCACCATCCGTCACACTGTCAAAGTCTTCGTCGATGCTGTATGCACCCACGACTTCCGCTTGTCGCCGGATGAACTGCACCACGCGTTTGAGCTCTTCCTCATCCACATAGGCGCTCTGGAGACGGCGCGGACTGGAACTTTGCGGTCCCACAAAGAGCATATCGCCGTTACCCACCAATTTTTCTGCACCCGGCACGTCAATAATGGTACGCGAGTCAATATTTGTCGCCACACGCAGCGCAATACGTGTTGGCAAGTTTGCTTTGATCAAGCCCGTAATCACTTCCACACTCGGCCGCTGTGTGGAGATGATCAAGTGAATACCAATGGCACGCGACATCTGTGCCAAACGCACGATCACACCCTCCACTTCCTTGCCGTGCGACGACATCAAGTCGGAGAGCTCGTCAATAACAATGACAATGACGGGAAGATTTTCCATCGGTCCCGTGATGCTTTCGCCGGTTTCTGAATCCGTGGTGACATATGTCTCCCCCGCTGCGCGTTTCTTCTGATACGACGCTAAATCGCGCGACCCCGTCTCCTGCAAGAGTTTGTAGCGTCGCTCCATTTCCGATACCGCCCACTTGAGTGCATTGATCACTTTGCCGTTATCCACAATGACATCGGCAAGGAGGTGTGGGATACCCGCATAAAGTGTGAGCTCCACACGCTTAGGATCAACCAAGATCAACTTGAGGTCATCCGGAGAATTCTTGTAGAGTAGCGACAAGAGGATGCAGTTGATCGTCACGGATTTGCCGGATCCGGTCGTCCCCGCCACAAGTAAATGCGGCATTTTGGTCAAATCTTCAAAAACATAATCGCCGTTGACATCTTCGCCCAGCGCCAAGAGCAATTTCTTCTCCGGATGATCAAAGGCGTCTGTGTTTAATAGATCGCGCATCCGTACGGTGGCGCGTGTTTTGTTGGGCACTTCAATACCCACCAGCGACTTACCGGGAATCGGCGCCTCAATGCGAATGGGATGCGCGGCAAGCGCAAGCGCCAAGTCGGCGTTGAGGGCAGTAATGCGTGACAGCTTCACGCCGGATTGCGGACGAAAACTGTACTGCGTCACCGTCGGTCCCGTCACCACGTCTTCCAATTCCATCGCAATACCGAAATTGGCAAAGGTTTCTTGAATACGCTCGGCGCGCTGTTTCACATCACCGCCCTGCGCCTTATCAGTGCCAGCCTTCAGCAGCCGCAATGGCGGCAATTCCCACTCCACCGGCTCACTTTGGCGCATGCGTTTATTACCTGTCGCCTTCTCGCGTATGATTTCTTCGGCACGAACGGCGGCAGGAGTAACGACCGATGTAGCGGCGGGTGCCGGTGCAAGATCATCGTCATCAAATGCCGCAGCATCAAAGTCGGAATCATCCGTCTCTGCACCACCATCTTCTTCCACCTCCGCAGAATCGTCCACATCCCCGTCTTCTTCCTCGTCATCTTCCGCACGATCGTCCTCTGCCCTTCTGCGTCCAAACAGGCCTTGCGTGGAAACCGGCACATGCGACGGCACTTTGTCTCCAAGGCCAACAAGTGACACATCAAACGCCACAATAATCCCCACGAGAATCAGCGCCAAAAGGCTGAGCACTGCCGCGATAATGCCAGCAAAGTGCACAAATGGTTGCGCCAGGACAAGCCCCGCATAGCCGCCACCCTGTGCCGTCTGCGCCGCCGCTTTGAAATCCTCCGCATTAATAAACAGCACATGAATCAATCCCAAAATGCACCAAAATGCCAACATCAAACCGATGATTTTTGTCACATAAAACTGCGTCCTCACTTTGTCGCGTAGTAAAATTAACCCCGCAACAATCAGCACTACAGGTGTAATGTATTTACCCCATCCAAACACCTTGCCAACACCACCGGAAATCTTTTGCCCCACAACACCAGCGGCATCAAAAAAGCCCAATGCGAAAATGGCCGCCAAGAGAAAGAGGATGATCGCTGCAATGGACCGCTTAGCATGCGCGCTGACCGTCAATCCCACAAATTCCTCACCATCGCCATCCACAGCGACATTCTTTGTTTTTTTTGCTCCCATAGACATCACATTAGATCATCACAACAAACCGACAAACGTTGTTTGCTCTTCCTATCATACCACATGCGCACTTTTTTGGGCAAAACATGTGCTACTGCCGCGCCCGCACACACCACCCACACAGCATGCGTACCACATCATCAAACACGCACCCCACTCGCGCAAAAAGTGAATCGTTCCGGCACATATAACGCCGCACGCGTACATACCGTGCCCCCACAAAAACAGCAAATAGCTCATCCGTGAGAAATTTGTCCCCGATCACTACAATCGGACGATCCGATGGCGGCAATGCGTCCGCAACCGCCCGTCGCGGCTTGCGACACGATGCATCAAGATACGGCACACTGAGAGAGGCGGCAATACGCCGACTGCGCGCACCGTCAAAATTGTTGGAAAACAACACCACGTCATTGGCGCGCTGCAAGGCATGCAGCACCGCCATCACATCATCCCGCACATCGTCGCGTGACGGACACGTCAGCGTCCCATCAATATCCACAATGATACGACACCTCGCAAAGCGCTCCGGATCAATGTTATGAAAATAATCCACCATGCGCGCCATCTATTTCGTCTGTTTTTTCTTGGCGCCCACCACGGCATCGCGAATCTCTCGCAACACCACAAGCTCCTCCTTCTCCTTCTTTTCTTCTTTCTTCACCTCCTTGCGCAACAGTTTATTCATCATTTTGATCACCACAAAAATACACAGTGCCACAATCGTAAAATCCACTACCGATTGGATAAAGTTGCCATAGAGGATCTCCAGGTCCCCCACAACAAGCGACAATCCCTGAAAATTCAACCCACCGATGAGCACACCCACAATCGGCATGATAACATCACTGACCAACGACGTTACGATCTTGCCAAACGCCATACCAATAATCACACCTACCGCCATGTCAACCACATTGCCCTTCACAGCAAACGCCCTGAACTCGTTAAAAAATGCCTTCATAGAATATATATCATTTTATGGATTACACTTGTCACTGTACCACAAAATACCCTCCGCGCAACAGCTATCAACAGTGCTGCTATTGATTTTTTCGCACGATTTGCTACAATATCTCATTCGTTTATACTAAACGATAGAAGCGCGTTGTTTAACAATTCACAACCAATACAAAAGGAGCGTATCATGAGCGATACACAGCACGGCAAAACATTCATCCTAGACACCAATGTCATTCTACATGACTCAACCTGCCTCCGCAATTTTGCCGAACACGATATCGTCATTCCCATCACGGTAATTGAAGAATTAGACCAATTTAAAAAAGGTGGCAATACCCTCAGTTACCACGCACGAGAATTCATGCGCGCATTAGATGCCATCAGCGGTGATTCGCTTTTCAATGGTGGCGTGAGGATTGGTCCGGACAAGGGCAATGTATCCATTAAACTGGAACAGCTCTTACATGCAGACCTGCAACATTGTTTTCCCGCAGTAGAAAAACCGGATCATCGTATCCTCAATATCGCATATTGTCTTTCGCAACAAAATACGAGTCAACACTACATTTTGGTGAGCAAGGATGTGAATCTGCGCATGAAAGCCAAGGCGCTTGGCATTACAGCGGAGGACTATGAAACGGGCAGGGTCAAGGATATTTCGCAGTTGTATACTGGGGTGGATATGATTGAACATATTGATCCCAACCTCATCAGTCAGCTCCACGCGGGGCACGAGGGCTTGGATCCTGCCGAACTCAATCCAAACTTTGCCCCCATCGCAAATCAATATTTCATTGTGCGCAATGGAAAACAGTCTTGCCTTGCCGTCTACATGCAGGACCGTCTGTTCAAAATTGATCCCCGATCGGCATACGGTATCAAGCCGCGTAATGCCGAACAGCGCTTTGCCCTGCATGCACTATGCAACCGCGATGTACCTCTTGTATCGCTCTCCGGCAAGGCGGGAACCGGAAAGACACTGCTAGCGCTCGCTGCAGCATTGGAACAGCGCACAATGTACCGACAGATTATGGTCGCCCGTCCTATTGTGCCGCTCTCCAACAAGGATATCGGTTATTTACCTGGAGACATCAAATCAAAAATTAGCCCCTATATGCAGCCTCTCTGGGATAATATTTCTGTCATTCAGAATCAATTTCCAGAGAAAAGTGAGTCCAATGAACTTATTTCGTCAATGATTGACGACAAAAAAATCGTCATTGAACCGCTTGCCTATATTCGTGGGCGCAGTATTATCAAGACATTCATCATCGTGGACGAGGCACAGAACCTCACACCGCACGAGGTGAAAACAATCATCACCCGCGCGGGTGAAGACACGAAGATTGTCTTTACCGGAGATATCTATCAGATTGACCATCCCTACCTGGATGCACAGTCCAATGGACTGAGTCATCTCATCGAAAAGATGCGGGGAGAGCATCTTTATGCTCATATCAATCTTGAAAAAGGCGAGCGTTCCGCTCTGGCGATGCTCGCAAGCAATCTCCTATAAAACAAAACCCCTTGTCGGTATGACAAGGGGTTCTTTTTATGATTGCTTTTTTCTATACGGTCCTACGCCATCTGTTTCTTTTGTTCCTCCAAGGCGGTCAATAGGCAACCGCGAGAGATCATCGCCACACCAACCACCTCATCGGCGCCGCCGTAGTAGATGTGGATCATGTCATCGTGCCACATCACGTGCCCGCACGAAAAGACCGTGCCGGGTCGCAGCCCCTTGTTTTCATAGTCCGCATGCGGTTCAAGAATCGGATAGTCCAAGCGTGATGTCACTTTGGAGTTTTCCACATCCAAAAGCGCGGCGCCAAGACGATAGAGTCCATCGTGACTGGATAGCGCATGATAGATCAGCAACCACTCCCTCCCCACTTTCATCGGAACGCCGGCAATGCCCACCTTCTCACTATCCCACGTCTCCGGTCGAGCCCACATGATGCTTTGCCCACCAAGCGTGCGTCCGTCCGCAAAGTCCAAATCATCCACAAAGTCCATCCAAATCGTATGCTTGAGACGATGGAAAAACACATACTTTCCGTTCACCTTTTCTGGCAAGACGCAGGAGTTCTTGTCGTCCATGCCGTCCGGCGAGATGATCTTTGGCATGCTCCACCCGTCCCATCGGCGCGCGCGAAAATCCTCCACAGCAATGGACGTGAACGCAATACGCGCCGGACCATGCCCGTTATATGCCGTATAGCACATGTAGAAACGATCGCCAACGCGAGAAATGCGCGCGTCTTCGCAACCGGAAAAACCCTCGTCATCGCGAATCTCTTCTTGAATCCGCGGCACATAGATGGGATCCGGCGACACATACGACAACCGCAGACCGTCCTCGCTGATCGCATAACCCATGCGCGACGTATCACGCTCATCTTGTGCGCGATAGATGATGTGCACTTTATCTTCATCCACAATAGCCGTCGGATTGAGTGTGTATTTTGACGCCCATCCAAAATCGCGTGTCGGCTCAATGATTGGATTGCCTTCAAAGCGTTCGCACGTCACAAACGGCACGCCTTCCGGCACACACTCCTCGCAATCTTTCAGTTTGATGTGTTCCAAAAGTTCCGACAGTGAGATGGTCGCCGCAGCACACACCGTGTCCGCGGCACCGTAGTACAGCCGCACCTCATCACCATTCACCGTCACACCGGACGGAAAAGTGATGCGCGGCACCATACCATACCACTCATAGACTTCTTCCGGCACAATCAGTGGCGTAATACTGCGCCCCGTCACACGCAACGGTCGTTCGTGATCCAAAAGCGCCGTCTCAATGCCGAACACAGGCTCACCGCTGCCGTAGTTACGAATGTAAGAGTAAAAAATCAACCATCCATCCTTTGTCTTCACCGGCGGCGCACCCACTTCAATATGATCGGCAAGCGATCGCTGAAAGTGTAATGTGTGGGCATCGAGGTCTTGCAACCATGTGCGCCAATACTTCGGATCCCACATCTGTTCCGGCGTATCAAACTCCGCAATCATGATGCGCACTGGCGGTTGATCAGTGTTCATAGTTAACAACGCAACAATCTTGCCATTGATGCGCTCTGGAAAAATCACCATAGCCTTGGCGTTAAATGGTGTCACGCGGTGTCGCGCATCAATCGTGCGGAAATCTTTCGTTGTCGCCACGGCAACAGCAATGCCTTCCGGTGTATGCGGATAGTCTGCCAACGCCGTATAAGTAATGTAGTAGGTGTCGTCAATTTTTGCCACACGCGGATCTTCGCATCCATAGCGCTCCCACGCTTCCTGCGGCGCAATCAGCTGCCGCCGTTCACCGTCAAAGCAGTAGCCATTGGGACTGAATGTATAACCAATTGTTGATTGTGCAATCTCCGCGCCCGTGTTGTCGTCTCGCTCCGGTTGTGAGAGTGCGCGATACAACAGGTGATACCCTTCATCATCACGAATCGGACACCCATTAAACACTGCCTGCGCTTCCCACGCGCTCGCACGATCTGGTCCAAGGATGGGATTATTTGGATAACGTCTCATTGTGATTGCCATGGTTCTATGATGATTAGATCAATTAACACTTTTACACCTTTATAAAAAATTACGATCACGCGCACGACCTTATGTCAGCGTCATGCGTACAACACCTGTCTGTTTGAGATCATGCAAAAACGCATCAATCGGCGCCGTCGCCACACACACGCATGCATCTGCACCGCCGTAATAGACAAAAAGCGTCCCATCCTTCACCACGGCGCCACACGTAAACACAACGCCCCATTTGTGTCCATGGTTTTCATAGTGCTCCTGTGGTTCCAAAATGGGCTGCGTGCTGCGATACAGCACCTTTGTCGGGTCATCAAGATCCAGCAAAAGTGCACCAATACGGTAGCGATCCGGCTTGTTGTGCATCATGGCATGATACAAAACAAGCCATCCGTCTTTTGTCTTGATCGGAGGCGGTCCCACGCCGCGAAACCAGCTGTCCCATGCTCTCGCTGTATCAAACGGTCGTGTGTTGTTGCTGCGAATAAAGCGTGTCTTTCCATCCAGCTCGTCCAAATCGTCAAAATAATCAATGAGAATTTTCGGATAAAAACTGTGCAGGATAGCAAACTTCCCATTGACTTTTTCGGAAAACAGTACCCAGTTTTTGTTCATCTCCCCCGCCGGCGAAATGAGGCGCGTCTTTTTCCAATGCCAACGCTGCTGTAAGAAATCATTCAGGTCAATGCTTGTCAACGCCATGCGCACGGAACTCCACCCATCAAACGCAGTAAACGTCACGTACACGGTCCCATCAATCACAACCGCACGCGGATCCTCGCATCCGCCGTTCACATTGATGCCCGATGCATAGATGCGTGGTAGGTCCTTGTTCTCCACCATTACTTTGCGTCGAAAAATACAATTCTTGGAGCGGTTGGTGATGTCAATGCCATTGGGGCTCAGTGCATGTCCCCACACGGAGATATTGTCATCACCGTCGGCGCGATAGATGATATGAATATGTCCACCGCACAAAAATGCCGTCGGGTTGTATGTCGCTTTGGACTCCCATGGGACATCGGGATTGGGTGTCAGCAATGGATTGTCCGGTGCACGCTCCAGTGTGAATGCCGTCGGTGGTTCGGGTTGCGGTGCAGTGATCGTGCCCTGCTCACCGTGTGCCATATCCTCCGGTCGCGGCTCATAGGTATATGGATGGCGTAAGAGGAACAATTCCCCATCTTCATTCATCCAATAAGAGACAAAATACTCATCATGAATACCTGCACCAAACAGCGTCGCTTGTCCGTATGTGTCCGGTGTCATAGCATAAACCGGCGCCTGCGTGCGCCAGGCAATGCGCGTGGGATCGCCATAGGCAAAGAGTGCACCGTGAATGGCATAGGTCGTCGCACCCGATGCATCAGATGTGGCAAGTGCATAGAGGACAAACACACCATCGTCAATTACTTGTGCATCCAGCACCATAAACATCCCGTTTTTGATATCGTGATCGTCACGATCAATCAGGTTTCGCTTGGCGCGTACCCATCGCTTACCGTCAGATGTTACATACAAGCGCAATGCATCTCCGCCGGCAACCATCACCGTCCGCCCGGCATAGAGATAGTCTGACACAATCTTTGCACCACCAGCCACATCCTCCACGCTACACGCCTTTTCCCAATCAATGAGGTTGCGCGACTGTGCAATCCCCAATGTTTTCTTGTGTGGCACATAGTATGTCATAAAGTACTGCTGCCCATCCTGCGACATGTGGAATGCCGTACATGCTTCCACAGCATCGGTTGGACCAGTGATGTTCACAATCTTTGCATCGTCACTCAACGGACGAAAAAGCAGCCCATCTTCACTGACGCGCACACGAAAGGTATCACGTACAAGATTGTCATCGTCACACAGAAAAATGTATGATCCTTTGGCAATTTTTGCCGACCCAAGACCGCGCATAATTTTTATTTTTTCCTCATGTCAATAAATAACCACGTTGCCTCTTTCTCAGTATAGTCTGTTTTTGCAAAATAACCAAATTTTCTCTATCACCCCACGCCGCCGCCGCGCACAACGGGCAATCCGTGCGCCATCCACGCACCAATTCCACCGGCAAGATTGGCGCACGTATAGCCGTGCTCCCGCAAAAACACACACGCCATGCCCGAACGATTGCCGCTTGCGCACAACACGATCAACGTGCGGTCTTTCGGCAGCGTCGCCGTCGCCAATGTCTGCAATGGCACATTGACGGCATGCGGAATATGTGCCATAGCGTACTCCTGCGGTGAGCGTACGTCAATCACACTGTAGCGCTGCGCCTGCTCACCGGTCAAAAGTGTATGCGCCGTCATTGCGTCCATCGTTGCACATGCTTCTGTCATAACAAAAAATATTAAAAATGAAGAGATGCTGTGTCACCCTTGCGCGGCACCGTTACCGTCATGCCATACGCCTGCGTCAAGCGCTGCGCAAGGCGCTGCGCCGCTGCCGGTTCACCCATAGCAAGAAAAACATGCTCCGCCGTCGTCGCCGTATCCCCCGCAAACGCCACGAGCTGATTGCTGTCTTTGTGTGCAGAATATCCACTGATACTTTCCACTCGCGCATGCACACGCACCCATGTACCGTCAATGAACACTCTACTGTGACGATCCGCAATATCGCGCCCAAGCGTGCCAAAGGCCTGATATCCGATAAAGAGAATCGTGTTTTTGCGATTGCCCAGGATCTGACGCTCATGCATGCGTATTCGTCCGCCGTTGCTCATGCCGGAGCTGGCAATCACAATCTTCGGACCCTTCTTCTTGTCAATCTGCAATGAGTCCGCCACGTTGCGCACGCTGACAAAGCGCGGAAAATCAAAAATGTCGTCGCCGCGCTTGATTTCCGCGCGTACACGTGCATTGTAGAGATGCTGATAGCACCGATAGATGTCCGTCACACGCTGCGCAAGCGGCGCATCAAAATACACAGGCACCTGCGGCACGCGATGTCCTTCCACGAGCCTGTTGATCTCATAGAGCAAAATCTGCGCACGCTGCAAAGCAAAAACGGGGATGAGGAGCGTCCCACCACGCTTCACACTGTCGCGGATCACCTGCGCCAACCTCTCCGTCCTGTCGTTGCGCGATTCGTGATTACGGTCACCATACACACTTTCCATCACCATGTAGTGCGCGCCCTCCACCTTTTCCGTGTCCGGCAAAATCAACTCCGGCGCATTACCCAAATCCCCCGTAAACACAAGCACCCGACCAGCACGTTCCAAGCGCACCATGGCGCTCCCCAACACATGCCCCGCATCCAAAAAAAGCGCCGTCACATCATCGCCCACTACAAACGCCTGGTGGTAGTCCATCGTGTGCCACAGCTCCAACGTGCGACGTACATCCGCACGATCATACAGCGGCGGGCAACCGAGCGTGTCCGCTTCCTGTGTCAAAATCATCAACGCATCTTCCAGCATCACCGCCGACAAGTCTTTGGTTGCCGGTGTGGAGTAGATGGTTCCGCGAAAACCGTCTTTGACGAGTTTGGGAATTTTGCCAATGTGGTCGGCGTGCGCATGCGTCACAATGAGCACATCCACCTCCGACGGATCATAGGCAAAGTCCGCATCCTCCACATAGCAGCGCGCGCCCTCTTGGTGCAAACCGCAATCCACGAGGATCTTCCGCCCGCCGGTATCCAGCAAAAAATTCGCCCCCGTCACAGAGCCGGCACCGCCGTGGAATGTGATTGTTGATTGCTGTTGCGCCATAATTTTCACCTATTTACCCAAACACTCTTTTTGATATTTTTGCACATTTGGTACATAACGCTGTGTTGTATTGCCAAATCCGCCAGAATTGATATGACATTGCCACGCCGGTGTTGCGCCCTGTCCTGTGTCCGGACAATCAGATGATGTATGAAAGGGATTTTTTGCCAAACTACCTCCAGTACCGGCATTGTAGGATGCGATAAGGTCATCATTACCTGTAAAGTACGTCACACCACCATACTGCACCGTTTCACTACCCTGTCCAAATCCGCTACCGATAGAAAAATTATTGTAACGATCCAACTGCTTTTTATTAGCACGCAGTATTTCAGCGGCACGTATCACACTTTCCTCCGGATTGTCCTTATAGTACTGACACGTATTGCTTTCAATTTGCATGAGACCACATCCATTGCCATTTTGTGCGGAAGGATTACATGTGCTTTCTGCCATAGCAATACCCTTCAGGAGACATTCTAGCTCCCGATCACCGCTCGATGCTCTATGAAAAGCCTGATCGTAGTGATGGCATCCCTGTGCTAAATTACCAGGAGGTGGTGCAGGTCGGTCAGCGTGTGGCTGCGGCGTCATTGGCACACCACCCCCACCACCTGTGTCTATAGCTTTGGTCTTACTGCATGTGAATGTCCATGCATTGTTAGCAATTGAAAGACCACCAGCAGCAATCATATCGGTTTTGGCATTGAATACCCTATTGAGGATAAATGTGATACCAAGAAATGCAGTGAGGATGATGGTAATGCCGATCAGTGTGTTGATGACAGCATTTTTTGCCATTGTCGTGAGTCCTTGATTGCCAGCAGAGACAATATAGATGATGCCGGCAACAGTGATAATCACCAGTCCCGCAATCACCATCCATGATATGAGTTTTTGAACAATGCCATGCACACCTTCAATGAGATCGCAGATGGTACAAGCATCCTGTACTGTACCAGATTTATTGCTGCCACAGGGAACGAGACCGCCAGTGGGAGCAGCGGAGACGGGTGCTGCTAAAACACCTATGCTTATGCAGAGAGTTATGAGTTTTTTCATGATCCTATACTAACAACATAAATACCTACAGATCCCAAACTAAAAAGAAAGGACGATTATTTTTTGCACGCATAGCACACATCCCAATGATTCTTCCACGTTTCCCATGCGTAAACATTTCCCTGCGGATCACGAAATTGCCGCGCACCATCACTACGTTTTCCAATCTCCTGATAGTTTGATGTAATATAGCTATTTAACGCTGGATTTTTATCGCTAATATCCACCTTATATCCATTTGCGTGGGAATAGGTTCCGCTAGCGTGCCCACCACCCTTCTCTGCTGCTCCTGTAATTTGAAATCGAAGACCGGATTCTTTCTGTAGATTAACAATCCCATCAATACTGCTTTGCTGTAAATCAGGCACGTACGTTCGTCCGGCTGCTGATTCCCATATTGTAATATTGCCACCTGTCTGATCAATGAGATACTGCTTCGCCTCAGCATTTGTCATACGTGCTAGCGGTTGATTGCCCGGCTGTGGAGCTGGAGGCGTTGCTGGCGGTGTTCCACCTTGTGATGGTGGCGTTGGCGTCCCACCACCCGTCGACACACCACCCCCACCACCTGTGTCTATAGCTTTGGTCTTACTGCATGTGAATGTCCATGCATTGTTAGCAATTGAAAGACCACCAGCAGCAATCATATCGGTTTTGGCATTGAATACCCTATTGAGGATAAATGTGATACCAAGAAATGCAGTGAGGATGATGGTAATGCCGATCAGTGTGTTGATGACAGCATTTTTTGCCATTGTCGTGAGTCCTTGATTGCCAGCAGAGACAATATAGATGATGCCGGCAACAGTGATAATCACCAGTCCCGCAATCACCATCCATGACATGAGTTTTTGGACAATGCCGTGGACGCCTTCAATGAGATCGCAGATGGTGCAGGCGTCTTGTGCTGTGCCTGTTTGATTACTGCCACAGGGAACGATGCCGCCGGTGGCGGAGCCGGTACGCGCCGTCCCACCACTTGTGCCACTTGCGCCTCCCGTGTTCTGTGCCAATAGGGGATTACCGCCTGTAGATCCACCCCCCGTTGGAAGAGTACCACTGCTTGATGGATCTGATGCACCACCTCCGGCAGATCCGGCACTTGGCTGTGTGTCGCTTTGTATAGCCGGCGTAGCGATCGCCATGGGTCCTTTGAGAGGTGTTTGCACCGTATCACCAATCTTGCCGCAGCCGCCGGTATCGCGGGGCATCGTCGCCTCACAAACCTCGCGCGACGGAAAACCGCACACCTGATACGCGTGCGACACATAGCAATACTCGTCGGCACTCTGTACCGTATCCAGAACATCGTAAAATTCATTAAAGCGCCCTGTGTTGAGGTAGGAATCCTTAATGTAACTCTCT
>CAYRUU010000005.1:0-36612 GCA_964427825.1 uncultured Micavibrio sp.
GGCGCGCCAGTTTTCAACTGGCACGAAATTCGGAAGCGAAAAAGGAAAGGTTCAAAATCCCGCCCGCATTCCTCCCCAGACCCCTCCTGCGGGCGGGAAGAAAGCCGAGGCGGGGCAATTCCATTCCCCCAGAAAAATAGTTTGCCCCGCCGAGTCCAAATTAGTTTTCAGGATTTTCGTCAAAAAATGTTCGAACTTCGTCCAAAAAACACCGCCAAGTTTCACTTGTTGTGCGCGCGATTTTTTTCAAAAGGAAAAGAAGCTTTTTTGCTGGATCTTGCTTTTAGCGAGCAGAGCGGCAAGACTGTTCGCCTTTTTTGTTCGGTCGGGCATGGCGGAGTCCTCCCTAAATCCCTCTTCTGCCACATCCTCCCGAGGACGATTCTTTTTTCGGCAGATGTGAGTACGTATTTTGTAAAGAAAAATGTGCTGCCAAATAGAGATACTGCCCCCTATGCGTGGGCAGCGCTAAGGGGCTCTCTAGAATTTTTCTTTGACTGAACTCTTTTGACTAAATGCTAAAAATTTCATATGCTAACTATTGATAGGTGATTTCTTTAATACTATACAATTATCATAGTAAAACTATACTAATATGCCAAAGAAAAAAGCTACAATTGCAGAGAATATAAAGAAATATCGAAACAAACTTGGCATCTCGCAAGATCAGCTTTCAAAAAAGGCAGATTTGGCTTTTCATACGATTGCTAAAATTGAGGCAGGCTCAACCCCCAATCCGACAATTGATACGGTCAAAAAAATTGCAGATGCGCTCAGTGTTTCACTTGATGATTTAATGAAATAAAAAATATGAACGAGATTATTTACATACTTACAAATGAAGCAATGCCTGGATATGTTAAGATTGGAAAAACAAATAATAATCTTGAGCAACGTGTTCGAGAATTAAGTGTATCTACCAGCATCCCGCTTCCATTTACAGTTTTCTACGCTTGTACTGTAAAGGATGCTCATTTTGTAGAACATCAGCTCCACGACGCTTTTGACGACAGCCGCGTTAATCCAAAAAGAGAATTCTTTAGCGTTGCGCCCGAGCGCGTGGTTGCGGCTTTGAAATTAGCAGAAATAGAAAACATAACTCCTCAGAAAGATATTGTTGACTCAAAAGAGGATCAGAACGCACTTAATGATGCAAGAAAAATACGGGGAAGATTTAATTTTGAAATGGTAAAAATTCCTGTTGGCGCCGAATTATATTTTAGCCGTGATGAAAATGTCAAAGCGAAGGTTATTGATACACACGGAGTCAATTCTATTGAATTTAATGGAAAGAAAACAAGCTTGTCTCAGTCCGCTCAAAAAATACTCGGCTATAAATATGGCGTAGCCGGAACCGATTATTGGATGTATGATGGCGAAACGCTTGATGAGCGCAGAAGAAGTTTTGAAAGCGGAAGATAACAAACGAGTAAAACTATGGCAAATGCTAAAGAAGCAAAAGCGCGAATAAAAATAAATAAACTGCTTGAACAAGCAGGTTGGCGATTTTTTGATAGTGAAAAAGGACAGGCAAATATTTCGCTTGAACCGAATGTAAAACTTACCCAAAAAGAGATTGATGCTTTCGGTGAAGATTTTGAATCTACCAAAAACGGCTTTATTGATTTTTTACTGCTTGACGAGAAAGGTTTTCCACTTGTTATTCTGGAAGCCAAAAAGGAAGAAGAAATTGACCAAGTTTTCAAGCTTATCAAGCAAAGTTATACCTACAATAAATAAAATTATGAAAATTCATAAGATGAAATTAGCCACTACTCCTTTTGAAAAAATTGCTAGTGGTAACAAGGTTATAGAATCAAGATTATACGACGAAAAACGACAACAAATTAATCTTGGGGACCAGATTGAGTTTGTTTGCAATGACGACCAATCAAGAAAAGTGACTGTGATTGTAAAAGCGCTCTATCGTTATCCCGCTTTCGAAAATCTTTTTTCAGATTTCTCTCCGTTACTGTTTGGTGGAACCTCAAAAGAGGAATTGACCGAAGAAATTGAAATTTTTTACTCAAAAGAAGAGCAGGAAAAGTACGGAGTAATCGGAATAAAAATTGAAACTGTGAAATAAAAAGAAGCCCAGCTAGCGCGTTTCGCTAACTGGGCTGTTTGGGGACCAATCTCGGAGGTTATATCCGAGCGAACTCAAGTACCACGACGCCGAGCTGTTCCTTGCTGGCAGGGTAAATCTGCTTGAACAAGCTAAGCACTTCGTTTTTGGACTTCGAGTCTGGAGCGATCTTCTCCCATGGCTCGACATTGAGCATCTCCGCGAAAGTATTGTATCGCCTGATAGCGGCAACTTTCACGTCGAAGCCCCCGGTGTGAGTCATGAGACGGATACGTTCGCCGACCTGAATTCGGTTGATGGTGTCGTACCTAACCCGCACTTCGAGGGTTTTCTTGCCCGACTTGATCAGGTCATAGAACCTCCTCTTGATTCTCATCGTTCTCATGGTTGTTTCTCCTATATCCAAGCTCCACTGTTGCGTGACGATGTTGGGATGGTAACCGGCAGGCAGAGCCGCGTCCAGTTTCCAACCGATTCGCTGAAGCGACATAACTTCATCGGCGGTTGGGTTGATGTGGATGTACAGCTTGTGGCCGTACGGCACTAGTTGGTGCGGGATGTCAATCAGCAACGCCTCGAATGCCACCGCGTTGGACGCGATGAATGGCATCACCTTGATCGGACTCCCTTTCTTTGGCGTTGCTCCGGCCACGCCGATAACTCGTCCAGTGCTATCAGTCGCGACGTAGATGAGCTTATACTTTGTGTTTATGTCGAACGTGGCTCTCCGGCTGTGGCCGTCGAACAACGCGTG
The DNA here is from genome assembly GCA_964427825.1 of uncultured Micavibrio sp. Classification (GTDB taxonomy): domain Bacteria; phylum Patescibacteriota; class Minisyncoccia; order Moranbacterales. Next base: position 2,841 of record CAYRUU010000005.1, read on the forward strand.
CACCCAGTCGTCGGTGATGCCCTCGAATGAGCTTTGCAGCTTTTCGAGAAGCAGTCTGCCAACTTGTTCCTTGATGTCCTCGTTGCCATCGTCGAGTGGCAAAACCGAGACGTGAAGCTGATCGAGCGACATGATTTTACTCGTTCCGTAGAGGGGCTTGTAGAGCATGGTTTCCGTCACGCCAGCCTTGTAGTGACTGTCAGAACTCCCAGCCCTGATGAAGTCTTTGCGGAGAAAGAGGAAGAAATTATCAATGCGAACAAGCGACTGATCGACATAATGGAGCAAAAAATTTCTGATGTTTTAAGTGAAATTTAGATATGGTCGAGTTTATTCAAAAAATTTGGTTATTACTAATAGATTTTTTGCAAAATTTACATGATTTTGTAAATCCTTTTTTGCAAAGACTCGACCCAGCACTTTTCCAAAACATAATTTTGGGTGTTTTAGCAATTTTTATTCCGTTTGCAATTATTTTTCTTACGGACGTTCTAGATCTCACAAAAGAAAAAAGGCGCGAATTTGAAAAAATAGTCTTAAATGATGAAGTACTTGGAAGAAAGTTTAACAAAGGTCCTTAAAGGCTTTAATTAATTTGATAATTTAGAGCTAATAAAATTATGAACATTTGTATTTTTGGTGACAGCATAACCTATGGAGCTTTTGACACAGAAAAAGGAGGCTGGGCTAACCGCTTGCATCTTTATTTGGATAGTAAAAATGATTTTGAAGACGAGGTTTATAATCTTGGTATTTCAGGGGATCATACTGAAGGGCTATTGGAGAGATTTGACTCAGAAGCAAAATCTAGAGAGTCTGACTTTTTGATTTTTGCTATTGGCATGAATGATTCTCAATTTGTTATTTCTGAAAATCAGAATAGAGTTCTGCTTGAAAAATTTGAGCAAAACATAAAAGAGCTTATATCCAGAGCCAGAAAAATAACCAATAAAATTCTTTTTGTTGGGCTTACGCCGGTAGATGAAGCCAAAACCGTTCCGATTCCTTGGGATACCGACAAAATGTATAAAAATGAATACGTTGAAAAATACAACAGTAAAATTAAAGAAATTTGCGAAAGTGAGGCGGTGGAATTTATTGATATATTTTCGGACATGATAAAAGAAAATTATACGTCTATGCTTGTTGATGGCTTACATCCTGATGCAAAAGGACATGAGTGGCTTGCGAATAGGATTGTTAGCGAGATAAAACTTTGACACTAGACTAGCAAGCTCATGCTAAAGTCTAGAGATGCATCTCAGGCAAGGGAAAATATCAAAAAGAAAAGCACAATAGATTTTAAAGTGTTTTGCACAAGATCTATCAGTAACACAAACCGTATGCATTGCAAATGTGAATCGCAATACTGTAAATGCTTGGTACAAACGTTTTCGTATTGCATTGCAATTGCCTCTTATCAAGAAGAACAAGCACAGCGATCTTCTGTGGAATGTGAATGAGATGAAGGTTATTTTGGAGAGGAGGTCGTTGACGACGGTGGGGAATCGTGTACCCTTGTACAAGGGTATGCGCGATGTGTGTGGCAGCGGTGCCGCTTCACCATCGGCACATTGCGTGAAACATAATCATACTACTCTATGGCACAACGTACAATCGTCTTGGCATCGCAGTCTGTGCATCGCAAGATGCTGCTTGCGCAGATTGGCATTGCAGACGCCGTGATCGCGCCGAGTGACTATGAGGAGGATCACGCCGTGGACGTTCCGCCGCATGAATTGGTGATGCAGTTGGCATTGGGCAAAGCGCAAGATGTTGCGCAGCGCTATGATGACGCCATCGTGATCGGTGGTGATACGCTGATTACTTTCGGTGGGGCGGTGATCGGCAAGCCGCGAGATGCAGACGATGCGCGCGAGACACTGATGCGTTTTTCGGGCAAGCGCGTTGGCGCGGTGAGCGGATTTGCCGTGATTGACACGAAAACCGGCATGACCATCACGGACTACGGTGAAGGTGGTGTGTATTTTCGCGATCTTGCGTTGGAGGATATTGACGCTTACATTGCCACGGGTGAGCCGTTGGTACTTGCTGGTAGCTTTGGTGTGTTGAAGCGTGCCGCACTTTTTGCCGATCGTTATGATGGCGATTTCTTCTCTATCGTGGGGCTGCCGCTTGCCAAATTGCGTGACGCTTTGCGTGCATGCGGTGCGGACCCACTCACGCGCTAGCTACCATTTGATTTTTTCACCGTTTGGTGTAGGATAGAAACATCAACCATGTCTCATGACGGTGGCAATCACCATCGGATACCACGTTGCCGGTGCGATGTGGAGAGACGCGGGAAGAACATTGCCGGTGCAATTAGTAGACCCCGTCGGGTATGCCCGTTACAGCTGTATGAGTGAGGCTGGGGCGCGTGTGCGCAGTATACAGTCTAATTAAGGTGGTACCGCGGCCTTTGATGTCGTCCTTAACAGATGTGTTAAGGATTTTTATTTTTGATCAAGAGGGATCTATGACGCGTTTTGCAAAAGTGGACACGAACAAAAAATTTCCGGAGATGGAGCGCGAGGTGATGGTACGGTGGAAGAAGGATAAGACGTTTGAAAAGTCTGTGGCGCAGCGCGAGGGTGCGCCGTCGTATACGTTTTACGATGGACCGCCGTTTGCCACGGGGCTGCCACACTATGGGCATATTGTGGCGAGTGTTTTGAAGGATGTGGTACCGCGGTATTGGACGATGCGCGGGTACAAAGTGGAACGCACGTGGGGGTGGGATTGCCACGGCTTGCCGATTGAGAACATTGTGGAGAAGGAGCTGGGGTCCAAGAAAAAGAAAGATATTGAGGCGATGGGGGTGAAAAAATTTAATGATTTGTGTCGCTCCAAGGTGCTGACGTATGCGGCGCAATGGCAGGAGGTTGTGGAGCGGCTGGGACGATGGGCGGATATGCGACGCGCGTATCGTACAATGGACACCGATTACATGGAAAGCGTGTGGTGGGTGTTTAAGACGCTGTGGGATAAAGGGCTCATTTACAAAGACTACCGCGCCATGCATATTTGCCCGCGGTGCGAAACGACGCTGTCACAGCAGGAGGTTTCGGAGGGATACCAAGACATTAAGGATTTATCGGTGATTGCAAAGTTTGAGCTGGTGGACGAACCGGGAACGTATGTGTTGGCATGGACGACCACACCATGGACACTGCCCGGCAATGTGGCGTTGGCGGTGGGGGAGGAGATTGCATATGTGAAAGTGCGTCTTGTCGATCATCCCGAACACGTTCGGGATGACGTCTATTATATTGTCGCAAAACAAAAAGTGGAGGAAGTGTTTGCGGGGAAAGCGTGTGAAGTCGTGGAGGAGTTTTCCGGTGATGCGTTGGTTGGTAAAAAATATGCGCCGCTGTTTGATGTGTACTATAACGACAAAGGTCTCACGCATCGGGAAAACGGATGGCACATCTACGCGGCAGATTTTGTGACGACGGACGAAGGCACGGGTGTGGTGCATATTGCACCGGCGTTTGGCGAGGATGATATGCGATTGGGGAAGGAGAAAAACCTGCCGTTTGTGCAACATGTGAGCATGGATGGTAGTTTTACTCAAGCGTTGGGAGAATTGGCGGGACGTAATGTCAAGCCGATTGGCGATCATCAGGCGACGGATGTAGCAATCATCAAGTATTTGGCACAGCGGGGCACATTGTTCAGTAAGCAAAAATACGAGCACAGTTACCCGCATTGCTGGCGTTGCGACACGCCGCTCATCAACTATGCGACGAGTTCGTGGTTTGTGAAAGTGACAGGTATTAAGGATAGGGCATTGACATTGGCAAAAGAGATCAGCTGGTCGCCGGCGAATATGAAAGAGGGACGCTTTGGGAAATGGTTGGAAGGTGCGCGCGATTGGTCCATTTCGCGGCAGCGGTTTTGGGCGAGTGTGATGCCGGTGTGGGTGTGTGACGACTGTGAGGCGATGACGGTGGTGGGATCGGTTGCGGAGATCGCGGAACATTTTGACGATCCCAATACGCTGTTTTTGGTACGGCATGGTGAAGCGGAGTCCAATGTGCGGGGCTTTGTGAATGCCGATGTGCACAACACGACCAATCACCTCACGGAGCGTGGGCGCGCGGAAGTGAAGCGAACGGCACGTCGCTTGGCACAGCAAAAGATTGACGTCATTTTTGCGTCACCGCTTTTGCGCACGCAGGAAACGGCACAGATCATCGCCGATGCCACCGGTGCGACGATCATCACGGACGATCGTTTGCGCGAGTTTGGTATGGGTGTGTTTGAGGGTAAGAAAACGAGCGAGTCACTTTTTGCGGTGTTTCCACAGTGGCCAACAGATGCGGACGAACAGGCGCGTGCACGCTATGCTGTGGAGCAAGAGGCGGATCTCATCGCGCGACTGCGGGCGTTTACGGACGACGTTAATGCACGCTACAAGAACCATAAGATCGTTGTGGTGTCGCACGGTGACACACTGCAGGGACTCTATCATATGCTGCACGGCACGAATCGCATTGCGCGCTATCGTACAGATTGGTATCCGCAGACGGGTAGCGTCAAGCGCGTGTACACCAAGCCGGTGGATTTGCACAAGCATGTGGTGGATGACATTGTGCTTTCATGTGCGGAGTGTCGGGGCACAATGCGTCGTATTCCCGACGTGCTGGACACGTGGTTTGACAGCGGATCCATGCCATATGCGCAACAACACTATCCGTTTGATCATGCAGAGGATTTTGACAACTATTTTCCGGCGGATTTTATCGCCGAAGGTGTGGATCAGACGCGTGCATGGTTCTACTATCAGCACGTGTTGGGGACGGCAATCAAAGATTCCGTGGCGTTTAAAAACGTGATCGTCAATGGCATTGCTCTGGCGGCAGATGGCAAGAAGATGAGCAAGAAACTCCAAAACTATCCTGATCCGATGACGATGTTTGACACGTATGGGTCGGACAGCGTGCGGTTCTATTTGATGAGTTCGCCGGTTGTGGCGGCACAAAATTTGAATTTCATTGAGGGCGACGTGTCGGAGGTGATGCGTGGCATGATGCGCATGTTGTGGAATTCGTATGCGTTTTTCACGCTCTATGCAGACATTGATGGATGGGAACCTCGCGAAGAGTGGGATCCTGCGCATGTGACGCATGTGTTGGACAGGTGGATCGTGTCAGAACTACACGCGACCATGGCGGCGTTTCACACGCACATGGAGGCGTATGCATTGCACAAGGCGGCACGGGTGTTTCCGCCGTTTATTGACGGGCTATCCAATTGGTATATTCGTCGCAGTCGCAAGCGTTTTTGGAAGAGTGAAAATGACGGCGACAAAAACGACGCCTATGCGACGCTGTACTACGTGTTGACGGAAACGGCGAAACTTTTGGCGCCGTTCACGCCGTTTGTGACGGAGGAAATCTATTGTGGGCTTGGGCACACTTCATCGGTGCATTTGGCGGATGTGCCGATGGCACGTGTAGAGTTGATTGACGATGTCGCCAACGATGCCATGCGAACGACGCGCGACATCATCAGTGCGGGATTGACGCTGCGTGCACAGGCAAAGATCAAAGTGCGGCAGCCGTTGGCGCAGTTGTCCGTAGAGTGCGGTGCATGGAAGGCGTCGCAAGAGATGCGGGATATTGTGTGCGATGAGTTGAATGTGAAGCGTGTGGTGGAGGTGAAGATGATTGACACACAGGTGCCGCATACTGCGGATGTTGGTGGAGTGAAGGTGCTGTTGGATACGGTTATCACGGAGACGCTGCGCGTAGAGGGGCAGGCACGCGAGCTGGTGCGCATCATTCAGCAGCTGCGCAAGAAGGCGGGTTATAATGTGGATGATCGAATTGTGGTGAGTGTCCAGGGGTGTGATGCGGTATTGGATGCGCACGGGGCGCTTGTGGCGCGCGAGGTTTTGGCGGCGTCTGTGGGGCGATCTGCGGTGAAAAATGCCGACCATGTGGAAACCTTTGCCATTGATGCTATGATGGTAACAGTGACATTACGCAAGAAGTAAAACATGATTGCACGGTGCGCAGACATATACGAGTAGAACTATGAAACAAAATTATCATGCCATTGTGTTGGATAAGCGCGACACGGGCGAAGCGGATCGCATCTACACATTTTATACCAAAGAAAACGGGCTCATGCGAACGGTGGCGCGCTCGGTACGCAAGCCGGGCGCACGCATGGCGTCGCAGGTGGAGGATTTCACGTGTGCGCATGTTTCCATTGCCAAAAACGGCGGGCGCGGCGCGCTTGCCGGTGCCGTGGCGGAGCGCTACCACGACAGTTTACGCTCCGATTTTGTGGCGCTGTGCCATGTGGATCGCGCGCGGCGGATTTTTGTGTCGCTGGTGCATGAGGACGATGCAGATGCACGGCTCTATGTGCTGTGGGAGACGTATTTGCTGCAGATGGATACATGCGTTTCCACAATGCAAGATCGTTTGTCACTGGCGTGGATCACGCATGCGTTTCTCATGCAATTGTATGCGCTTTTGGGTTATACGTTTCGCGTGGGTGCGTGCACAGTGTGCGCACAGACGTTGCACGCGACGCGCGCCGGTTTCAGTGCACATCGCGGCGGGATGGTGTGCCATCGTTGCGTGCACGGCGAGCACGTGTGTGCAACGGATGCCGATACGGTGAAGGCGCTGCGCGTGATGACGGCACATCCGCTTGCACAGTTGCACAAAGTTGTCGTCAATGCGCATGTGGAGCGCCAGTTGGCGCGCATCACGAGTGCTATTGCGCAGTGGATCGTGCGCTAGATGTGGTATAATAAAAGACATGCCTCACAGGATCTAAAATACAAAAATTATGGCTCTTCAAGATATTGAAAAAGACCTCCAGCAGCGTGACTCACAGTTGAAAAATCGGCAGCGCAAGGCGACGCCGTATGATGTGTGGTCGTCGGATATTGCTGGTGCACAGGAGCAGGTTGTGCCGAGTACGTGGCAAAAAATCACCGATCAGTTGGGGCCAACGCGCGCCAAGGCGCTACTCATCGGCGTGATCGGGTTGACGGTCGTGACGGCGATCATGGTGACTGTCGTGCTTGTTGTACGTTATCAGCAGGGATTTTTTCGCAATGAAAACGTGTCCATTGTGGTGGAGGCGCCGGCATCTGTGGCGAGTACAGCGTTGACGGAGGTGGTATTTACTGTGCGCAATGACAATCGTGCGGCATTGGTGAATGCGGACATTGCCGTACAATTTGGATCATATTTTGTACCGGTGGATGGGCAAGAGCATTTTCATCGTGAAGGTACGGGAGGTGGCACAATTGCGGTTGGTACAATTGTTGGCGGTGGGACCTCCACAGTGTCTTTGGCGGGATATTTCAATGGGCCGCGCGGGGCGATGGCGGATGTTTCTGGTGTGGTGCGCTATGTGCCGGATGGTACGACGGTGCGCTATGAGACCATGGGGCGCAGTGCAACAATGATCACACAGTCGCCGCTCACGATTGACGTGAATGCACCCAATGATGTGGCAAATGGCAATCTTGTGGATATCGGCTTTGTTGTGCACAATACAAGCACGGAAGACATGCACGATCTCGCTCTGACCATTGAGTTGCCGCAAGGGTTTTCCGTGGTCAATACGGTGCCCGCACCCAATCACGGATTTGTGTGGATGTTGAACACGGTGCCGGCACGCGGGGAAGTGGTGGTGCGCTTGCGTGGCACGGTGAGTGGTGATGTGGGCGCGTCGCACATGTTTCGCGCCATTGCGCGCAGCAGCAAAGACCAATCCGTGATTTTTGCACAGACGGATTATACACCGCGGATGATTCAGTCGCCGCTGATGCTTGCACAGGCAGTGGACGGGCGAGAGGGGATCGCCTATGCGGGCGAGCATCTTACATACCGCATCACGTATCACAATATTGGTGGTACGCCACTGCGCGATGCAATTGTGCGCGTGCGCTTGGATGCGCGTGCGTTGGATTTGTCACAGTTGAAACTCATCAATGGCGGTGACTATCATCCCGACGATCACTCCATCACGTGGAAGGCGAGTGATGTACCGGGATTAAAATTGCTTGCACCAAACGATCAGGGAACGGTAGCGTTTTCTGTGCCGGTTGTCGCACAGTTGCCCGTTGAAAGCGAAAAGGATTTTCACTATACAGTGTCCACCGTGGCATCCATTGACAGTCCCGATGTGCCGTCCGCCATTCGGGAAAACAAGACTATTTTGAGCAGTGTGTTGACGGTGCCAATTGGTGCAAAGGTGTTGCCGACCACAGAGCTGACGTACAAGGAAGGTGCCATGCCACTGCGCGTGGGGCAGTCAACGACCTATAACCTGACGTTTTCTGTTGGTAGTGTGAACAATGATCTTGCGCAGGTGCGCATGATTCTGCCACTTCCCACACACATGACATTTCATAGTGCTTCTGGCGAAGGCGTGGTGTTCAATGAGCGGACCAATGAGGTGGTGTGGAATGTGGGGACGATTGCGCACGGTGCCGGCGTGGTGAGCCCTGCACCAGAGATGACAGTCACGTTGTCGCTGGTGCCAAGTATTGATCAGCGCGGTGGTATTCCGCCTGTGGTGGTGAACGCCTATGCCATTACCGGTGTGGACACCTTTATCAACAAGCCGTTTTCTTTGCAGCGGTCGTCGATTGATACGTCGGCGGCAAATCAAGGTTACGGGATGAGTGCTGTGGTGGAATAGTTCACCGATACCACCTCTTTATGGTATAATGAACGAAGAAACACGTTTGAATGAACATACTATGTTTGGATTAGGAAAAAAACGCAAGAAAAAAAACAGTGACGCGCCGATGATGGATTATGTCGTGCGCGACGGTGATCACATCATCTCTATTGCACAGGCGCACGGCATGGCATGGACGGATTTCGCGACACACAACCACATTGAGCCGCCGTATATTCTTGTGCCGGGGACGGTTGTGCGCGTACCGGCTGTAGAAGGCGTTGCTGGAGAAGAAGATGCGACTATGCCATCGCCGCGCGTGATCGGAACATCGCAGCACTATAGTGCACCCGTTGCAGATGTGTCGTCCGATGCACATGTGCCTGATGCGACACATGTGACGCAGACAGATGAGCGAGCAATGGAAGATCATGGCATAGTGGTGCCAATGTCATCGCAGGTACAGCGCAAGAGTAGCTTGCAACCGATGTCCGCGCAGAATAGTGAGAATAGTGTACCACCACCGGATCACTCCGTACAGCTGCCCATGCAGTCACGTGATGCACATAGAGCATCCGATGATGAAAGCGTGCAAGATGATGGTGCGGGTGTGCTGCAGCAACGTGATGCAGGGACAGGCGCGTTGCCGACGACGCAGAATAGCGTCGCGCCGCAACGCAGAATCATGTATGCGCCGCCGGAGAGCATGATTGCGCAACCGGCATCAGAGCCGACAACACGTGCCATTGACATTGAGTGGATGCGCGATGATGAGGCTACCTATGCCGAAGAAATGTCCAAACAACAAAAGCGAACAAGCAGGTGGATGACGGTTATTGTGCTTTTCGTCCTTACGATCATCGGTGGTGCTGCTGTTTTTGCCTATCTCTATCTCTTGCCGCAGGCAACACGCGATCGTGTGTCATTGGACGCACTGATTCGTTCGTACGACGACACACCGACGGTAGAGCAAGGATTCGCAGAGGTTGCACAGGACACTGACGCAGTGTCGGATGTGACAATGGAGGAAGTACCTGCTGCGACAGACGAGCAGTTGTCTGATGCTGTGCTACAGACGACGGACGAGGAGAGGTCGTCTTTGTCGCAACCAGCGGACCTCACCGTGCAGGTGTTGAATGCCGGTGGTCCCATAGGCGCGGCGGGTACAGTGACAACACTCTTGAAAGACAAAAAGTATGCTACGCGAACAGCACAAAATGCCAAGAACAGCTATGCGGGCACGGTGATCTATTACGCTGCGGGCAAGAAGGCGGACGCGGACGCGGTGGCACAGTTGCTGCCGGCGACATACGGCACGCCGAAGGTGGAGGAGTCCGCAGATGTAGCAGCGACCTATGCGACGCAAATCGTCGTTGTGATTGGTGCGCAGTAGCGCAATGTACCGCAAATAACAATACACATACACAAACTATTTTATGAAGAAAACCCCGCCACACCCGTATCATATGATGGCGGCAAGTGCAACCTTGTTGCACGTGCGTTCGTCGGACCGCGGATTGAGTGACAATGATGCCGCTGGACGTTTGCGAGCGTTTGGAGCCAATGCATTACCGAAAACAAAAACACGGTCGCCGGTGCTTTTGCTGTTGCGGCAGTTTTCCAATCCGCTCATTGCTATTGTGCTTGCCGCTGCTGCCGTGTCAATGGCAATTGGTCACATGGTGGATGCGATTTTTATTGGGTGCGTTGTACTCATCAACGCTGTCGTGAGTTTTGTCCAAGAATACAAGGCGGAAAACACTTTGGATCAGTTGCGCAAGCGTATGACGCAGATGGCGCGCGTGGTGCGTGGTGGGCGTAAGAAGGAAATTTCTGCGGCGGAGTTAGTGGTGGGGGATGTGGTGGATGTGATGGCTGGTGATCGCATTACGGCGGATGGGCGCGTGATTGTGGCGGAGGATTTTCATGTGCACGAGTCCGCACTGACGGGTGAATGGCACGATGTAGCAAAGAACACAGAGGTTCGTGACAAAGATGTGATTATCTCGGATCAGACGAATATGGTGTTTGCCGGCACATCCGCTGTACAGGGACATGCGCGCTATGTTGTCACGGCAACCGGTAGTGATATGGAAATCGGCAAGATTGCCACTGCCGTGCAGCAAACGACAACGGCGCAGACACCGCTGCAGAAGAAATTTGCGCGCATTTCCGTGATGGTGGGTGTGGCGATTTTTTGCAGCATTCTCATCTTTGCAGTTTTTGGTGTGTGGCGCGGGCAGCCGCCTGTGGAGATTTTTCTTGCGTCCACGGCGCTGGTTGTTGGCGCGATCCCAGAGGGGCTCTTGCCCGCCATTACGATTGTGTTGATTTTTGGGATGCGGCGCCTTGCGCGTCATGCGGCATTGGTGCGACGTCTCAATGCCAGTGAAACCATGGGAGCGCTAACAGTAATCTGTACGGATAAAACGGGCACACTGACAACGGGGGAGATGGCCGTGCACGCTCTTGTGACGGGCACAAACGATGTGCGGCAATTTCGCCCGTCTAGCATGCAACATCGTCGCACGGAACAATCCGTTGTGGAGCAGATGCACATTTTGGAAATTGCTGCGCTGGTTAATGATGCGTATGTTGAGCACACGGCAGGTGTGCCGATGCAGCGAGGTACGGTGCATGGTAGGCCGACGGATCGCGCACTATTGACCGCAGCGCTGGATACTGGTATTGATCGCGATACACTGCAAGACATTGGGCGGTTGGTGGATCAGGAATTTTTTTCATCGGCCAACAAGTATGCAACGCGTGTGTATCACACGACAGATGGACGCATGCGGATCCTGCTCTTGGGTGCGCCGGAGGAAGTGATGGAGACAGTGGCATTTGTGGAGGCGCATGGGCGACGCGTACCGCTGCAGACAGAGGAGCGCGAGCAGCTACGTCGCACGGTGGAGCGTCTTACGGGGCAGGGGCTTCGCGTGGTTGCGTGTGCGCAGCGCATCTTGACGGAAGAAACCTATACGCGACTGCATCGTGATGATCGTCGTACGTCCATGTCACTTGTGGGATATATTGCCATCAAAGATCCCTTGCGTGACGATGCGGAGTCGTCGCTCGCATTGGCGGAGCGTGCGGGTATTCGGATGATGTTGATTACCGGAGATCATGCAGAGACGGCGCGATCGGTTATGGCGGAATTAGGTCATGTGATTTCTGATACCGCGGTGTCTGTGGGTGCGGATGTGGCGCGGATGACGGACACACAGTTGGAGAACGCGGTGCGCACGACCAAAATTTTTGCGCGCGTATTGCCTGAGCACAAAATTCGCATTGTGCGTGCACTGCAGCGCAATGGTGATGTGGTGGCGATGGTGGGTGACGGCATCAATGATGCGCCGGCACTCAAGGCGGCCGATGTTGGCATTGCCGTGGGAGAGAGTGCGGATATTGCCAAGGAAGTTGCGGATATTGTTCTCATCAACAGTAGTTTTGCAACAATTGTTACGGCCATTGAGCAGGGACGCGTCATTTATGAAAATATTCGCCGTGTGGTCATCTATTTGGTTGCTGATGATTTTTCGGAAATTTTTCTCTTCTTTTGCGCCATGGCGCTCGGGTGGCCGCTACCCCTCTTGGCGATTCAAGTGCTCTGGATCAATGTGATTGAGGATACTCTGCCCAATATTGCATTGACGACAGAATACGATGCCACGAACCTCATGGATGAGCCACCACGCCATCCAAAGGAGCCACTTTTGACACGTGCGTACAAGAAATTTATGGTGACGGTTTTTGCGGTATCGGGTATTGCCGCTGCGGGACTGTTTTGGTGTGTGTGGCAGGTGTCCCATGATGTTACGCTTGCGCGCACGGCAACGTTTGCTCTCGTTGCCTTTGATTCCCTGACGTTTGTCTATATTGTGCGCAACTTGCGCCGTCCGATTATACGACGTGATGTGTTCAGTAGTACACTGTTGAACGGAGCCGTTTTGCTATCGCTTGCGCTGCTGATTGCGGGAATCTATATGCCACCGCTTATGGCACTTCTACATACGGTGGCATTGCCGCTGTCTTTGTGGGGCGTGATTTTTGCGGTGTCTGCTGTGGAAATCGTCTTTTTTGAAGTGGCAAAGCGACTGTGGCTGTATCGCACACACACTAGTACACCAGCGCCGGTATATTTACAGTAGAGGCAATGCTTGCTACAGTGAAGCTGGTAAGCGGTGCGCGTTGTATACGCGATATCGTATTGATAACAGTGAGCAAGGCCTATGATGTTGCGAAATTTTAACGTGTATTTTTTTCTAACGCTCCTTGGCATGGTGACCGCGGCATCGTTGGTGATCGTCTTGCCGTTTTGGGAGCCGATTTTCTTTGCTATTTTGCTAGCGACAGTATTCAATGCGCCGTATCAAAAATTGCTAACATATGTGAAACGTCCGGCGATTGCATCTTCCATAATGCTGGTTATTGTGGCGATTACGATTGTTGTGCCGGTGATCGGCGTTGCCACAATCGTTTTTAAGGAAGTGTCCTCCATTATTATTGACGGTACGCAGGAAGGCTCCGGTTTGCAATATTCCGTTACAGCAATGGTGGACCGCATATCTTCTGTGCAGATCATTGAGAAATCCTTGGCACTTGCAGATGTGCACCTTTCCCCCAATGCTATCGCAGCGTATGTTAAGCAATTTTTGGGGAAGATGTGGCCGTATGTGCAGGCGATGTATGCTGGTGCGGTGAATAGTACCATCAATTTTGTTGTAATGTTCTTTACACTTTTTTTCCTCTTTATTGACGGACGGCGATGGCTTACCTACATCATGCACCTCAGTCCTTTGCGTGATGTCTATGAAAAGCGGTTGATTCGCGAGTTTTCCTCTATGGCCCGCGCCACATTGAAAGGCACATTGATTATTGGTGTTATTCAAGGTGTCTTGGGTGGTATCACTTTTGCCATTGCTGGTATTTTTTCGCCGGCGTTGTGGATGCTGGTGATGATTGTTCTGAGTGTGATTCCCGCCGCGGGCAGTGGCTTTGTCATTTTTCCCGCCGCAATCATCATGTTTCTCATGGGTAACGTGTGGCAGGGTATCTTTCTTCTATGTATGGGTCTCATCATCACATCCATTGACAACATCCTGCGCCCGAAGCTTGTGGGCAAGGATACGCAAATGCCAACCATCATCATCTTCTTTGCGACACTGGGTGGTCTGAGCGTGTTCGGGTTCAGCGGGTTTGTCTTTGGGCCGATCATTATGGCGTTGGCAATTGCGCTGTGGAATATTTACGATCAGGAATTTCGCGAACAGTTATCAGAATTTAACGCATAAGGGCGTTTGTGAATGGCGCAATGTGTATGGGTGAATGGTATGCTGCTGTGCCGTCTTCTCTGTCGCCGATAGTGGTACAGATTGGACCATTGGCAATTTATTGGTATTCTGTGATGTGGTTGTGTGCTTTTGCAACAGTGCTTGCACTGGTGCGATGGCGCGTGCGTCGCGCTGAGGGTGGCTATGCATGGGCGCTCATTGAAGATGCCGCATTGTGGGCATTTGCCGGTGCTCTTTTTGGCGGGCGTATGGGCTATGTGCTGCTCTATGATTTTTCTTATTATAGCGCCCATCCTCTTGCTATTGTGTCACCGTATGACTTTACATCGGGTATGTGGACAGGTATTTATGGCATGAGTTATCATGGTGGACTTGTGGGTGTTGTTGTAGGTATATGGTGGGTGGCGTACCGGCATCGTGCGGACATTGTGCGGCTAATGGACTTCCTTGTGCCGGCAATTCCTGCGGGGTATTTTTTCGGGCGGTTGGGTAATTTTTTCAATCACGAATTGGTGGGGCGCGTCACAGCGTCGCCAGTGGGCATGCACTTTAACGGCGAGACGGTGTTGCGTCATCCGTCGCAGTTGTATGAGGCTTTTGCGGAGGGTATTTTCCTCTTTGTGCTCTTATGGCCACTGCGCAATTGGGTGCGTGTGCGTGGCATGCTGACGGCGCTTTATGTGTTTTTCTACGGTGCAGCGCGTTTTGTGTGTGAGTTTTTTCGCGAGCCCGACGTGCAAATCGGTATGCTGTGGCTAGGGCTGACAATGGGGCAGGTGCTTTCTCTTGGTATGATTGTTTTTGCTATGGTTTTTGCACTATATGCGGTGTGGCGAGAGTTTTCCACAGACCGCTAAACGAAAGTGTGGTATACTAAAAAGACTATGACAATCGCACCGGACGCTCTGTATAGGGGGGCGACAATGACATATCGCAAAAAGTATACTGCACGACGCATGGATGGTGTTCTCCCGCAGCATTCGCATGTCTCCGCGCCGCGTCTTGTGGATTTGCGTGCCATGCACGCAGCGCGTCGTGCCAACACGGCGCATCTTTGCCACAATGGCGCATGGGCGCAAGACTTCTTGTCATCTGCCGCAGCATACAACGCAGTGCAACGACGTGCTATTGATGGTATTCGCCCTACACAACCGATTGGTGTGCGCCATGATGATGTGGCATCTTTGCGTGAGCGATTGATGGAGCGCGTTGTGGGCATGATCGCCACGTACCGCGCGGCGCTACGTATTTCACTGTCGGCGCAGCGTATGTATCAGATGTCTATGGCGGGCGCGATGATTGTGGGCATGCTTTCCATGAGTATGATCTATCGCAATCTTGGCACAAGCGCGTTTGCCGATACAGAAACGGGTGGCGATGTCACACCTGCGGAGAGGAGCATCGCTGTCGCACAGGTGGAAAACGAGAACGCTGCGGCGACTGCAACACAGCCGATGCCCGCCAACGCGCCAGAGAAGTCGGTGACGGAGCAGTCAATGGCCGCACAGGGTGTACCGGTGAAAGTCATTCACAATCGCGCAGTAGACAGTATCGTTGCAAGGGAGGTGCCGTCGTCATCCACGGAGCCGCAAGAGAAGGCGCAGGATGTCGCCAAAGAGGAGGTCACGAAAACCCGTTTTGTGGATAGTGTCAAAAAAGCGGATGCTTTACCGCAGACACCGCTAACAAAAGAAGCGCAAAAGATGGTGAAAGGGTATCCGATTGAAAAAATGCTTCCATACATCTTGAAGCAGGACCCCGAGGTTGCCAAGTATTTGATCGCTATTGCTAAACAGGAGAGTCAGTGGGGCAAGCGCGTACCAAAATTAAATGGTGAGGATTGCTACAATTACTGGGGCTATCGGGGACAGCGTGTGCGTATGGGCACGGGCGGACACACGTGTTTTGATAGTCCAGAAGATGCTGTTGCCACGGTGGGCAAGCGCCTACACACACTCATCTATGACAACAAGCGCACAACGGCAAAGATGTTGGTGATCTGGAAGTGCGGCACGACATGTGCCAATCACGATCCCGCCGGTGTGCATCGCTGGATTGATGTGGTGGACGCGTATCACGCCACACTGTCAAAAAAATCATAGTGGACAGAGAGGTGATAAAATGCTATAATAGTCATGTGGCTGTGGGCAATTAGCTCAGTTGGTTAGAGCGTGCGATTCACATTCGCAAGGTCAGAAGTTCGAATCTTCTATTGCCCACACTTGTAAAAAATAAAAACACAACACGTGCTATGAGTACGATTGAGGAATCACTTGCGCATATTCGTGCGGAGCTGGAGACCATTCACGCAAAAGTGGATCGCATTGCGTACAATACAGATCGTGCAGAATCTTCCGAACAAACGGCATCGCATCATATGGTAAGCACGCAGCCCGTTGTGCCACAGGCAGCTTCTACAATAAACTACGGACGATCACTTACGCCTGCAGAGCAAGCGTATCTTGATCGGTTACATGGCAGGTCATCTGCAGCGCCAACATCTTCTGCAGCGGCGGCAACACAAACAGCAACACTGTCCGCACCACAGGCGCCATCATCGCAGAAAGGCATGTCCTCCGAGGTGCCGGTCGCACGTTTTTTTCAATGGATTGTGCGTGATTGGCCGATGAAGATCGGTGGGTTTTTCGTGGTTGCTGCTGTGGGGTGGTTTGTCACCTATGCGGCATTGACCGGTATGCTGTCAGAAATGGGGCGCATTATTTTGGGGTATCTCTTTTCCGTCGGATGTCTTGCTTTCGGTGCGTCGCGGATTCGTGTGTCTCGCATGCAGGGCAATGTTTTTCTTGTGATTGGCGGCGCGGCAATGTTGATCACAACGCTTGCCGGCATCTACTTTGAGATTGTGGCACCACCGGTTGGCTTATTTGTCATGCTGCTTACCGTTGGACTGATTACGCTTCTTGCGCTGCATCAAAAGAGTAAAGCTCTCACTGTTGTCACGATCTGTTTCGGTATTTTCATTCCTGTATTCTTTTTTGACAGCGTCTCATTGACGACGATGTTTTCCTATCTCCTGGTTCTATCGCTCGGAACGTTGTGGATCGTGCGTTACACGCAGTGGCGTGTCCTGACGCTCCTCATCATGATCGCGGTGGGACTCTATTCCATTGGACAGGCTGTTTTTGGACCGGCTGATCTCATTAGTCTGTTCAGCTTTGCTATGGCGGCGCTGTTTGCTACGTTGTTCTATAGTGCCAATGTTGCGGCAATGCTGGGTGCGCAAAAGCCAACGGCGATGGATACTGTCACGGCACTCTTCCTGGGATTTTTGGTGTGGATGTGGATTGCGATGTTCACGGGAGAGGAACTGCATGTGTGGCTCTTGGTGTGCACTGCACTGTTGTTTGCCGGCACATCGTATGGTATTTTCACCATGACGATGCGCATGCTGCCAACATTGGTCTAT
The DNA here is from genome assembly GCA_964427825.1 of uncultured Micavibrio sp. GTDB lineage: Bacteria > Patescibacteriota > Minisyncoccia > Moranbacterales. The sequence goes on from CAYRUU010000005.1 coordinate 20,226, forward strand.
GGCGGTGTCAGTATCGCGCTTTTGGCGGTTGCGACGGTACTGCAATTTGACGGACCTATTCTTGTGACAGCGTTTGCCGTGGAGGCAGCGGTAGGCGCCATCGTTGCGTTGGCGGTTATGCGTGACAAAATTTCCACATCGGTGAGTGCGGTGATTGTTGCCGTGTACATCTTGCCAGTGATCATGTCTTTGTTGTATATTCCGTTGGGCTCCAAAGAGGTTGATGCGCTTTTTGCGGTATTTATGATTACCATCACCGCGTTGACTATTGCGGTTGTTGCGTTTCGTGTGGCGCAGCACGCATCGTCGCATGCTATGACGCTTGGACGCCTCTTTGCCTATGGTGGTGGAATCTATGCCGTCATGCTGGTATGGCTTGCAGCACACTTCTTTATTGACAGTACAGATATTGCAGTGTTTGGGGCACTATTTGTGTATACGGTGACAGGTGTTCTGTTTTATGTCACGGGATCGCGCGAGCAATCACGTCAGCTCAGGACCGTTGGCAGTATTCTCTTTGCCATCGTCATTGCGCGCGTGCTCTTTGTGGAATTTTGGAGCATGGATATGATCATGCGTATTGTGACATCGTTTGTCCTCGGTACACTGCTCATTTCTACGGCATTTCTTCGTTCTTCACGTAAATGAAATATGATGCGATACATTAGTACAATGGGTCTTTTCGTGTGCAGTGCGGTGTTGTTGTGGGGTGCACAGTCCGTTGCTGCACCGGTGATGCTTCCGGAGGCGCAGCAATCGCGCTTTCAGTCGGTTGCACATGTGGCGGAAAACGCATATGCCGTACCAACAATGATTGATGTGCATGTTCCCATAGATATCTACGGTCCTTCTGATGTTGCTGTGACAGATGGCACGGGGGCACTTCTGCCTTCCGCGCTCTCCACGACAACACAACTACAGCGTGTGCCGGTGTCGGCGACCGCAACGCCGGCAATCGCCGATGTGCGTAATCTGACGGATGGTAATTACGAGACATTTGCAGATTTTCCGTTCACGGAATCACCTGATCATCTGCCCCGCGAACATCATGCTACCATTGACCTGACGGCGCACACGCCCATCACAACAGATACCCTGCGTATTTTTACCGACACGTACAGCGCAACACCAGCGCGTGTACGCGTTGTTGCTGTGCGCCCGGATGGAACAGAACACATTGCACTGCCACTACGTTTCTTGGGACGAGCACCTATCAATTTTCCAGAGGAGACTGCAGCACATTTCCGCATTGATATCACGTACACCGGTCCGCTGCGTATCACGGAGATTGTCTTACAAGACAAAAATGACACCGCAATACAAGAGACAGCCGTACGCTTTATTGCTACGCCGAAACAGCAACATCACATCTACTTCAATCCGCAGGGTGCTGTGAAGCTTCCGCCACAAGAACAGCCGAACTTTGTCACACGCAACGCCGTCCCGCTCGTGGCGGCGGTGTCAGTGGAGAGTAACATGGCGTTTGGGCGTGCGGATACGGACGGCGATGGTGTGTTGGATAGTGATGATAATTGTCCCTTTGTTGTCAATGCCGCGCAAGAAGATGCTAATGCCAACGGTATCGGCGATGCGTGTGAGGATTTTGACGCGGATGGTGTGATCAATGCGCAGGATAATTGCCCGCTTGTTGCAAACCGAACGCAGAGTGACACGGACGGCGATGGTATTGGCGATGCGTGTGACGATGAGGAAAGCCGATTTTTTGAAAAGCGGCCGTGGGTTGTCTATGCGGTGATTCTTGTGGAGAGTATCATTGTTCTTGCAATCATTGCACGTGTATTAACATCGCAAACGCCGCCCGATGTGAAGATGTAGACCACTGCTTTGTCCGGATCACATGATCATGCTACAATGAAAAATAAGAAATAATCGTTTTATTGCAACATATGTCTCATCCGGAAGATTTGGTGATGGATCCTGCAACAATTCTTCAGCAGTGTCACATTCCCTCCACGGCAGATGTGGCAGATTTCGGTTGCGGGCCGGGTATTTTTTCCATTCCCTTGGCGCAAATCACATCGGGTACCGTATACTGCTTTGATGTGCTGGAATCTGCATTGGAAGCCGTCAAAAACCGCGCCTACATCATGGGGATCAACAACATTGTCACACAGCGTTCCAATTTGGAAAAACTGCACGGATCGGGATTAAAAGATGGTGCTGTGGCACACATTGTCATGCGTAAAATTCTCGTGCAAAACGATGACAAGCCGACACTTTTTGCCGAGGCATTTCGCGTCTTGCAAGAAAAGGGGGTATTGCTTGTGGTGGGGTGGAATGATCAGGCAGTGACGGGTTTTGACATTTTGGCGCGCTTGGCACCGGAAAAAGTTGTGGCACTTGCTCAGGAAACGGGATTCACGGATATTGCACCGATTGATGCCGGTAAATACCACTATGCCTATGCATTTACAAAATAATAAACGACCATCTATGAAAAAACTTCTTGCTACTGCGGTGCTGTGTGCCGCAGTGATTCTTTCGGGCCTGGGCTGCAAAGACGTACGTGGCACATACAGAGTATCCTTGAGCATCTGGGGGACATTTGACAACTCCGGATCCTACGACCAACTATTGAGCGCCTATCGCAGTGTGAATAGAAACATTGGCAACCTTCAATACCACAAAATGGATCTGGAATCGTATAAAAAGGACTTACTTAACGGCTTGGCGGCAGGCAACGGACCAGACATCTTCATGATCCATAATTCATGGATGCCGGAATTTGTGGATAAGATTGTGCCGGTGCCAACAGATATTATGACGGAGCAGGATTTTCGTACCACTTTTGTTGATGTGGTGGCGGAAGACGCGTTGATTGACGGCAAGATCTATGGTGTGCCGCTGTCAGTAGATTCGTTGGCATTGTACTACAACAAAGACATCTTGAACGCTGCCGGCATTACGCGCCCTCCGCAAACATGGGAAGAGTTTGACAAGGCGGTGCGCGTACTAACGATCATGGACGCCTTTGGCAACATCTCGCAGAGTGGCGTGGCGCTCGGCACAGCATACAATGTCAATGGTGCGATCAATGTGAATCGCGCGCCGGATATCCTAACGGCGCTCATGCTGCAGGGCGGTGTGCAGATGTCCGATCGCGCCAGTGGTGTGATTACGCTTGGCAATACGGAGATGCAGAGCAGTGGTGGCGGTACGCCGGCTCTTGCGGCGTTGCGCTACTATACCAGTTTTGCGTCGCCATCATCACCGAACTACGCGTGGAACAAAAATCAAAATTACTCCATCGATATGTTTTTTGAGGGACGCGCCGCAATGATGATCAATTATTCATATCATTACGACACGATCCGCGCAAAGAATGCAAAACTGAATTTTGCCATCGCCGATTTGCCGCAACGATCTATTATTGCTGACGGCTCACAGAAGAACTTTGCCAACTACTGGCTGTTTGTTGTGGCAAAGAATAAGAAACCCGTACAGGACGTAGATACGCGCGCCATCCCCGTGACGGATGAAATACGTATTCATGAGGCGTGGCAAGCACTTCGTGCATTATCGTTTCCTAGTAAGGATGGTGTCCTCTTGCGCAACTATTTTGGCAAAGAGCGATTGGTTTATGCTGTGGAGTATGATTTAACTGAGCGCTACTTGGAAGAATCTAAGCGGCCGGCAGCGCGCCGCGATTTGATTGATGCACAAAAAACGGATGTACGTCTTGGTGCGTTTGCACGCGGCAATTTAATTGCGCATTCATGGTGGCGCAAAAACGCAGATGCTATTGATGGGGTGTTCTATGACATGATTGATCGCGTCAATACCGGACAGTCCAATGAAGCAGCCGCGTTGCAAATGGCGCAGTCGCGGATGAGCGCATTACAACAGTAACGATTATCTATGCTTTTTTTCTCAACGGTTTATGCCGGTCCTCTTGCAGATGCGCCGCGTTTGAGTGCGATTATTGGACAAGCAGTGACAACGCTCTTGACGATTGTTGCTGGACTTGCCGTGTTGATGATTCTCATTGGCGGTGTATTGTATGTGACGGCAGCAGGAGATTCTTCACGCATGGACCTTGCCAAAAAGACGGTAGAGGGCAGCGTGATCGGTTTAGTGATTGCCATTGTGTCGCTTGTGATTGTGCAGACGATTGCGAGACTTGTCTAGTTTGTAAAATGTGCGATAATGGACGTATGAACGAAAATAAAAATCATGATGAAAGGAGGTGGAGGATATGATGCAGAAAATGAAGACGGCATTTTATGCGGCTTTTTCTGGTATGTTGGCGTTGCCGGTGATGGCGCTGGCGCAATACAGCAGACCGGATAATCCAGGAGGTGTACCTGAAGGTGGCGATGCAAATCAATTGATCATGAACATCGTGAAGTGGCTTTTGGGGTTTGTTGGCGCACTTGCTGTTTTGATGATTATTGTTTCTGGTATTATGTATATTACAGCTGCTGGTGATGAGGGTCGTGTTGACTCGGCAAAGAGGTATCTTGTATACGCTGTTGTCGGTCTCGTCGTTGCCTTGCTAGGCTACGCGATCGTTGTGACGATTGGCGATCAGCTTGGTGCCATGAACTAGGACATAAGATACTACGCAAAAAAACAGGGAGCGAGTTCTCTGTTTTTTGTTGTGAGACGTATTTGTGATATAATAAATTTGTATTATAAAAAAGTAACGGTAATTTTTAAAACGGAAAGGTAATAATTTATGAAAATACTACACTATACATGCGTTGCAATGGCATTTTTTATGATCATAGCGCCAACATCTGTAACAGTAGCACAGTATAGCTATACGGACGCCTATCCGCAGGGTGTAACACGTGAAGCAGATGCTAAGCAAGTCATTATGAATATCGTGAAGTGGATATTGGGATTTACAGCAGCGCTGGCAATTTTGATGATCATCTTTGGCGGGATTATGTATATTGTCTCTTCGGGAGGTAGTGGCAGGATTGACACTGCTAAAAACATTGTCGTGTACGCAATTGTTGGACTGGTTGTTGTTCTATTAGCATATGCAATTGTTGCCTCAGTAAGTAGGGGTCTTGGGGCGGGTGGCGCATAGGATTGCGCAGTCGGTTTTGTAGGAAAGCATGATAACACCATACACAAACACCCTTCCCGCAGGGTGTTTGTTTTTATACACAGTGGTCATTTGGTTTTCATCATTTTTTGGTGTATACTGTAGTAAAGTATTTTATAGAGATTATCATTTTCTTATGCAGCGTTTTATTACATTGAGCGCAATTGTGGTAATGGTGGTAGTAATGCCATTTGTTGTGTCATATGCGGCGCCGGATATCGGCTTGGGGCAACTTCAGGGAACGGAATTGTCTGATAGGGATCCAAAGGACATCATTGCCGAAGTCACCAAGTTTGTGGCAGGGTTGATTGCCGTGCTTTCTGTGCTCATGATCATTGTCGGTGGCATTATGTATATCGTTTCCGCTGGTGACAGCAGTAAGGCAGACAAGGCAAAAGGCATTATCGTATCCGCCATTGTCGGTTTGGTGATTGCCATTCTGGCGTATGCGATTGTCATTTATGTGGGTCGGGCAATGGGCTTATTTTGGTAAAAACCATAACGTTGCTATTATCATTTTTTCTATGATCTTACGTAAAAAACATTTTTCTTATCTGATTACATTTCTTGCGCTGATGCCGTATAGGGTCTTTGCACAGCTTGCCGCACCGTCGGACTCTTACGGACTGGTACACCCGCCCTTCAGTCCATCAACGCTCATTCTGGGTGTTGCGCGTTGGATCTTGGGATTCGTGGCGGCGCTGACGGTTCTGGTGATTATTGTGTCCGGTATTCTCTACATTACATCAGGCGGGGACAGTAATCGTGCGGAGAAAGCTAAGGGCTGGCTCATCAATGCGGTTATCGGCTTGATCGTGGTGCTCATTTCCTATGTGATTGTTGCTTCTATCAGTCGCGCGCTTGGTGCGCAATAAAATAGTTTTTATCTATCATACACATATGAGACAAACGATTGGTCATTACACACGACGGAGCCGTATGTTGCAGGTGGTGATTGGTATGATTTTTGTGTTTATTGTGGCGCATGAAGTATGCGCTCAATCTAGTGGAGCGAGTGGGCGAACTGGTAGCGCAAAATTTGAAAATCCTATTCAATATTCCACGGTGGATGCGTTTCTTGCAGGTGCACTTGGTGCGATTCAAACAATTGTGGCTGGACTTGCCGTTCTCATGATTGTGGTGGGCGGGATCATGTATATCACATCTGCCGGCGGCGCGCGCGCTGAGGCTGGCAAAAAAGCGGTGACGGCGGCATTGATCGGTTTGGCGCTTGCACTTGCCGGACCAAGTTTGCTCAAAGAGATTTATGGGGTTGTGGGAGGCACGGGCACGCCATCGGAAATATCCGGAGCAAAGCCACTCAGTGCTATTGTGGTAAGTACGATCAATGTTCTCCTAAGTCTGGTGGGCGTGCTTGCCGTTCTTATGCTTGTGGTGGGTGGGATCATGTATATCACGGCAGCTGGATCCGATCGTGCACAGACAGGGCAAAAAATCGTCCTAACGTCTATCGTCGGTTTGGCAATTTCGCTGCTTGCGCTTGTGCTTGTTAAGGCAGTGGCGGGACTATTTTGAAATAGACACATGAAAACGCCTCACATGTATTTACATATGAGGCGTTTTTCTAATCACATCTTATGAAACGAAAGAGTAAGACCGCCCGTTATGGCGCGATACTCCGCTTCTTCCTGAGGAACATTGATATTGATCCTCAGTTCTTTTTGGTAGTGTAGGGATTGTTGATTGAGTATGGCATTGTCGATAAGGACAATTCCATACCGATTAATATTTCGGATGGGCATTAGACGTATTTTTTCTGGAGCAAAAATAGGTTGTCCAGAATATCCATTACATCCAATGCTCTCAAATCGATCTGTAAACTCTTGTACATATTGACCCTCACATATAACCTTGTAGCCATTTGTGGTGTCAAAGGGTATCGTGACAGCGATACCACCTACACCATGCTCTTGTGGGTGATAGGTGATTGTGTACACTTGCTTTCTACGGAAAACCTCCGCTTTTTCTATGAAGGTTCTTACTCTATTTTGCAAGAGATTGTCCTGCCTTTTTTCCTCCGCTTCAATAATTGCACAATTTTGTGCGCTTTGCTTACAGAGGAACTCTTTTTCACGCAAAACATCCGCAGAAGTCATGTTGAGAGACCTGCATAATTTCGTGAAGTCCTCAAGAGTTTTAGCGGTATTCTCCGACCCTACAAGCATATCGTGCTCATAGAGTGTTTTCGCGGATTGTGCCACCGCGCGCTTTGCAGCGACGATTTCTTTACTGTACACATCGGCACCGGGATAGATGCCAAATGCGTTGTAGAAGAAAATGGGCTTTATCAGAGCTCCGATTTGGAGTAATGCCCATATGCCGAAGATCCCATATACTCTCCAAATCATCAGAGATTTCTTACCCAAGGCAATGCTGTATGCTGTGAAGCAGACAATGGCTACGAAAGTCAGGACGACTATGCTGTTCATATGCTTGTTGCCATGCAGGGAAAGACTCTCGATGTTGAATAGGGACAAAAACAGCAATGGCAATGTGAGAATGATAAAAAAACACCCCCACGTTTTTTCCATAACACCATTGATGCGTGCTGCGGTGGCGGTATCAACACCAGCTTTATCTAGTGTCCACGGTATGATTTTCACCGAAGGGTATGTGATGAATGAGATAATAATCGCGAAGATTGTCATCCACATCAGCTGTGTCATATCGCCGGATCTGTTTGCTCTAATGGCAATTTTGATCAGGGAAATGTATATGCCCGATATAGTCAGGACAATCAAAAGCCATCCCATCATTGTCATAAACATCCATTGCAGAAATCTCCGTATCATATCAGCCCTCTTTTTGTTTTAGTTAGTCACATCTTGATGGCAAGCATCATAACAGCGATTGTTATGAGTGTCATCACAATGAGCACGTAAAATCCCCATTTCTTCGCATTATCGGATTGTTGTTGCCATCGATCCATTGCCGGAGCAAGGTCGCCCGGCAGCAATCCAATATCCGCCCATCTTTGGTAGAGGTCTCGTGCCGCCTGTTCATTACCGTTGACCTCCGTGGCGATTGCCTGGAGGCATCGCATGCGATGATCCACGATAACGGTGGACTGTTTGCGCTCTCGCACAACGGATGTTTTATCATCCTTGCCCTTGCGTGTCGCGCGGATAATTTTATCTGCAGTCACAATGTCCATATTCACAATGAAGTGCCGCACCTTCTCCTTATTAATTCTTCGCACACCTGCCCTAATGGCGCTGTTACCTTGTGGGGGAACGGCGTTGAAAAATAGCTGTAGTGACCGCTGCTCCTCCGCAGATAGATCCAGCATAAGCTGTCCGACAATGACTTCATCGGTATTGCTTACGTAGGCTCCGATCCCTGCTTTCTTTTGAGGGGTGCTTTCCGCGGTTTCTGATGCGCTCTCTGTTGAGGCAGGTCTCTTCTTCAGGGAAGATGCGATTTGTCCTGCATTGACAGCTGTGTTAAACAAATCTGCTCCGTTTTCTTTCATCCATTTGATGATCGGTGATTCCGCCATGATTTAATCTCCTGTATTTTATGAGGTTAAGTATTATGAAGTTATTAATGTCCAAACCCGGTCTTTAATGTGTAGTTTCTACACAAAATATCCGGACTCTGAATTATATCACATTTTTGCGCAAAAGTCAATCGCGTCATAATGCCTTTATTGATGTGGTTTTTGGGTGATTTCTGCCGGCGTGGTGGTGCGGTATGGTACGTTTGACATCTGCGTGCGGTGTTGCTATAATGAAAGTACTGAAATGGATGAGATTCGGGTCGGCGGACGCGAATTTTTTGTTTAAGAGGTGTCCGTCATCACGACCCCGATGACAGTGCCGCAGACAATTTATTTCTGATCCGGAAGCAGATCATGCATAAAAACAATGAACACGAAATGTAAACGATCTATCATTAACGACACACCTATGGCAAAAGCAGTGCAACAAGAGGAGAAGCGACCGTTTAGCGACTTTACGGGAGCGATGACGGCGTTGGCGGAAGAGCGGGGTATTCCCGTGGATGACGTGATGGCAACAGTGGAAACAGCGATTGCCGCCGCGTATAAAAAAGAATACGGCAAGCGCGGACAGAATATTCGCGCGGAACTCAACAGCGTGTCGGGCGACATGACGTTTTTCTTGGTGAAAGAAATCGTGGATGAGACGATGCGGGAGTTTGTGGATCCCGATGCACCGGAGGAAGGTATTTCTGCCGCGGAGGAACCACAGGATATTGTGATGGACGGCGAGAGTGCAGAGGAGAAGAAGCCGCGGTTCAATCCGGAGCGTGACATGACGATGGAAGAGGCGGTGGCACTCTATGGCAAGGATGTGGTAGTGGGGCAGGTAGTGGAAGAAGAATTACCCACACACACGGATTTTGGACGCGTGGCGGCACAGACGGCAAAGCAGGTGATCATCCAGCGTATCCGCGAGGCGGAGCGTGGTGCGATGTACAATGAATACAAAGAGAAGGAAGGTGAGGTGATCAATGGTACGGTGCAGCGCATTGAAGGCAAGAATGTTTTTGTGGATCTTGGTAAGTCCATTGGTGTGTTGTTTCCGCGCGATCAGGTACGTGGCGAGCATTACAACATCGGGCAGCGCGTGAAGGTGTATGTGGAGAGCGTGGAGTTGGATCCCAAGGGGCCCGGCATCAAGTTGTCACGCGTGCACCCGGAAATGATTCGTCGGTTGTTTGAATTGGAAGTGCCGGAAATTTTTGCGGGGTCCGTGGAGATCAAGGTGATTGCGCGCGAAGCGGGATCACGCACGAAGATTGCTGTGTATACGGAGGAAGAAGGTATTGATCCGATCGGATCGTGTGTCGGACAAAAAGGCACACGCGTCAACGCCATCATTGACGAGCTTGGCGGTGAAAAAATTGACATCATTGAGTGGCGCGAAGATCCGCAGGAGTTTATTACGGCGGCGTTGTCGCCGGCGAGTGTGTTGGAAGTGCGCTTGGATGAGTTGAGTCGCAAGGCGACGGTGATTGTGCCGGATGATCAGTTGTCGTTGGCAATCGGTAAGCGCGGACAAAATGTGCGCTTGGCGGTGAAGTTGACGCATTGGGATTTGGATGTGGTGAGTGCGCAAGAAGTCAAGGTGCCGGGAGCAACAGAGGAATCGCAGGCGACTATTGCGGAGGATGGTGATGCCGATGTGTTGCCCGCTGCGCCGGAGCAAAACGACGACAGTGCGGAGGTTGCGGCGGAAGATGCTACTGTGGCGACGGATGGTGTTGCGGCAGTGGAGGAAGAACCCGCGGCGGAAGAGGCGCCCAAAAAAACTGCAGAGAAAAAGGCGGCAAAGAAGAGTGTAAAAGATGATGTGCAAGAAGATGCCTCGTCACAATCCCTATAATCGTTATCACTAAGCACTAAACGTATGAACTTATGGCATGAAGTGTCGCTTGGCGACAATGTTCCGGAGGAATTCAACATGATTGTGGAGATTCCGCGCGGATCCAAGAATAAATATGAGATTGACAAGGAGACGGGACTCATTAAGTTGGATCGTGCTATGCGGACGGCGCAGGACTATCCGTTTGACTACGGATTTGCACCGATGACCTTGTGGGATGACGACGATGCGTTGGATGTGGTTGTGCTTTCCACATATCCGCTTGCGCCAGGCATTTTGGTGAATGTGCGCCCGGTGGCGGTGATGCGGATGATTGACGGCGGCGAAAGCGATGATAAGGTGATTGCTGTGCCAGTGAAAGATCCGCGATGGGACGATGTGCGCGATCTTGATGATGTTAATAAACACACCGTGAAAGAAATCCAGCATTTTTTTGAGACGTATAAACAGATTGAGCACAAAGCTGTGCTTGTTAAAGGCTTCAAGAACAAGAAGGCAGCAATGGCAGCAGTGGAAAAAGGTGTGAAATTGTACAACAAGAAGTTTGGCAAGTAAGATTGTGGATACTATGGAACATACACTTGAGAAAAAGGAAACAGGCGCGCGCATCGTTGTAACGATTCCGTGGAGCGAGATTGTGGAGGATTTTGAGAAACACCTCTCTGAAGCTGCCGCGCATGTGGAGGTGAAGGGCTTTCGTAAAGGCGCCGTGCCGCACGAGATTGCCGAGCGGCGTGTGGATCGTGCTGCTGTTTTGGCGGATGTGGCGGATGCGCAATTGCGTACGCACTATGCGACGATTGTGCGTGATGAGAAATTGCGTGCTGTGGGTGCGCCGCGCGTGAGTGTGACAAAGTTGGCGGAAGGCAATGCTGTGGAAGTGATGATTGATGTGACGCTGTTGCCGACGATCACGTTGCCGCGATCGTGGCGTGGCGCGATCAAAAAAGTGAACAAGGAGGTACGCGGACACGATCACGGTGTGAGTGATGACGATGTGACCAAAGAGCTGGAGCGTGTTGCGGCGAGCCGTGCCACGCTGACGCCGGTGGATCGCGTTGCACAAGACGGTGATCACGTCAAGGTGGATTTCCGCGTGCTGCAAGATGGCGTGGCGATTGAGAATGGGACTAGCACGGACCATTCACTGGTGTTGGGGACGGGGGTATTTATCCCGGGATTTGAGGAACAGGTGATTGGGATGGCGGTTGATGAGAATAAAACGTTTGAACTCACATTTCCTGCGGAGTATCACGCAAAGCATCTTGCCGGTCGTCCTGCGACGTTTGAGGTGACGGTGAAAGCGGTGGAGGAGCGCATCGTACCAGCACTTGATGATGCGTTTGCACAGTCATTGGGAGAGAAATTTCCCACGATTGTGGCGCTGCGTGACAATATGAAGGAAGGCATGGTGCGCGAGGCGCAGGAGCAGCACAAGGAAGAGGTGCGGGCGCAGTACTTGGATACACTGACGGATCTTGTGACGGTGGATGTGCCGGAAGAGATTATTGCACAGGAACGCGAACGTATGCTTGGTGAATTTGCGCAACAGGTGCAGATGACGGGCATGACCATGGATGCGTACGTGGAGAAACTTGGCAAGACACGCGATGAACTAGCTGCATCGTGGACGCCGCAAGCGCGGAAGCGCGTACTGAGTGCGTTGATTTTGGAACAGTTGGCGGAAGATGAGGATGTACAAGTGGATAGTGCGGAGGTGGAACAGGAGATCAACAAGATGCTCTCCGTGTACAAAAATATCGCCGATGCACAGAAGAATGTGGATATGCCGCAGCTCTATGAGTATGCAACTGGTATGATCCGCAACAGCAAAGTTTTCGCCATTTTGGAACAGATGATGTAATTTGTGATGTGTGACAGGTATGTACTATATTCCCACAGTTATTGAAAAGAGTGGAAACATGGAGCGCGCCTACGACATCTATTCGCGCCTTCTTAAAGATCGCATCATTTTTCTTGGTACGACTATTGATGACACGGTGGCAAACAGTGTCATTGCGCAGCTGTTGTTTTTGGACGCGCAGGGCAGCGACGAGGACATTCGGATGTACATCAATTCGCCCGGCGGCGTGGTGACGGCGGCACTGGCAATCTATGACACCATGCAGCATGTGAAAGCGGATGTATCAACGATTTGTGTGGGTGCTGCGGCATCAGCGGCATCCCTGCTTTTGGCGGCGGGCGAGAAAGGTAAGCGCTATATTTTGCCCAATGCGGAGGTGATGATCCATCAGGTGCTGGGCGGTGCGAGTGGACAAGCGAGCGATGTGGACATTCACGCGCGCCATATTCTTGCCACCAAAGAGCGTCTTAATGCCATCATGGCAAAACACACCGGGCAAAAGATTGCAGTGATTGAGCGTGACAGTGATCGTGATAATTATATGACGGCAACGCAGGCGAAGAAGTACGGTATTGTGGACAAAATTCTTTCATAGGTTTTTGGAGGGATGTATAGATGCAACAAAAAACGGACTGTCATGCCCGTTTTTTTTGTGTTATTGCAGGGATGAAATAAGACTTTCACCCTGCATCTCCGTTGGTTTACGGATTTCCAAGATCTCCAAGATTGTGGGGGCGATGTCGCTCATGAGTCCGCGGATGTCGGTTTGGTTGCGTGTGATTTCTTCTTCGGTGCGTTGGCGATGGTTGTCTGGAGCAATAAACCACAGAGGGATGGGGCTGGTATTGTGCTTGGTGTCCACTTCGCCGCTATGTGAATTGCGCATGACTTCAATGTTGCCGTGATCGGAGGTGATAATAAGGCAGCCTTTTTGTAGCAGTGTCGCTTTAATCAAAGTGTTGATGCAGGTGTCGGTGGCCTTTGCGGCTTCTTTGGCGGCGACGTCATTGCCGGTATGTGCAACCATGTCTGGTGCGGCATAGTTGATGACGATGAGGTCATAGATGCGTTCATTGATCAGCGCGACCACCTTATCAGTTAATTCAAAGGAGCTCATCTCCGGTTTTTGGTCAAAAGTATCAACGGCGGGCGAGGGGATGAGAATGCGATCTTCACCGGGAAACGGGTCTTCCGCGCCACCATTGAAGAAGTAGGTGACGTGTGCGTATTTTTCTGTTTCAGCGATGCGCAGTTGTTTGCGTCCGCGAGCACTCAAGACCTCACCGAGGCCATTGTGGATGTCTTCTGGTGGAAATGCGACATTGGCGGGAATGTTTTTTTCATATTCCACCATGGTGACAAAGTCAATATCCAGTTTTTTGGTGCGAGGGAATTTTTCAAAACCGGGGAGGGCGAATGCCATAGTGAGTTGTCGTGCGCGATCTTCGCGAAAGTTGAAGAAGATGATGCTGTCGCCGTCCTTGATGGTAGCAAGGGGTGTGCCGTCGTTATCCGTGATGACGAGGGGTTCAATGAATTCGTCGGTGACGCCGGCATCATAGGATTTTTGAATAGCATCAATGAGGTTGGTGGTTTTGGTGCCAACACCTTCTGTGAGGAGTTTGTAAGCTTTTTCAATACGATCCCAGTTGTTATTGCGATCCATTGCCCAGTTGCGCCCGATGGCTGTGGCAATTTTTCCTACGCCGATTTGCTCCATTTTGTCTTCAATTTCTTTGATGACACGTGTGCCGGCAGTGGGTGACGAATCGCGTCCGTCCATGAAACAGTGGACAAATGTTTGTGACACATCTTGTTTTTTGGCAACATCCAAAAGGGCATAGAGGTGCTCGCGTGCCGCATGTACACCACCGTCACCCACAAGTCCCATCAGATGCAGGTTGCCGCCACGCTCCTTGGCAAATGCGGCGGCACCGATGATTGCTTCGTTTTGTGCAAAGCTACCGTTTTGGATGGAAAGAGAAATACGCGGAAAGCTTTGATAGAGGATGCGTCCCATACCCATCGTCATGTGCCCAACCTCACTGTTGCCGGGTTCGCCCCATGGCAGACCGACGGAGATGCCCGACGCTTGCAGGGCGATGAGGGGGTAGTGGGTGTTGAGTTTATCAAATGTCGGGAGGAAGATTTGGTTGAGGGGATTATCGGGAGAATTGCTGAGACCCCAACCGTCAATGACAACAAGGACAACAAATGGATACATACGAAGACGGCATGATTATGAGTTTACGAGCATCTCCTATTTTACCATTTTTTTGCAAAATCACCTATTTTTGTGGAGAGTGCTGTTTTTTTCTATGTGACAGAGGGTTGCATATTTGCTATACTGTGGGTACTGTGCGCGCTGTAACACAATGCTGTGTACGAATCATTTACTGCAAAAACTTGCGACATGAGAAATGCTGTTATACGTTATGGGGTTGTGCCGCTGTGTGTTGTTGTGATTGTTGTTGGTGTTATGTGGTCTGCGCGTCGCGGTGATGATGTGGCGTGGCGTGCGGTGCATATGCCACCTTCTGTACTGAATATTCCGGATCGACTGTGCGATATTCGCGACTATGGCGCCACAAAGCAAGCGGATGGTCTTGTCACCACGGCGATCAATGATGCCGTGGCGGATTGTGCAGCGCAGGGTGGCGGCGTGGTTTTTGTGCCGTCTGGCATGTGGTATACGGGGGGCATTCGGCTGGAGAGCAATATCCATCTCTATCTTGCGGAGGATGCGATACTGTCGTTCAGTACGGATGTACGCGATTATTTGCCGATGGTTTTGACACGTATTCAGGGCATTGAAGTGTATAATTTTGCACCACTCATCTATGCATCAGATAGTAACAACGTTGCCATTACCGGTTCTGGTACGCTGGTGGGTAATGGTGAAGCGCGTACGGACTGGGACGCCGGAGGCGTATTTTCTGATGCACGATCGCGAGCGCAAAAACTCGCCGCGTCCGGTACACCTGTGGAGGATCGTCGTTTCGGATTGGAATTTCCCGGATTTCGTCCGTCGTTTATTCAGTGTGTGCAGTGCACCAATATGTTACTTGAAGGCATCACGATTGAGAATGGGCCATTTTGGACAGTGCATCCCATCTATGTTGACGGATTCACTGCACGTAACGTACGCATTGTCACATGGAGCGGCAACACGGACGGCATTGCACTGGACTCGTGTCGCAATGTGCTCATTGAAGATTCCTTTTTTTCCACGGGCGATGATGCGATTTCCATCAAGTCGGGCATGGATACCGATGGGCGGCGCGTCAATGTGCCGACGGAGCATGTGGTTGTCCGTAATATTGTGGTGGAAAAAGGCAGTTCTGGCGTATCTATTGGCAGTGAAATGTCGGGTGGTGTGCGTGACGTGGAGGTACACGACAGTTATTTTACCAACACGCGCCACGGATTTCGTATCAAATCCACGGAGAGTCGCGGAGGTTTCGTTGAAGATGTACATGTGCATAATCTTGTTATGGATGCAATGAGCGGTGACGCTATTGATATCAATCTGACCTATAGTTCCGACTTGCAAGATCACACAAAAAAGAAACCGCGAATCCGCAACGCTGTCATACGTGATATCATTGGCACTGGTGGTAAGAGACTTGGCATCAACATTGAAACAACGTCAAACCCCGATATGGATCAGGTGCGTGTGGAGCGTGTGCGTTTCACAGATTTTGCGCGTGGCACGGATGTGGATTTTGCACGCGGCGTGACACTGTCCGATATCGCCATTGACGCGCGCGAAGGACCGCAATTCACGTGTGCACAGTGTCGCGATAATGTCATTGAGCGCGGCATATGTCCGATGGAAGCAGATCGCCCGTGTGTTGTTGTGGAAGGGCGCAAATCGCAGGGCGTGCTCGTTCGCGATATGATAGTGCATCCAGAAACGCGTCTACTCTCTCTTACCGAGGGCGCGTCACGTCATAGCGTGCGTGTTGAATAAGAGACTTGCTTCATGCAACATAGGGCGCTATAGTAGTGTACATAACGACAATGCCTCCATAGTATAATGGATAGAACGTGAGATTCCGGTTCTCAAGATGGGGG
>CAYRUU010000006.1:0-33713 GCA_964427825.1 uncultured Micavibrio sp.
TCAGTGCAAAAAACAGCCCAATTGCCACAATGTTGAGAAGTGCGATGATCGCGACGCTGCCAGCCGGCGTATCGCCAAACACCAGCGCACTCATGTATTCCATATAGTACAACCATGGACCAAGACGCAAAAACGATCCCGCCGCGCGCGGTCCTTGGAGCGGCAATTCCCCGGGACCATACTCCATCGCTGCATGCACCACGCGAAAATCCCGCGCTTGATCCAACTGATAGTGCATCCAATCTTCAAAGTGGTACAGACGCAAAAACGCCCCAACGGCAATGATTACAAGGAGCGCCCACATCACATCCCGCTGCGACCATGATCGTTGTAGAAATGTTGTGAACATAAAAGATAAAGGGTTAGGAGTTAGAAATGATGATTGAAGGATTAAGAAGAAAGAGAAAAGCTTTTCTCTTTCTTTAATTATAAACAACTATTGCTTTTTTGCACATGGTGGTTTCCAAAAGTTACATCGACACAGTTGAAAGACTTAGTCATAATCACACAGGAGGTTAATGGAGTTAAGGTGCGCATAGGAAAAGTGCAAGAAGTAGAATCATCCACCAACCCAGCTCTAACACTGTGTTTGTATACTGTTGAACTGTATATTATCATTGTGTCAGTGCTAAATGGCACAATAGGTGCACCAGAAAAAAGACTATTCATTTTTTACGCAGTACTATGTGGCAGCGTTCTTGTGAGCGCGATGGTTGGCTGGGTAGGTGGCTTGACGGCCTTTGTACTTTCAGTCGTGTTGATTGGTGTGTTTTTTGTCTATCTCTCTAGCGTGTATGCTAGCATATCTCATAATATGATTACTGGAACGTCTTCTGGTGCATTTTATAGTATACTTTCTGGTATATATGCTATTGCAGTTGCTAGTATGCTTGCTGGCTTTTTTGCTGGCAGGTTTGCTGATGCACCTGTCATACAGCAAGAGCATATCAACGGCCTCTTTGCCTGTATTTTTCTGTTGGGCCTCACAATGCTCGTTGGATTTATTTTGCAAAAAAGTATCAGACATGAAATCCAAAAGAAAGGAGGGATAGAGCCCATTCCTCAAGTAGAGGAATAAAAGATATTCTCACCGCAGATGTACGATGTAGCACGCAAACGTGAAACATTGTATATCTGCGGTTTTTTGTTTTTTCTCTTGTTTTATGGTTTTTTATTTTTTTCTTTTGCGGACTCACTTCGGGATGACAGTTTTTTAAAACAAAAACTTCCGGGTCAAACTCGGAACACGGATCTGTGTTTTTCAAACTTAAACCTTACATCTTACTGTTTACACCTTAACTACCCCGACACTAGGTGTAAGTTACGCAGTACGCCCTTCTCATTCTCCCCACCGATACACCGACACCTTGCCGCGCACGAGATCGGAGTCCGTGACGGCGGTGGTATGTTGCGCCAGATAAGCGCGCGCCGCTTTTTCCACAAATACATCATCGTTGTCGGTCAGCACCACCCAGCCGCGCGGATGCTGCGCCATGATCTCTTGCACGTAGTCCGCCGTAATCTTTTTGACTTTACCCTCTTTCGCCAACAGTGATTCATCACGCTCCGAACCGAAGTCAAACACCTGGATACCCATGCCGCGCCAATAGAAGTTGCGGAAATTGCGCGTGATCATCACATCGCCCGGTTGTGCATTGTCGCGCACATAGGTGAACACCTTGCGATAGTTGGCGCGATCCGCCGTCATCGTGATGTGATAGGTGGTGTTGGTCTGAAAGAAGTAACCATAGTGTGGCAGCAACACTGCCGCCGCAAGCACTGTCCCAACAAACGCCGCGCGCAAACCCGTTGTACGCCGCATCCATCGTGCCGCCGCCACCACACCCGCCGCCGCCACCATCATGGCAAGTGGTTGTAGGAAAAAGATGTACTGCGCACCCACATTACGGTCCCACAAGAAAATCGCCGCCGCAACACCCACCGTAAACGTACTCACCAACCACACACCCGCACTCGCCACATCGCGCAGTCGCACCAGAGCGACGCCCCCGCCAACCAATGCTGCTGCCGCCAAAAGCGGATGCCAATACGAACGCGCGAGATGCGCAAGGTATCCCCAGTGATCGTCAAAAAACACCATACCACTCGCCAACTGCGCCCACACCGACGGGAGCAACACAGCGCACGCCATCGCACCAACCGCACACACGCCAAGATATGCAGCATAACGCCATCGCACCAGCGGCTCGGACGACACCAGAAGCATCCAGAGAAAATACCCCACCACCATCAACGCAAGATTGCCCGCCAGCGGATGAAGGTGAAAGGCAAGTACCGCCGTCACCGCAACGACAATGGCATATGTCCAATGAAGATGCATCACCGCAGACACCACGCGGCGCCATGTCACGCGGTCCGTGGGATGAACAACAAGACGCGGCACATACTCCAAAAACCGAAACATACTCCACCACAGAATCAAAAACACCGGCGCAAACATGCTGTACATGCGCACCGTGCGGTTGATTTCAACCGCCGGCACGGACACTGCCCACAAAAACGCCGCTACAACACCGATGGCACGTGAACGCAATACGTTTACTGTGATCGCGTAAATGAGAATGGTTGTGACAATACCCCACAATGCACTCACCACGCGCGCCGTGGATTCGGCAAGCGGCAACACACGGTACATTTGCGCCACTTGCCATCGATACAGCCACGCACGTTCATCGCTCGCCTTGTTGTCGCGCACGCTTGGCGCGCCATGATTGAAATCCCACGCCTGCCACACGCCCGTCTTGTAATAACCATAGGTCGCATTTACATCCAGAAATTCATCAGCATTGAGTGGCACATTGCCCAACTGCCACAGCCGCAACCCCGCCGCCAGCGCCACCACCGCCACAAGAATCCATGTACTATCCCGCCGCGACCATGATCGTTGTAAAAATGTTTTTATCATAAAAAATGAAGAGTTAAGAGTTAAGCAGTGAGATATAAAGAATGAAGAAGTAGGGCGTAGAAAGCAAGAAGACCCTTATCCCTTATTTATTATAAACAAAAAAGTTCTTTTACGGCAGATTGACAATACTTTTAATATGTGTCGTAATAGAAAATTTGAATAGACATACTATAACTGTTATTCGTGCCTAAATATGGAATGATCACCTCTCGTTACGTTTTATGAATTACCTCCTCCACCCTTTTACATCGCGCCCGCTTTCCGTTATACTACACTCATGCATATATCTCCAGATGACGGACAACCTGCGCTGCCACACCTCATGCGTACACGCACCTTTGTGGCAACAACGCTGTGTACAACGCTCTGCGCCCTTCTCTTTGTGATCCAAAAAATTGACGCCTTGGATCGTGTACGTCTTTTAACGTCCACCACGCCGCTGTACGGCGTTTTTCTCATACTTTTTGCGTGGGCGCTGTGGTGGGCATGGCGTCGCGACGCCACACACACGGAACGCGCATTGCTCATTGTCAGCGCTTTTTTGCCCGCATCACTACTCATCGCACTCGCACCGTTTTTCGCCACTACACACATCACCGGCGCCATCACGGCGCTCGCAGGATTTCACATCTGTGGGCTAGGCATTCTCCTCATTGCCCACCACATGCGCACCGCACAACCCCATGGTGACCGCACACATACCGCTGTCACCCGTCTCACCTCGTGGCAATGGGCGCTTCTTGGTGCTGTCGTTGTCATCTATGGGTGGTTCGCCCTACACGATCTCGGTAAAGCGTTTTATGTGGATGAAAAATTGTGGGTCTACGACCGCATTGAGAACTACTGGGACAACCTCCTGGAAGGCGATTGGATCAACACGCGCCCTAGCGATAAGCCTGGCATCACCACTGCTCTTGTCACAGGTCCGGCACTCCTCTTCTACGATCCCAGCGATTTTCATAAAGGTAAGCTACACAAAGAAATGCTGCCTGACATGCTCTTCGCCCTGCGCGCACCGCAAGTCATTGTCATCCTCCTCATGATCATCTTTGCCTTTTTCCTCACGCGCCGCCTTATCGGTACGCAAACAGCACTGCTGTTTGTCGTCTTCCTCGCTCTTGCGCCGCTCCTCCTTGGCATCTCGCGCATCATCAATCCCGACGCACTACTGTGGATCTTCTTCATCCTCGGGTTTTTGTGTGTCATGCGCTATGTACAAAACGATCGCCTCCCCGTCTTGCTCGCCGCCGGCATTTTTGTGGGTCTTGCACTTTTGACAAAATACATTGCCAACATCTTCATTCTCTTCTTCATCATCATCCTCTTTGCGGATCTCGCCCTACGCGACCGCAATACACAAGGCACCACAACACTGACGCGACACCTACAAACACGCGCCCTGCACGCCATCGCCATGGTATGGGTTGCGCTCAGCGTCTTCTATGTGCTCTATCCAGGTGCGTGGGTCAAGCACGATCGGATGCTCCTCGCCACCATTCACTCCGAAGCATTCCTCTCCACGTGGAAGTTTTTTGCCGTGCTCTTTGCGGCGTTTTTTGCCGACCTGTTTGTGTGGCGCGCACGCGCAACACGCGCCATCATAACAGCATCACACCGCTCGCGCACATGGATTGCACGCAGTGTTTACGGATTGCTTGGCATTGCCGTTATTGTTGTTTTTGGCAACGTCGTCACCGGCATGATCGCCTATGATTTTATCGCTATCATTGAGTCACCAAAATCCGCCTACAACTCCGCATCGTCACTTGCACTGTTTTTCGCGTCATTCTATCCACTCCTGTTTGGTGTTACCCCACTTGTGCTCATTGGTGCACTCGCTGCCTATGTACGCCGCGCCTATCGCCCACAGTGGGACATCGCCGATCGCATTGTGGTATATGGCGCTTTTTTCATCCTCATATACTATATCGCTTCCCTCGTCAATCACGTCGCACCAATCATTCGGTATCAAATCATCATCTATCCGCTTTTTATCCTTACCGCCGCCATCGGATGGAACGACATCCTGCGCGCTGCGCGCCTGCACAAAGTGGCCATGCGCGCCGTACTTTTCATTTTCCTCTGCATCGGTGGACTACAGCTCGCCACCATCGCCCCGTTCTATTTTTCCTACAACAGCCCACTTTTACCACACCGTTTCATCATCAATGCTAAGGACATGGGCGACGGCAACTATGAAATCGCGCAGTGGCTCAATGTGCAGCCCGACGCCGTGAATATGGTGGTATGGACTGACAAGTCCGGCGTGTGTCAATTCTTTGTTGGCAGGTGCATTACCATGACGCGTGGAGAGGAATTAGTGAACTACGTCCCGCACATTGACTACTACATCGTTTCTCAAAACCGTCGCGGTTTCTTCCAACGCACTGCCGCCGCGTTGCGCGAAGCACATCCCACCTACCCCATCCACATTGACAAACTCTACAACCCCAACCTCCCCACTACACACACACTCCACCCAAGCGGACGCCCAGATAATTTCATTCGCGTCATCAGCGGTAACGTCGTCTCCATTACATCCAACTAATTCACTAATATCCCACATCATGCCCCTCTTCACACGCACAAATCTCCCCGCGCTCATCGGCACTTTCTGTGCCATCGCAATCTTTGGCGTAGCAGGCTTCTTCCACCTCGGACAATTTGAAACTGCCGACGAACACCTGTGGAAATACGATCGCATCCCACAATATTGGCACGCGCTCGCCACACGCAATTGGGAAAAAACCTACATCAATGACAAGCCCGGTGTCACTGTGGCACTGTTTTCCGGCATTGGCTTACTGCGCGAACCTGATCCCAACGCCACACAATTTGCCCCACACCCACACAACACATCCGACGGTGCACCTTCCTTCAAAAAATACGACACTGCAGTATCAGAGGTGGTCAATGTCGCCTTTCGCGCACCCATCATCATCCTCGGCATGCTCACCATCCTCGGCATCTTCCTCTTGTTGCGCGTCGCCTTTACCACACGCACCGCCGCACTTGCCGCACTATTGATCGGCACCAACCCCATCCTCATCGGCATGTCGCAGATCATCAATCCGGACGCATTTTTTTGGATGTTTGGTGCACTGAGCATTGCTGCCTATCTGGCACTGGCGCGCACCAACGCCACGCGCTACGTCATACTAACTGGCGTCTTTACGGGATTTGCATTGCTATCCAAATACACATCATTCACACTCTTTATCTTCTACATCCTCATTAGCATCAACACCTTACTTTTTGACAAACCCCTCAAAAACACACCCATCGCCACACACATCACCGCACTCTTCCTCCGCCTCGCCGCCATCGGCGCCATCGCCTTTGGCACATTTGCCATTTTCCTACCCGCCGCCGTCGCCAACCCGCGCATCATGATCAGTGGCATCGGACAATTCTTACCTGATGGCATGGCAGTGCCCGTCGTACTGATACTTGTGGCAGCGCTCATCGGCGCGTGGTATATCCTCACACGTTACGGTAACCGCTTATTGCACACCGCGCGTGCCTATGCCACACACATTGCCATTTTCATCAGCGTGCTCTTTTTCATCACCATCGGTTTTGTTCTGCTCAACACATGGACCGGGCAACGCATCATCCCATTTGACAATCTCCGTAGTGCTGTCTACGCCAACGAACCGGCGCGATTTAATTTCAAGCCCTACATTCACTCCCGCGCAAAAGTAGAAAAGCGCGTCAAGGCCTATTTCACCAATGCCTATCCACTCACATTCTCCCTGACACCAGTCATCTTTTTCGCCGCCATTTTCGGCGGCGCGTGGTTCACGCTGCATCGCCACCATGCCGACCGACGCATCCGCATGTTCTTTGTCACCCTCGCCACATTCACACTGATCTATCTCCTCCTCACCGTCAAAGCAAAGGTCATCATCAACGTGCGCTACACCATTCTCCTCTATCCACTCTTTGCCATCCTTGCCGCACTAGTCATTGATCATCTCCTGACACGCTACGGAAAAAAAGTGCGCTACAGCACGCAATGGACGGTGGCATTCCTACTTGTAATCGGCGTCGGCACACTGTGGCACATCGCTCCATTTTACTTCAGCTATGCCACAAACCTCCTGCCACGTACATTTTCCATTCATGACTCGTGGGGGCATGGCGGCTATGAAGCGGCGCACTACCTCAACAGTCTCCCCAACGCGCACAACCTCATCATCTATTCCAACAGCAACGCCACATGTCGTTTCTTTGTCGGTACCTGCCTCTCAAGTCGCAAAATTGATCTCGCCACCGTCACACCGGACTACTTCGTCATGAACAAGCGCGACATCATCAAAGAACGCAATCGCATCATCCTCCTCAACAATCCCGTACCGGAGAAAGACGCTGACTACTACATCAAAAACCTCGCGACCAAATCCGTCTGGCACCTGTACATCCTCAACCGCCCATCTAACTTCGTTTTTATCACCCCCTATGAACGTCCCGGAGAGTAACATGCCCAACACTGCCGCACTCGCGCGCCAACGCGCCCGCCTGTGGTATGCGATGGCACTTCTTGCTGTGATCGCCATCGGTGCATTTCTGCGCCTTGAAGACTTCCGCGACCGCGTGCGCTTCAACAACGACCAAGTGCGCGACACACGCATCGCGATGGACATGCTCACAACACACACCGCGCCCCTCTTGGGTCCGAAAGCCGGCGGCACGACATTTCAACTTGGCCCCGCCTTCTACTACATCCTCGCTTTTTCCGGCGCCGTCTTTGGCGCCACGCCCGAAGGCATCGCCTTCATCGTTCCGTTGCTCTCCATTGCGACACTGCCACTACTTTTTCTCTTTCTGCGACGCTGCTTCGCCTCGCATATTGCACTGCCGCTCACGCTCCTTGCCGCCACGTCGTTTTTCCTCATCAAATACAGCCGCTTCGTTTGGAACCCCAATGTGATTCCTTTTTTTCTCTTGGCGTTTCTCCTGACACTCTTGCACACCATGGATCTCCCAGCAAAAAAACGTACATCTCTGTGGTGGTGGATACTTCTTGGCGTCGTTGCGGGCATCGGCATGCAACTACACACCACCCTCCTCATCATCATGCCGCTCACTATCCTTATCATGCACATCACCCGTCGTTTCCTGCACGACCGACCTCTGCCCATTGGACGACTTCTGCTCACTTTTACCCTCATTGCCGCCCTTTTGTCCCCCATGTTTCTCTTTGACCTGCGCAACGGAGGCGCCAACAGCGCGGCGTTTTTTGCCGGATCCGCCAAAAAAACCTCCCTTGGCTCCACCGTTGACAATGTCATTCACGTGGCACAATTCTTCGGACAAGGCAGTGTCTATGTCCTCACCGGCACGGAGCCCACGCGCGACTGGACGGCACCGCGCAAACTTATCACTCATCCGTTCCAATTACTACTCGCCGGATGTGGTATCCTGCTGTGCACCGTCGGCACTATCGCTACCCTCATCGCTGTGCGTCGCAGCAACAACACCCGCCGCACACATGCCCTCACCGCTACCCTCTGCATCGTTGTTCTGCACATCCTCATCCTCCTCCCCATCGGCGACACGCTGCAAACGCGCTTTTTCCTCACACTCTTCTTTGTACCGTTTGTGTGGATTGGACTACTCACCGAACATCTCATTCTCCGTGTCCGCGGCAACGCCTCCGCACGTATCATCTACGGTGCGCTCGCCATCGCATGCCTCACCCTCATCGCCGGCAACCTCTCCGCCTATCGCACCACCTACGCTTTTGACCCCACAACAAAAAACGCCGACTTGTACGGCGGCATTAGTCTTGGCGAACTGCATGGCATTGTTGCCATTATGGCGCAAAGCGGAATCGCAGACACCCCCATCTACCTCCTCCCGCATGCTTATGGGCGCTCCATCCGCTTCATCGCCGACACGCGCGGCGACGTGCGCGTAGAAACCGCCGACGCAGACACTATACCGTCCGGCGCCACGGCATTTTTCCTCTCCAACAAGTCCAATGCCCGCCTCTCAGACACCCTCACCGCAGCCTTTGTGGAAAGACACCACGACACCGTGCAGCGTTGGCATGTGTTCACCCTTGAAAAACGCTAGCGTACATCGCGTTGCCGCTCCTGCCGATACGGCAGTCGCACATACGGTCGCGGCTGCGCAACTTCGTGCCAGTGCCGATATTGCTGCATAAGACCCCACAAACCAAGTCCGTGCGAATGATAGACGCTAAAACGCGCATCACACACGATGGTATAGCCGCATTCCACCCAGTGACGCGCCCATGCGCGGTCCTCGCCACCGCCGGCATACGCCTCGTCAATCGGGTGACACTCCCACAGATCTCGCCGAATCAGCGCATTTGTAAATCCCAAAACACCCATACCCGCGCGACGTACATGGCGCACATACCCGCGCGCGATCTGCCAACGTCCCAACGTCGCATTGAACACTGCTTTCTCCCACACACTCGCATCCCGATGCGCCCATACATTGCCATACACACCGGCAATCTTGTCATGTGTAAAATGCGCAATGCCATCGGCAAGCCACGTCGCGGAGATCGGCACGCTGTGTCCACTGAGAATTAAAAAATATGTTGTTGCACGCGCCGCACGGCACCCGACATTGATGGCATACGGATACGTAAAGGATTCTGGCGCGATGTGCACAGTGCGCGCGCCATGTGCCTGTGCAATGTCCACCGTAGCATCCGTGGAGCCCGAATCCACCACAACCACCTCAAAATCGCGATCTGTCTGCTGCGCTAACGTCTTCATCACCTGCGGCAATTTCTGCGCCTCGTTTTTTGTGCGAATAATGATACTCGTGCAAACCATAACTTTTTTTACTTCACCACTTCCTCAAACACCCCTTCCGTCGTGCGCTTCTTGAATACGCTCATGATGGTGATGATAAGCAGTGCAATGCCAAGCATCACCCATCCGGCATAGGTGATGTACTGCTCAATTTGCACATACATGTATCCGAAAAAATATCCCAACACGACAAGCGCGCTGCTCCACGCAATGCCCCCCAAAAAGGAAAACCACACAAAGCGCCACGCCGGCATCTTCACCACACCGGCCGTCACAAATGCCGCCCAGCAAAGCCCTGTTGTTGCCTTAACCATAAAAATCGTCTTCCCACCGTGTTTTTCGAAAAATTTTTCCAAACGAAAGATGAGGAGGTGTGTCATGCCAATGTATTTACCCACCGCCGTCACAAACCGCATCCCCCACCGATAGCCAATACCATACAGCACCACATCGCCAATAATATCGCCTGCAATAGACAACACCAGCACCACCCACACATTCAGCATACCAATAGACGCCAAAAACGCGCCAATGAGCGTCACAATTGGTCCCTCAATGATCATCAGCGGCAACAATATCGCATAGCCGTACGTACTCACATACGTCGCAATCGCCTGTTCCGTCATATAGCATTCTTTTAATTATCTTCCCTAAGACAAGTATAGAGAATAACACACTCTTGTGCAAGAACTATACAATAAAAACACCCCCACCTGCGCACAGGTAGGGGTTTTTCTTATACATTCGTTGTTGAGGTTAAAAAGCATAGAAAGCAATGCTCTCATGGTTATACCCAATACTTTGTGCATGCGTCACTTCATTCCAATCACTGGTATAGAAATGTGTCATGCGCGATGGCGAGTACAGCCGATAAATGGGCTTGGTACCGGGGAATTGCCATATATAGGCATAAAAGGCAATGCCTTCGTATGCTTTGTCACGATTTCGCTGGGGTTGATGTTGAATGGATCGTCCTCATCAATTTTGAATGCACTGCTTGTGAAGTTTTTGGTGTTGGTGACACGATAGTCGGAATCAACGTTCACAGCTTTTGTTGCACTTTCGTTTTTTACACGTAACTGACCCACACATTCTGCCATTTGTCCATAGGTGAGTTGTACGGTGAAGCCACCTTGCCAATCATTGGCATAGCCTGCACGCGCAATACGAAAGCTGGAAATGCGGAGATCGGATTGTGGTGGTGGGTCAGTTGGGCTGCCGCCAACACCGCTAAGGTAGTCGGTAAGCGCAATAGTTGTATTACTAGAGTCGC
Source organism: uncultured Micavibrio sp. (assembly GCA_964427825.1). Lineage (GTDB taxonomy): Bacteria > Patescibacteriota > Minisyncoccia > Moranbacterales. The sequence continues at coordinate 10,997 of CAYRUU010000006.1, forward strand.
AAAGAGCAACAGCCTCATTGATATCAACATCTCTACTTGAATAGCCGCTGCCTGTGCGTGTATACAACACATGTCCAATTGCATCGTCACAGAATGAGAATGCGCCATTATCCCCCTGCCAGCATAAAGCACCGCTGTTTGTGAGTTTGCACTGAAATGTATTGAATATACCACTTAATGGAACGGCTTCGTACTTATTGCCTCTGTTGCCAGCATCATTCTCATTCATACAATACATTTCTCGAACCGATTGATTCCCTGTGAGAAAGAAATCTTCCTTAATGAAATCACCCCCATTGGTATATTCTCTTGCCTTCACATCCATGGCGATTGATGTACCAATGCCATTACCGTGATGAATACCGAAATGAACATGTGCTCCAGTAGATGTGCCTGTATTCCCAGAAAATCCAATGGGCTGTCCCGTTTTAACTTGCTGTCCATTAGATACAGCCATTGTTCATCAAGTGTCCTACAAGTGCAAAATATCCACTCCCGGAATCTATCTTGATGTAATTGCCAAAACCTGCACTATATCCAGTATACGCCGTACCATCTATTGCCGCTGTAAGAATTGTGCCCTGTGGCATGGTAAAGTCTAGGTCGTAATTTGTGGATGGAGCACTTACCACATTGTAGTTTTGATCTCTGCCATGTGTAGGAGAATCATCACTATTTTGCGTACATTCAAACATTGCCCCATCAAGAAACGGCAACTGTGTTTGCACAGCTGCAAAAGTTGCTATAGGGCAACAGAAGAACAACATACTACAGAAAACAGCAGTCACTCTTTTCATGTGCTTTTCCTCCACATTTTGAATTGTAAAAGAACCTTCAATAAACACCTCCTTTCAAAAAACTTTAGGGATCTAAAGTTTTTTGATTGAGAGGTGGTTATTGTATAAACTGTAGACTATTGAGGATCGTGTCTATCGTTTCATTCTCCGGGTCTTCGCAATTACCTCCGGTGCTCACAACATTATATTTTCCCCATCCCTTTGGAGCGGGTTTAAATGTGATAGTGCGAGTGCCAGAATGAATATATGTGTCATCTTTAGAAGCAGTGGTAACTGCCGTTCTTCCGGCAACTGTGATGGTTTTATGTGGAATAATCCGCGGTATCTTGCCATTTTCATCGGGTGTATAATAATCTTTTGTAATATCAAACCAGTCCGTTGTTCGGATGCTCACGGATGAATTGCGCCGCGGATCCTCACGTTCTTTTATGATAACAACAACAAACCGTCGCGGCGTATCTATTTCTACAGTATGCATTCTCTGATTTTCTTCATCAATAATCTTGAGTATCCAGCCTTCTTGTTGCGGATACTTCACAGAAAACCCAAATTCTTCATTAGTGTATGTTTGCCACGTTGATGTGTCGGTAATAGGTGGTTTGGCAATGTCATGTGTGGTATCCGGTGTGTCTTGTACCGTTTCCTGTGCAGGCCGTTCTTGTTATGATTGTTCCGCGGTATCGGTAGTGCGCATCGTATTGTTTACGTACCACAACACCGTCGAGACAAGCACAGTCGCCGCCATGCAAAGTCCAATGATGATCCACTGTTTTTGTGTGATACGCTTCATCATAGATCTATGTACAATGAGATTGCAAAAAGAAAAAACTATTTGCTTTAAACTTAGCATGAAAAAGAAAGGCTGCAATAGAAAGTGCTGCAGCAGTGATGTGTCATTGGTGGTTTGTCGCTGCCGCCTGTACTACTTTTTTCTGATCCGATCTTGCAGATCGGATCATGTGTTCACATCAATGGACCCTACTCCAACAAAAATCCGGTCCGAAACAGTGAAGCAGTACAGTATATTTCTATAGGGCAGCAGATATCATTGTGCCACAATACAAAACACCGCATGTGGTGTGCGGTGTTTTTTGGTGTGTAAGATTATTTTTTGCCAAACGCTTTCTGTGCAGCTGTGGTTGTTTTCACTGTTTCCGCGTCAAGGGTGAGTTTCTTGGTGAGGGCGCCGGTTGCGACCACTTTCACGCCGTGGCGCGCTGTTTTGGTACGCACGAGACCTTTGTCAAGTAGTGTGGCAAGTGATACCGTTTCGCCGTCGCTGTAGGCACGATCAAGCTGTGCCAATGTGATCACGTTCATTTTGGGATGCGGTGATGCAAAGCCGCGGATTTTTTTCATCGTGTCCACAAGACTGGTGCGACCACCTTCAAAGAGCGGATTCACATTGCCGCCGCTGCGTGATTTTTGTCCTTTGCAGCCACGTCCACTATATGTGCCGCGCTTGCCGCCGCGTCCGATGGTTTTCTTCGCCTTGCGTACGGGCGCTGTGATTTCATGAATTTGCATATCGTTTACGCTTTACGAGTTGATGTGGCGCGCTTCGTCGTCGCCTTCTTCACGGGAGCTGTCTTTACAGTTTTCTTTGCTGGTGCTTTTTTCTTTGCTGCGGGTGCATCTCCCTCTTTTGTGGTAGTGGTCTTTTTTGCAGCAGCTTTCTTTGCCGTCTGCGTACGTTTTTGCGGCGCAGCGTCGTCCACTGTCGCATTTTTGCTGGTATGTTTCATCATCTTGAGCGCCTCCACCGTTGCACGTGCCACATTCAGCTTGTTGGAACAACCAAGTGACTTTGACACAACATCGCGGATCCCGACAAGGTCCATGACGGCGCGAATCGCACCACCAGCAATCACACCGCGCCCCTCTTTGTTCGGCTTGAGGATCACACGTGCACTTCCAAGCTTTGCCGTCGTCTCATAGGGGATCGTCTTGCCATCAAGTGCCACAGTAATCATGTTTTTCTTGGCATCCGCCGTCGCCTTCTGTATTGCCGCCGACACGTCGCCACCCTTTGCCACGCCCACGCCAACTTTGCCCTTGCGGTTGCCCACAACGACCGTTGCACGAAAGCGAAAACGGCGACCGCCCTTCACCACGCGCGTCACACGCGCCAGATCAAGCATCTGCGTATCAAACTCCGATTTTGGCCGGCGACCCGGCTTTCCTGATTTTTTGTGGTCTTTCTTAAATGCCATAGAACATTGGTTAGTAGATGCAAAAAATTAAAATTGTAGCCCGCCCTTGCGCGCCGCGTCCGCCAGCGCCTTGACCTTACCGTGATATTTATAGCCGGCGCGATCAAAGACTACCACGGTAATCTGACGCTCCTGCGCTTTCTTAGCAATCAGTGCACCGAGTTTCGCTGCACCTTCCACGGTGTTGGCTGTGCCTTTGACTTCCGCCAAGTGGGCGCTCACAAGTGTAGCATGCGTCGTATCGTCAATAATTTGCGCCGACAGAGAACGCAGTGAACGGAAGACACGCAAGCGTGGCCGCGCCGGTGTACCTGTCACTGTTGCGCGTGCACGTCGTGCACGGTGGAGTCTTTTGCTGTTGCGAGTCATCATGTTCATACGTATATGCTAGGATAAATAAATATGTGCTGTTATGCGGATGCCTTTTTGCCCTCCTTGCGACGCACCTGCTCATCGGCATACTTGAAGCCCTTGCCCTTGTAGGGTTCCATTTTTTTCAATGCGCGGACATTCGCCGCAAACTGTCCCACCTGTTGTTTATCAATACCTGTGATGGTCATGGTGTGCCCTTCAATCGCCACTGTAATCCCCTCGGGAATCTCCACAACCACGGGATGTGAAAAGCCCAGTGCCAGATCCAGCGCCTTGCCTTTCACCGCCATACGATACCCCACACCGCTCAATTCCAATGTCTTTGTAAAACCGTCCGTCACACCGACAATCATATTTTCAACTAGGCGCGCCATCGTGCCCCACATTGCCTGCGCAATCTGTGCATTATGTTTTTTTTCCACCGTCACACCGTCCTCCGCTACTTTCACAGTCACAGCATTGTGCACCGGCACGGAAAGTGTACCCTTGGCACCTTTCACTTCCACCGTGGACGCCGTAGCAGTCACGGTAACACCGCCGGGGATTGCAATTGTCTTCTGTCCAATACGACTCATACGCTTATATCTACGTTGTACTTGTAATTACCACAGCTCGCAAATTAGCTCGCCGCCCAACCCGCGCTTGCGCGCTTCTTTGCCGCTCATCACACCCTGCGATGTCGATACCACCGCAAGACCATAGCCGCTACGCACTTTATGCAAATCGGTTTTCTTGACATACATCCGCTGCCCCTGACGACTCACCTGTCGCAAGCCCTCAATGACCGGACGACGGCGCGTTGCGCTCAACTGCTCATACTTCAGCGTAATGCGAATCATCTCGCGACCGGCCGTTGTCTCATCAGTCACCACATCCACGCGCTCCACAAAGCCCTCTTTTGCAAAGACCGTGGCAACGGCAAGTTTCAATTTTGACTTTGGCACAAGAACCGTTGCATGCCCTGCGGCGTGCGCATTGCGGATTCGTGTCAACATGTCACTCATTGCATCGATCATACCTTCGTATCATTAAAAAATATCATTGCATATTACCAGCTACTCTTTCTCACGCCAGGCAACTCGCCTTTGCTCGCCAATTCGCGAAAGCAAATCCGACAGATGCCGAAATAGCGGAGATAGCCCTGCTTGCGGCCACATTTCCAACAGCGCCGCACCTCCCGTGTGGAGAATTTCGGTTTCTTCTGTGCGCGAACTTTGACTGATGTTTTTGCCATACGTTGTATCCTAAATAGCTAATAAATTATTTCTTTTGCGTGAGAGGAAATCCCAGTGCGCGAAAGAGTTTTTCCGCATCTTTCTTGGACCGCGCAGAACTCACCACCGTCACCTGCAACCCAAACGGATTACGCACATGCTCCGCAACAATTTCCGGAAAGATTGTATGCTCTTTGATGCCGATGTTGAGGTTGCCGCCCTGATCCACAGCCGTGGGTGCAATGCCCTGAAAGTCGCGAACGCGCGGCAAGGCGACACCAACCAAGCGATCCAGGAAGTGCCACATGCGTGCACCGCGCAACGTCACCTTCATGCCAACATCTTGCCCCTCGCGAATCTTAAATCCCGCCAAAGACTTTGCCGCTTTGGTATACACAGCCTTCTGTCCCGTGATTGCCGCAAGGCCTTCCTCTACCTCACCAAGCCCCTCCGTGTTCTTGAGGAATTTGCCGATACCGATATTGATCACAACCTTGCTGATGGTTGGCACAAGCATCACATTGGCAAGGCCGAGATCTTTCTGCAGATCCTTCCGTACGTCGCTATACTGTTGTTTGATGGATTTTACCACGCTCATACGATGTATTAATCAATTTCTTTACCACTCTTCTTGGAAACGCGCACCTTCGTGCCATTTTTCACAACAAATCCCACGCGCGTCGGCTTGTCCGTGTGCGGACAGACCAATGCCACATTAGATGCATCCAGTGCCGCCTCCGCCGTGATGCGCTCGCCCTTTGTCATATTCTTGCGCGCCTTCATGTGTCGCACTGCCATATTGACACCCTTGACGACAACTTTGCCGCTCCGTGCGTCCACCGCCAACACCTCACCGCGCTTTCCCTTATCTTTACCGGCAATAACCTGTACTGTATCGCCTTTCTTGATTTTATACATACATGTTTATTCACTAAGCGATTACAATACTTCCGGCGCCAACGAAATGATCTTGCCAAATCCCTTTTCGCGCAGTTCACGCGCCACCGGTCCAAAAATACGCGTTGCCCGCGGCTCTTTGTTGTTGGGATCCACAATCACCGCAGCGTTCTCATCAAAGCGAATGTAGGAACCATCCTTGCGACGCAGCGCTTTCTTCTGACGCACAATCACAGCCTTGACCACATCACCAGCCTTAACGTTGCCACGCGGCTCCGCCGTCTTCACTGATGCAACGATAATATCGCCGATCTGCGCATAGCGGCGCTTTGATCCGCCGAGCACCTTGAAGCACTCAATGCTTTTCGCTCCCGAATTGTCGGCTACCGTGAGCCATGTTTCCGCCTGAATCATACAAACTGCTTTACCTTAAAATTATTTGGACACCACGACAAACTTCTTCTGCTTACTCATTGGTCGGCATGCCGCGATCGTCACCACATCCCCCACCGCGCAGGCATTGCCCTCATCGTGCGCCTTGTACTTCTTGGTGGAGACGTATTTTTTCAAATACTTCGGATGCGACTTGAACGTATCCACGGCGACCACAACCGTCTTATCCATTGCTGTGGACACCACCGTCCCTTTGAATGTCACTTTTTTTGCTTCGTGTGTCATATGCTGATCGTAAAATTATCTCAAAATGGTTATGCCGTACGCTTCTGGTGAATCACCGTCAGAATACGCGCCAGATCTTTCTTGCGCGCACCAATGTGTGCGTGCTCGCCACGGCTCCGTGCATCCAAAACGGCCTGTGCCATTTCCTTTTTGACGGTGTCAGCCATAGCATGGAGTTCTTCCGGTAATTTGTCGCGTAGTTCTGTCATGTTCATATGTTTTTTTGCAATCATTGGTGAATTAGGTGTTTACTGTTTTACCACAAAGCGTGTGCGCAGAGAGAGCTTGTGTCCCGCCAAGCGGAATGCCTCGCGCGCCGTTTTTTCGTCAATACCATCTACTTCAAACATCACTCTGCCGGCACGCACCTTTGCAACATAATGATCCACAGCACCCTTTCCCTTACCCATCGGTGTTTCATCGCCCTTTTTGGTCATTGGGTGGTCCGGAAAAATGCGAATCCAATACTTTCCCGATCGCTGCATATAGCGTGTAATCGTCCGACGTGCGGATTCAATTTGTCGCGCCGTCACGAGTCCCGACGTCTCCGCCTTGAGCCCAAAACTACCGTAACTGACGACCGTACCGCGCGTGGCGCTCCCTTTGAGCTTGCCGCCGCGGTGCATTTTGCGATGTTTGACTTTTCGTGGCATTAACATATGCGTGTCCTCACTAAAATTTCAATTATGCGGCGTGTTCGCTGTGCGCAAACTTCTCACCCTTGTATACCCACACCTTTACACCAATCGCGCCATAGGTTGTGCGCGCCGTGTCACGAGCAAAATCAATGTCCGCACGTAAAGTGTGCAATGGAATCGTACCCTCAGACAACCACTCCACGCGTGACATTTCCGCGCCATTGAGGCGACCGCCCACCTGCACTTTGATCCCTTTCACATTGCGATTCTTCATTGCCGATTCAATCGTTGTCTTAAGTACGCGACGGAACGGCATACGCTTCTCCAATTGCTCCGCAACATTCTGTGCAACGATCGCTGCGCTCTCCTCCGGCTGCTTGATTTCTTTGACATCCACCTTGATCTCCATCTTGCGCCCCGGGAAAATGGTTTCACGAATAAAGCGCGTAAGATCTTCAATGCCGCTGCCACCCCGTCCAATCAACATGCCCGGGCGGGATGTGCGCACAATCACCGTGACGGACTTCTCGTTACGCTCTACTTCCACATCGGCAATCGCCGCATGGCGATACTTCTTCATTACAGCACGCCGCAAAAACACATCCTGTTCCAGGATTTTTGCATAGTTATTGCCGCCAAACCAACGCGAACGCCAGTCTGTCGTAATACCCAATCGGAGACTTTTTGGATTGACTTTGTGACCCATAGTAATGAATGTTATTTAGCCTTGCGTGTAATGGTGTGCTTCGCCGCAACCTTTGTTGCTTTTTTCGCTGCCGTTTTTGTCGCTGCTGTCTCTACCGCCTGTACCGTTGTTGTTGCTTTCGTTTTCTTTTGTTTCTGTACCGATTCAGCCACGTCATCCGATGCCACAAGTGTCACACGGATGGTTGCGGTACGCTTGAGGATGTGCGTCGCACGTCCTTGCGCGCGGGGCATCCATCGCTTGAGCACCGGTCCACCGCTCACCGTGACCTCCTCCACCATCAACCGCTCTTCACTAATCTGATTGTTCTGTCGCGCATTTGCCACAGCGCTCTGCAAGAGTTTGCGTAGCGGTGCCGCAGCGGCGCGCACATCAAACCGCAACATACCGATTGCCTCTGACACGGACTTGCCGCGTACCGTGCGCGTCACCAGGCGTACCTTCTGCGGTGACATGCGAAAATTGGTGAGTTGTGCCGTTACTTTTGTCATAGATCGTTACTAAAATTGGCTTGTCTGATTATTTCTTTGCTGGTGTAGCGGACTTCTTGGCAGTATCCACTTCGCGCTGCTTTGCCGCTTGCTCCAACTCTTTCTGCATCTTACCACCATGACGAGAAAACTTCCGTGTTGGCGCAAATTCACCCAACTTATGCCCCACCATCTCCTCCGTCACAAACACATTGTGGAAATCCTTGCCCGTATGCACAGCAAACGTAAATCCGATCATCTCCGGTGCAATAGTGCACGCACGCGACCACGTTTTGATCACACCGGCTTGCTGTGGTGTCTTTCCTGTAATTTTTTTCACCACACGTTCATCAACGTATAGTCCCTTTTTCACTGATCGACTCATGTTCGTTGCATCAAAACAAATTATTTCTTATGGCGTGATTTCACAATATACTGCGTACTCGGCTTGGTTGCCTTGCGTGTACGTACACCCAGCGCCGGGCGTCCCCACGGCGTCTTGGGATACTTCAAACCGATCGGCTGACGTCCCTCACCACCACCATGCGGGTGATCCACAGGATTCATCGCCGTACCACGCACCGCCGGACGTTTGCCCATGTGGCGTGCACGTCCCGCCTTGCCAATCTTCACCGTATTGTGCTCAAAATTACTCATCTGCCCGATCGTCGCATAGCACTCTCTGTCAATGAGGCGAATTTCTCCTGACGGCATCTTCACCTGCGCATAGCGATCATCCACACCCATCACTGTCGCGCTGCTGCCAGCACTACGCACAATCTGCCCACCCTTACCGCGCCGCATCTCAATGTTACATACCGCTGTGCCTGCAATAATACGCTTGAGCGGCGTGCGATTACCTTCATCCATCGGTACATCTGCGCCCGTCACCACTGTCATCCCGACACGCATGTGCTCCGTTGCGAGAATGTAGCGCTTCTCACCATCTGCATAGACCACCAAGGCGATCAATGCGCTACGGAAAGGATCTTTCTCAATTGCCGTAATCGTACCAACGATATCGTGCTTGTTTTGTTTGAAATCAATCATGCGATAGAGTTTTTTGTTGCCCGCGCTCCTATGACGCACAGAAATCTTACCTCCACTGCGACCGGCCTTCTGGCTGATACCGCGCAAGAGCGACTTCTCCGGCTTGGTCTTGGTTACCGCCACCGGCTTGATCACGGTCATATTGCGCCGCGCCGCGTGATTTCGTTTGTATACTTTAATTGCCATACGTTTCGGTTAGTAATGCAAATGGGAATTATGCCGCATGAAACAGATCAATGGATTGCCCCTTGGCAAGTGTCACAATCGCCTTTTTGTATTGCTTCTGATAGCCGCGATCGTACTTCATCGTACGACGCTTTGGCTTGACAGTCATAATACGCACCGCCGTCACCGTCACGTGATAGGCCTGCGCCACGGCAATCTTCACAGTACGCGCTGTTGCCGTAGTCGCCACGCGAAAAACGTATTGTCTATTGCCACTCAACTGATGCGATTTTTCCGTTACAATCGGCGCAACGAGCACGCCATAAGCGCTTGCCGTTGCCGTCACCACAGGCATCGCGCCTTTGTCCTTTTTCGCAGCGGTCTTTGGTACTGCCTTTGTATCAACAGCCTGCGTTGCGGCGTCTTTTTTCTCTTCACTTTTTTTGCTAAAAATACCCATAATCGTATTTACTAAATGGTGCGCACGCTATGCTGCGTATTTTGCATCCAGTTGTTTAAGTGTGTCCAAACTCAGTACAACATACTGCGCATTCATGACATCATAGACATTGAGCTTCTCCGCTTCCATCGGCACCACGCGCGCAATATTGCGCACCGCTTTGTAGCTTGCCGCTTCTTTCGGCGCAAACGCTACCACAGCACTGGCATCCACACCCATGGTATGCAAGAGCGCCGCCATCGGCTTAGTCTTCACATCCTCCATCACAAAACTGTCCACAACGCGAATCTTGTCGGCATGCGCTTTTTTGGTCAACGCAAGCGCAATCGCCTTTTTCTTCACTTTGCTGTTGATGTCTTTGGTGTAATTTCTCTCCTTTGTCGGACCAAAAATCACGCCACCACCCTTCCATAGTGGATTACGGATAGAGCCCGTACGCGCATTGCCCGTGCCCTTCTGTCGCCACGGCTTTTTGCCACCACCACGTACTTCCGAGCGGATCTTAGTATGTGCATGACCGCTTCTGCGGTTTGCCGCTTGCGAAACATACACTTGATGGATCATAGCATCACTGCCCTTCACATCAAACACCGCGGCATTCAGATCTACCGTTGCCACTTTTTTGCCCTCAAGATTGTAAACATCAATTTTTTTCATAACGTGTCAGAAAAATTAGGCAAGACTTACAATTTCCACAACGCGCCCCGCAACACCCGGCACACTACCCTTGACAGCAATGGTTCCGGCTTGTGCATCCACGTGCACCACGCGCAGACCGCGTGATGTGGCGTGTCCACCACCCATGCGACCGGCCATACGCTTCCCTTTCATCACGTGTTCGGGAAACGCGCTACCGATAGATCCCGCTTGACGCAGTACATGGCGATGCCCATGTGTCTTTGGACCGCCGCCAAATCCATGACGCTTCACAACACCCTGAAAACCCTTCGCCTTGGTGATGCCACTCACACGCACAATGTCACCCACGGCAAACGTGTCGGCGCCGATGATGGTATCTGTGGTATATGCAGAGGCATCATCCACGCGGAATTCCTTGCGACATGACTTCTTCACTGTTTGTGGCGCCACAACACGGACCGCGCTATAGCCGTCCTTGTCTTTTGTGCGCAACACATCCACGGTATTCGGCGTAATAGCTATCAATGTCACATTCTGTGCGCCCGTATCATCGTAGATTGTCGTCATGCCCACTTTTTTTCCCAGTGCGAATTTCATACAATTGTTATAGAGACTATGCCACAGTGGCATCCCATCACTCAGATTATTATGTCAAATAAAAAATGGCTTTATCGCAAGCCAGATGATTTTCTTATAGAATCTTATAGAAAAATCATAAGTTTGTCAAGATCGCATACCGATTGAACAAACTTTCTCGCTCGCTGAGTATCCCCACTCACCGCAGAAACCGCACAAACGCGCAGCTTCTGATGTTTTGGGACTTTAACGAAACTGTGTGTACAAACGCAGATATTGTGACACTACAAAAAACGATCGCGCACAACGTCTCCCTTTGTGAATATACTACATGAAAATGTGCAAACGCGCAAGAGTTGCTGTGTAAAAGTGAAAGTACACACACTTATTACATCTTCACCTCAATGCTGACGCCTGCCGGCAAATCAAGGTTCGTCAGATCCTCAATCGTCTTTTGGGACGGATTGATAATGTCAATGAGACGCTTGTGTATGCGCATCTCAAACTGCTCCCGCGCATCCTTGTGGACAAACGTGGAACGGTTGACTGTGACTTTCTTGATCTGCGTTGGAAGCGGAACCGGACCGGCTACTTGTGAGCCTGTACGAACCGCTGCCTCGACAATTTGTCGTGCAGATTTGTCAATGACCTTGCTGTCATACGCTTTGATCTTGATGCGTACGCGCGTTGATGCTTCTTCTTTCTTCGCCATGGCGAACTGACTCCTGCGTTACAAATTACATGTTTCCCTTGATATTTTAGAGGGAAAGGAGAACGCTACAGATACTCTGCAACGCTCCACCTTTGCTTCCAAAGATTGTTTACTTCACAATTTTGGTCACCACGCCGGCACCAACAGTGCGACCACCTTCACGAATGGCGAAACGCATACCGTCTTCCATCGCTACCGCCGCACCAAGTTTGACGGAAAGTGACACAGTGTCACCAGGCATCACCATCTCCGTACCATCCGGTAGGATCACCTCGCCGGTGACATCCGTCGTACGCACATAGAACTGCGGTTTGTACCCCTTAAAAAACGGCGTGTGACGTCCACCCTCTTCCTTTGTCAAGACATAGACCTCGGACTCAAAATCCGTGTGTGGTGTAATAGATCCCGGCTTTGCCAACACCTGTCCGCGCTCCACATCTTCTTTCTTCGAACCGCGCAAGAGAATACCAGCGTTGTCTCCAGCCTCACCGTGATCCAGTGACTTATTGAACATCTCAATACCCGTCACGATTGTTTTTGTGGTTGGACGCAGGCCGACAATCTCCACTTCTTCATTGATGTTGATTTGTCCTCGCTCAATGCGACCTGTCACCACCGTACCGCGACCCTCAATGGAAAAAATGTCCTCAATCGGCATCAGGAACGGCTTGTCTGTGTCGCGCTCCGGCTGCGGAATCTTCGCGTCAAGAGCAGCAACAAGATCAATAATGGGCTTTGCGTCCGCATCGTCCGCCGTCTTGGCGTCCAACGCCTTAAGTGCGCTACCACGAATCACCGCAGCATTATCGCCGTCAAATTCGTATTTTGTCAAAAGTTCGCGAACCTCTGCCTCCACAAGCTCAATGAGCTCTGGATCATCCACCATATCCACCTTGTTGATAAACACCACGATCTCCGGTACACCAACCTGACGCGCCAAGAGAATATGCTCGCGTGTCTGCGGCATCGGACCATCGGTTGCGGACACCACAAGGATCGCGCCATCCATCTGTGCAGCGCCGGTAATCATGTTTTTGATATAATCAGCATGTCCCGGACAGTCCACATGCGCATAGTGACGCGTATCGGACTCATACTCACAGTGCGATGTCGCGATGGTAATACCACGCTCGCGCTCTTCGGGCGCCTTGTCGATCTCATCAACATTACGCACCTTTGCAAAACCCTTCATTGACAACACGTGCAATAGCGCAGCGGTTGTTGTCGTTTTGCCATGATCCACATGGCCGATCGTGCCCACGTTTACGTGCGGCTTGCTTCGATTGAATGCTTCTGCCATACCTTTTATTTTGCACACAACGTCCGGTCATTATGATGCGACCGTCCGTCCGTACGCATATGGTGATTATTTAATTAAGCTTATAAAACACACGAACACCGACACATGAGCGCGAAAGATGTTGTGCGCCATTTAGTGTCTGAATCTGCAACGGGAATCCTCCCAAAAACAGTATTGCAACTGTAGCACGGCATGTTTTTCTTGTCAAATTTTTCCGTGCATTGTACTACAATCACCCTGCTGTCCTGTGGCGCTCTACTCCAAAATCCCGTCCAGGTTCACATCATACAAAATCTGTTCTTCCACCAAGCGATAACTCATGATGTCTTTTTGATCAAACCAAATGCCAATTTCGCGCTGCGCTTCTTCCGGAGCGTCAGAACAGTGAATGAGGTTACGCACGGCGCGCCCGTCAATGCCGGAGAGATCATAGGAGTCTACTGTGTAGTCGCCGCGAATCGTCCCAACGTCCGACGTGAGTGGCTCCGTACCGCCAACGATTTTTTTCACCACACCTACCGCCTCATTGCCTTCCCACACCATCTTCACCACGGGCCCCGACGTCATGAACACCACCAACTGTTGGATAATGTCGCGCCCATAATCTATAGCCTCCTTTTCAATCGGCAATCCAGCTTCCTTACGTCCCGCTACAATGCGTGTTCCTTTTTCCATAAACCACTGCTCGTCTTTGTTGTAGTGCTCCCAACACTTTTTCTCGTCCAGCATGCCGAACGATAGCGCCGCCAGTTTGAGCCCCGTGCGTTCAAAGCGATGGATGATGTCACCGATCAACGCCCGCTGTACGCCATCCGGCTTGATCATCACAAACGATTGCTCGCGTCGTACTTGTGTCATATGATGTTACATTACTAAAAAGCGTAAAAGAGGATGAACCTCATGTACACATGTCATTGTACTCCATGTTGCGATTTATGCCAAGGCAATCTTTACAGCGTTCGCAAAACTTGTCAGAATACCCTTGCAAGACACTCTCCTCATCCCACACGCCTATGCAGCACCATCTCCCACATTCTTTTTTCGCACGCAACGCTCGCACCGTCGCTCGCGATCTCCTCGGCACACTGCTCACACGCCGCAGTGACACCGCGCCCACACGCAGCGGCATCATCGTAGAAACAGAAGCGTATGTCGGCGCAGAAGACATGGCGTCACACGCCCACCGCGGACGTACACCACGCACAGAGGTACTTTTTGGTCCAGCAGGTATATGGTACATCTACCTCGTCTACGGCATGCATCATCAATTGAATATCGTGACAGACTTACCGGGCACACCGGCAGGCGTACTCATTCGCGCCATTGAGCCCGTGGAAGGCATTGCCCCTATGCGTGCCGCGCGTACAACGGTGCGCACCAACCGCGACCTCACAAACGGCCCAGGCAAACTCTGCCACGCGCTTGCCATTGACCGTTCCCTCAACGGGACATCAGCAACCGATCGCACGGCGCATGTGTTCATTAGTAGCGACAATCATCGTATCCCGTCATCGCACATCATCGCCGCACCGCGCATCGGCATCCCCTATGCCAGCGCATGGAAAGACAAGCCTTTGCGCTTCTACATCAAGGACAATCCTTTCGTCTCACGGCGATAGTATGGCGCGCACTATTCCTCCACAACCAATGCCTTTGTCCCATCAATGTCTTTCAGTGCAAAGATCGTGTCGTGCATAAAGTCAATGGTTTTACTATATGTTGTACCGTCCGCGCCGATCACCGTCACGGTCAACGGAATGACACCGATGCCGGATTGCTTTTGTATTTTCAGTGTATAGCCGTCTTCCGTGATACGCTGCGGGAGTGTATACTGTAGCATCGTCGGCATTTTTTGCCCAAGCAACACGTCAAATTTGTAGCCATACGCCTGCTTGTCACCAAAGACGTTACTGTCCATCCCCGGCGGCTCAAACCACTCGCGCACATACCACATGCTGCCCTGCGGTACATAGAGGCGCGTAAATGAATGATAATCCATATTGAAATAACTCGGCTCCGTCGCGGTGTTTTCATAGGTCATGCGCATCGTCGCAAGTGGCGCCGTGGTGCGAAACGTTTTTGCCATCACGCGCGCTTTCACGTCATCGGTGAGATAGCGTACCATGCGTCCCGCCGCTGCATCGTTCGCCTCCGCACTCTTCCCCGTAAAGTCCACGGTGTATTCCATGGACCGCCGCATATAGAAATCTGATTTCAGCGCACCGACATTGGCATCAGACACCAACACATAGTCACCGGTCCATGCCTGATCTACCTCGCCTGTCCATCGCTCTCCCGCGGCAAGTTGCTGCAACCGCGCATCCTTGAACCACAATTGGATATCCTTTTGTGCCAGATTTTTTGTCAGCATGGTGATGAGAGGTTCAATAGTACTCATCTTTGCCAACCGTGGCACCATGTCCTTGGCAAGCACATGAATGATCCTCTTGCGGTCCGCTTCCTCACCATGGTCCATCAGCTTCATCTTCTTGCCATCCTTGTCATATTGGCAAGCCTTCCACCGCGGATCGTCGTCCGACACTTTCGCCTCGCGCAACACTTTCTCGCATGCCTTGCGCTCATCACTGCGAAACACCGGCTCTTCCACAATTTTTTGCAACTTCATCAAACCGCCATCGGCGTCAAATGCGCCATACTTTTCAAAGTCGCGAAATGTCACCGTGATCGGCCCTGTGATCCGCAGCACATCTTCAAAAACAGACGCGTTCACAGAGAAGACGCCGTCAAAATTGGCATCGCGCCCCGCAAGGTTGTAGAAATACAATGCATCCTGCACATTGTCGGGAAAGTGTGGAGAGTAGTTGCTGTCGCGGAATTTCATTTTCTTGGTATCGCTGAGGTATTTTTGCAGCGCCGCCGGCAAGAGGCGATCGGATTTATACGTACCATCCAACACATTGGCATCCTCCACAACAGAAGAAAGAATTTCGCCATTTTTGATCTCTACGACGCCATACTGTCCCAAAAAGCCGCCGCCCGGACGCAACTCCAAGTTGTTCTGCAAGAGAAGCAGATAGCGTCGCGTCACATTGTCTTGCGCAAGAATGGCATTGGCGAGATCTTGAATCACGCCAAACTGCGCACGCGTGGCGGGATCCAATTGCTTAAACGACGGTAGTGCATCCATAGCACTAATCGTTTTTTGCAGCACAGCACCCTTGTGGCGCGCCGCATACCACAGCGCACCACCCACCAAAAGCACAACAGCAGCAATCATAATGCCGACGGTGCGCCATAGTGTCTTCGTGCGTGGTCGCTGTCCTGTGGGGTGGGATGGAGGAGTATACATATTTTTCATAGGAAATGCTCTTATGCCATTACCGTGCCGCGACAACCGCAATGATGATCGGCGCCACAACGAAGGAGAAGTAGTATTCTGTGAAGAGTGCGTAGAGATCTTTGGTCATCATCATGTCGGGTAGTGCGCGCAGTGCAACCAATGTGCACACCGTCGCCGCAATGTAAAATGCAAAACTAACACCGAAGAAAAATACCCGCGGACTGAACCGCGCTGCATGCCAGTGATCCGCATCAAAAAACCGCCACTGATGCGCCGCCAAAAAGAACACTGTGATCGCCGCAAAAATCAATACCGGCCCATAGGTGCCGAGTGGCAGATGATCTGGCAATAGAAGCACCACCAAAAGTGCGATCAGAGACGCAATAAACGTCCGCATGAGCCATAGTGATTGCATGATGGGCGCCAACAGCGCACCGAAGCCCGCAATTGCCGCAAGGATGAATAATGATGTCACAGAAACCATAGAGAGAGGGTGTACGAATTACTTTTTCAGTATACACTATACAGCGATTGATTTGTAGTGCGGCATACGCTATAATGCGTAATGATGCACTAAATTTATATTGCATGTTATGAAAACAGCTCTTCCGCGCCGTATTTTCTTTTGGACATTAGCCGCGTCCTACATCTGCATGACCACGCTCGTCCTTCTCTATGTTTTTGGTTATACGCGGGATTTCACGTCAAAAGTATTTATCTACACAGGTTCCATCAGCATCAAAACCAACCCTTCCAGCACCACCGTCCTCATTGACGGACACAAACCGCGTTCTCGCCTCGTCAATGTCATCAACAACGTCTACCACATCCGCAATTTGCGCGCGCGCAAGTACACCGTCACTGTCACCGCTGACGGCTACAAGCCGTGGTACAAGGAGGCAATTGTCCACAGCGGTGTGGCAACAGAGTTTTGGAACGTCGTTTTGGTACGCAATGACTATGCGCGCACACGGCATGCCGTGGACAATGTGGATACATTTTTCCCCGCGCCAAAAGAACACCTCTTTGCCGCCACGCGCCAAGTGAATAATCTGCACACCGTACGCATCTTTAACGCCGACACTGCTGCCACAACCCACACCTTCCTGTTCAGTGATATGCGCTTCACAAGCGACCCGCGTGCCAACATTGAATGGTCTACCGACAGTCGCGCCGTTGTCATCCCCTTGGAGAAGGCGATTGACGACACACCAGACTACGCCGTCGCATTTCTAGACAACAACACCACCGCACTCCTTTCACAAATCCTACCACACCGCGCCGTACGCGCCGTACGCTGGGACCCCAAAGAGAAAACCTCTCTCTACTACATCGCCGATAACACGCTCTACCGCGCTACACTTACGGCAACACCACAACCGACCGCCACAGCGCCCATCGCTGTCGCCACCGATGCCACAGCATATGACTTTGCCGATGACGGCATCTACATCCTCACTACGGCACACACCGTACTCTATGACCGTGACGTACGTGGCACCAATGCGAAAACACTCACGACATTTGATCTCCTACCAACAGCAACCCAACTACGCCTGGATGCCTATGACAACACGCGCATCATCGTACTCAATGACACCGACCATGAACTCCTGCTCTACAATCGCGGTGCAAACAACATCTACAGGAAAAAGCTCGGTGACAACATCGTCGGCGCGCACTTCTCCGACGACGGAAAGAAGCTCCTCTACTATTCGCCTTTTGAAATCTTTGTGTACTACACGCGCGATTGGGACGCGCAACCGCTACCCAAAGAAGACACCGCGCAACCCATCATCCGCTACAGCCAAGTCTTGGACAATGTCCACTTTGCCAAAGACTATGCACACGTCCTGTACACCGTGGGCACAGACCTCAAAATGACAGCGTTGGACAATCGCGCCGGCACGACAACGGAAACCATCATCACACTAGACACGCCCACCACGAAAATCATCAACCGCCACAAGCAAAACCTCCTCTACTTCATTGACCGCGACGACGACACACCGCGCCGCTTGCAATCCATCACCTTCCCCGAAAAACAATTCCTGCAATTCTAGCCCACATACTACCCCACGCAACACAAAACGGAGATGACCCTGTGCCATCTCCGCTTCTCTTTTTGCTCGTGTGGGCGATCGAAGACTTGAACTTCGGACCTCGTCATTATCAGTGACGCGCTCTAACCACCTGAGCTAATCGCCCAAAACATTTTCACTACTGCGCCATCTTCCACTGTGGACCGAACAGGACTTGAACCCGCTACCTCCTCGGTGCAAACGAGGCGCTCTACCAGATGAGCTATCGGCCCAAAAAATTTAACACAAGGCTTATTATATCAAAAACGGAAAATAACGCAAGAGTCTGGACACTACTCGTGCACAACAAACACTTTGTGTCGCGACGCATGTCCACGCACCAGGCTCACGCGACTTTTTGCCACACGCACATGCGCGGCAAGCAGCGCGGCAACAGCAGCATTGGCTTTGCCATCGGTCGGCGTAGCGGTAGTGCGCACCACATACGTCCCATCCGGCATGGCGGTCACACCATTCTCCTTGCTGCGCGGCACAACCTTCACGCGGATTTTTGTCCCTTCACTTTTTTGCGTACGCATACCGTCACTCGATGTTAGTCTTTCATCATCTCCGCGATCACACGCTGGAAGCTATCCGCACTACCGATGGACTTGTACACACTAGCAAAGCGAATAAACGCCACATCGTCCACATCACGCAGTTTGTCCATGATGATCTTGCCGATCGTACGGCTTTTGATTTCGCGCTTTTCCTTGGCTTGGACGGCATACTCAATATCCATGATCAGCTTTTGAATACGCTCCTCCGACACAGGGCGCTTCTCCAGCGCCTTGCGCAGTCCGCCTTCAATCTTGTCGCGGTTATACTCCTCCACGGCACCATCGCGCTTGATCACGCGCAAACGCAAGATCTCCACTTCCTCATACGTTGTGAATCGCTGTGCGCATTTCAAACACTCGCGTCGCCGGCGCACCGCGCGCCCGCCTTTGACCGTCCGCGAATCCAGCACTTTCGTTCCGTACGGTTTTTTGCAAAAAATACACTGCATAACGTGTCATTTATACCCACTCACTACCGCAAGTATACACGATGCCGCAGACGATTGCAAAAATGCACAATTTATTGTATAATGGTGACAATAGACCGTTGTCTTAACATCAACAAGGGAGGCTCACCATGAAAACGAGATTTCCGGCAATAGTAGAGATGCACAGCCACATCAAACAATACAGCCCAGAAACTGCAAGGCGTATGCGTGTCTTAATTGCGACATTGCACCGCCCATGGGCACCAATAACGGAATATAGCACCACGGTAGATGAGGTGGTGCAAGTTGTCGCAGATCTGTATTTAGAGTCGGCAGAGACTTACAATGCAGACCTCATATTCCGGTTCCGTAGAGAGATTTACGGCGCATTTGATGCGTACACATTGCAACGCAGATGCATGCTGTCCGCAAGCGGCGTACCAACGCAATAATCTCAAAAAACCGCCGTCATGCGCACATGAGGCGGTTTTTCATTTTTCCCGTAAATATTTCTTCCCCAAGAGCTTTTCTGGCAAAAATGTTTGTGCCGCATTCTCTTCTTCCGTCGCCAATGGTGTGTATTTATAGTCCTTGCCGTAGTCAAGATCTTTCATGAGTTTCGTCGGCGCATTGCGGATATGGAGTGGCACGGGAAGGTTGCCATGTTCACGTACATCCGCCGTTGCGGTATTGTATCCTTCATAAAGGGTAATGCTTTTCGTACTCTTCGCCATATATACCACCGCCTGTGCAAGATTCACACCACACTCCGGCATACCAATAAAGCGACACGCATCATATGTCGCAACCGCCTGTGGCAGCGCAAAGGAGTTTGCCATACCGATGTCCTCCGACGCAAAACGGATAATGCGTCGCGCAATGTAAAGCGGATCTTCCCCACCGACAAGCATACGCGCAAGATAGTAGAGTGCCGCATCCGCATCGCCACCACGCATAGACTTATGCAAAGCGGAAATGACATTGTAGTGCTCTTCCCCATTTTTATCATAGAGCAAATGCGCCTGCTGCATCGCCTGTTCAATGTGCGCTTTGGTCACCGTGACATTTGCGGGGTTGTGCACATGCGCAAGGTGCACAGCAACCTCCAGCGCATTGAGGAGTGATCGCGCATCGCCGTTTGCCATCAGTGTCGCATAGGCGCGCACCGGTTTTGCCATTTTCACTTTCGGCACGCCAAGCAATTCGTCCGATCGTCGCAGCACGATCGCAAGAATACGTTCTAGTGCTTCCGACGTCAGCGCTTGCAACGTAAAAACACGCGCTCGTGACAGTAAAGCGTTGTTGACGTTGAAGCTGGGGTTTTCCGTCGTTGCGCCAATGAAGATGATGGTGCCGTTTTCCACACTCGGCAAAAACGCATCTTGTTGCGCCTTATTGAAACGATGCACCTCGTCAATAAAGAGAATTGTCCGCGTCCCCAACCGCGCATAACTCGCGGCATCGTCAATTGCTGCACGCACGTCCTTGACGCCAGCGTTGATGGCAGAAAGTTGCACAAAGTGCGCCGACGTAACACGCGCAATAATCCGCGCCAACGTGGTTTTGCCCGTGCCGGGCGGTCCCCACAAAATCAGCGACGGGATCGTATCAGAGGCAATCAGTGTACGCAACACACCATTCTCCCCCACAAGGTGATCTTGTCCATAGAAATCGTCCAATGTTGTTGGCCGCATACGCTCGGCAAGCGGCGCCGTATGGTGTGTCATAGCTATGCCTATTATGCCACATCATCGCCCAAAATGCGACGCTTGTCAAAGCGCGAATGAAATCGTATAGTGAAAGTACTCTATATATTGTTGTTTTGTTGCGTCTATGCCTCTTCTCATAAAAACATCCACGCCTATTACAAAACTGGAAGATGTGTTCAAGGCGTTCAAGACACCGCCGAGCGGCGATGCGCGCAAATTGATCGCGCGCGCCTATGAGTTTGCGGCCATCGCACACGCCGACCAAAAGCGCGCCAACGGCGATCCCTACATCACCCACTGTCTTGCCACCGGCGCCATTTTGGCACGAATCGGCATGGACGCGCGTACCGTTGCCGCCGGTATCATGCACGACGTGCCGGAGGACACCTCCGTCACCCTTGCGGAGATCAAGGACATGTTCGGTCCGGACATCGCACAAATGATTGAAGGCATCACAAAACTCGGACGCATCAAACTGCGCGGCACAAAAGAGGAATACAAGCTGGAGAACTGGCGACGCATGTTCCTCGCCATGGGTTCCGACATCCGCACGGTGATCATCAAACTTGCCGACCGCACGCACAACATGCACACCCTAGGCAACCTCCGCCCCGACAAACAAAAGCGCATCGCACACGAAACCATGGAAATTTACGTCCCGATTGCCAGCCGGCTCGGCATCGGCGAAATTCGCGGTGAACTTACTGACCTGTGCTTCATGTATCTCATGCCAGAGGAATACACCAAAACGAAACTCCTGAGTGACGCAAAGATCAAAGAAAAAGAGCGCTATGTGGACACGGCGATCAAAGAAATTGGCGTCGCTCTCAAAGGCGAGGGCATTGCCACCCTTGACATCCACGGGCGCGCAAAAAACATCTACAGCCTCTACATCAAATTACAACGCTACGACATGGACATCAACCGCATCTACGATCTTGTCGCGCTGCGTATCATCGTCAGCAGCGTCGCTGATTGCTATGAAACACTTGGTATTGTCCATAAAAAATACCACCCCATGATCGGGCGCATCAAGGACTACATTTCTCTCCCCAAGCCCAACGGTTATCAATCACTCCACACCACCGTTTTTGGTCCAGATGGGCGACTCTTGGAGGTGCAAATTCGCACACAAAAAATGCATGACGAAGCGGAATTTGGAATCGCCGCCCACTGGCTCTACGAATCGCGCAAAAAAACTGGATGGAAAAACTACTTCCTGCCACAAAAAGACGACGTATCCACCAAAGAAGTAGAATGGGTCAAGCAGTTGCAGGAGTGGCAGAAAGAACTGGGCAACAATCCCGAAGAATTCATGGCGGGCCTCAAAATGGACTTCCTCAAAGATCACATTTTCGCTTTCACACCACATGGTGACATCATTGAATTGCCCGAAGATGCCAGTATGGTGGATTTTGCCTATGCCATCCATTCCGACATCGGCGCATCGGCAATCGGTGCGCGCGCCGACGGTAAAATGGTCGCCTTGGACACCGTCGTCAAAAACGGGCAGATTATTGAAATCCTCACCGACAAAAATCGTACTACACCCAATGCCGACTGGCTCGCCTTTGTCAAAACATCCATGGCACGCAGCGCCATCCGCCGCTCCATCAAGCGTGCACAAAAAAACCAAGAAGACGCCGTACGTCACTAAAATTGTGCCATTCCAAATACCACCTCAACCATCATCACTGCCATCTCGAATGCGTTTCGAGATCGCACCGTTTTGATGGAAGAATTGTATGAGT
>CAYRUU010000007.1:0-412 GCA_964427825.1 uncultured Micavibrio sp.
CTCTTATCAAGATCGCAAATGGTTGCGGTTTTGTGGGAGAAGCGTTCTTTGATAATAGTGTTTTCTCAAGGACTCTTTTGCAGAGGAATAGAAAACCAAGGGAGGGGATGAAATGAGTAGGATGAGTGTGCGGGTGGGGGAATTGGCAAAGGGGAAAAAGGATGGTGACCTCATCCTAACCGGACGAGGAAAGGTGATCATCGTCCCAGGAGCAGTGTCTATTGTGGGCGAAAGCCCTTGGTATTGGGAGGTGATAATTGAAATTGTCAGAGAGGCAGAAAAAGTGCGATTTGGTAAAATTGCACAGGTGATCAAAAAACAGTCTCCTGAGGATGAGGAGGCTGATATTTTTTTCAATAAACGCCGGGCTGCCCGCAAGGGACCGGTAAAAATATCAGATCCGTGGAAAAAC
>CAYRUU010000007.1:422-20680 GCA_964427825.1 uncultured Micavibrio sp.
CTTGGCATAATCCACAGGAACATGTCCATAGAAAGGCAAGCTCAAGAAGTTGACAAGGTCAAAAGGTCTGAGCACGGCATAATCGTAGACCCCATCTTTCTCGCCCCCGATAAATCTGTGGAAGACGCCTTGGCAGTCATAGAAGAAATCAGGGCCCAGGGTCATGATATGGCTTTCATTCGAACCGCGGATGGGCAGGACACCTTCTTCCATGATATTGGGAGATGGAGATCTGAAGTGGAAGAGGAAAGGGATTTGATGATAAAATCCTGGATTGAAAAACTTGAGGTTGCTGGCAATCCGAAGACATGGGAGGGCGTACAGCAGGCCATCGGAGTCGTCCCCGATGAGTATGTCGGATTTCAAAGGATGGGCACTCAATCATGGCATGCAAGGCATGAATGTATAGCGCTTTGCCTTTCCCGTGGTCGTGTTGTCTATACCATCTCGTATAGCAACAAAGGAATGGACCCCACGATGGACCCACGCCTCGTTAAGGAGTGGGAAAAATTTTGGGAAAGCTGCAATAAATTCGCAGCAAACTATTATAGTCACAGGCGGGTCGCTGGACATGTCTTAAGTGACTAATAATAAGGTCGTTCAAAACCGCAACGCAGGGTTGTGGTTTTGTGGGGGATTGTTCTTTTCAACTGAAAAAAGGGGTAAAAAAATGAAGAGTGCTATGTTGACAATAGAAAGTAGCAAGGAAGTAACAAGATGGGAAATAAAGTCAAACGGCTTCCATAAGTTGTTACTTATGGTCCCAGAAAAAATGAAGAAACGGCAGTACAGTGAATTGTGCTCGGCGGTCGGAAAGCTCAACTGGTTTTTTGAGCTATTGTGCTCTCATGAAAGAGAGAATGTCTTACAGGAGTTGCAAGACATTGCGTGCGATGATATTGCATGTCTCCATCATCAATTGATGATGGTTTACTATCGTGCTCGCGAGCGAACCCCGTGGAAACCACGAGAGGACACGAGCTATGACGTGTCCTTGGCTATTTGTTCATCTCCTCAAACCGGGGAGTACCAAATTGAATCATTGGATATATTTGGTACAATGAACAACCCAGAAGTAGTCGGATTGACGGTGGTCTCTCTTCCGCCCAAGAAAGGAGAGTTTGCACGAATCCGTATTTATGGGTATGTCCCGCGGGACATCGTTAACACCCACAATGTCCCCTTTATGTACGACAAGAAAGTGTTGTACAAAAAGGGGTGGTATGATTTCATAGCAATCCAGAAAGAAAGGCAGGACTGGAGTGGATGGTTCAATGATTGATTGATTCAGAAAAAATTATCCCAGCATCGGCCACACTAGGTTCCTGAAATAAAGCGCCTAGTGAAAGCTCTTTTGCCGAAGGAGGGAATATCCGGTAAAAGTTGCAGAAAAATCCGTCTGCGGAAAAGAAGGTGGGGTTTTATCAGATTCCTAGTTTAAAAATCGATGCCAGTCCGAGTAAAGGCATGAACCTCGGAATGTTCAAAAAGGGCAAGCACAGTTCAACGCTTGCCCCTCTTATCAAGATCGCAAATGGTTGCGGTTTTGTGGGAGAAGCGTTCTTTGATAAAAAAATAAACTCCAGAGGAGAAAATGAGATGAAAAAGCACAATAAAGTTGTTCTTGTGAAGTGGGATCGGCTTTCTGAAAAGGAAAGCTGGAGAGGAGAAGTGGTTTCCGGGGATGTTCCTCGGAAGATCGTTCATACAAGAATCATCAACACACAATTCATGTATCCGTCATACACTGTCGCACAGCATGAAGCACTTTCCGCAAAGATCTTTTGTTGTGGTGTACTTGTGAAAGTGCAACACGTATAAGATATGACTCTCTCCTTTTTGTGGAGAGGTTTTTTGTGCGGCGGTGTGTAGTGAGTATATGATGTATCGGCAGATGTTGCAACCAAAAAAGAGAGTGTTCGCACTCTCTTTTTAGTTTTGTCATAGTGTCTCGCGGCATGGGTTGCGTCGCTATAGCATCGTCACGCGGCGGGCTTCTTCCAGCGTGGTGGTGCCTTCCAATACCTTGAGAATGGCATCTTGTTCCATGGTAAGCATGCCGGATTCTACAGCTTTCTTTTTGATCTCACCGATGAGTGCGCCGCGGCTGATGAGTTCGCGCTGCGTGTCGTCCATGATGAACACCTCCGATACTACCGTACGTCCCTTGTAGCCGATGCCGTTGCATGTGGGGCAGCCAACGGGGGCAAACAGTTTTTCGGTTTGCGGGCGCGGCACGGTGACGAGTGGTGAGATGTCGGCAAGTGTTTTGTCAATCAGGGTTTTTTCTGCTTCCGTTGGGTCTTGCTCTTTTTTGCAGGTGCAGAGGGTGCGCACAAGTCGCTGTGCAATAAAGCCGTTGACGGCGGTGGTGAGGTCGTCGGGTCCGACGCCGAGGCGCAAGAGGCGTTGCACGGCGCCGACGGCGTCGTTGGTGTGGAGGGAGGAGAGGAGAAGGTGTCCGGTGAGTGCGGCGTTGACAGCGGTTTGTGCGGTTTCTTCGTCGCGAATCTCACCCACGAGCATGACATCGGGATCCTGACGGAGCAGTGAGCGCAGTGCCGATGCAAACGTATAGTTCGCCTTCTTGTCAATCTGTGTCTGCAGGATGCCGTCCAGCTGGTATTCAATCGGGTCTTCAATGGTGATAATCTTGATGTCGGGGCTTTGGATGGCACGTAAGATGCTGTAGAGCGTGGTGGTTTTACCGGATCCGGTGGGACCGGTGTTCAAGACAACGCCGTACGGCTTGGTGACTTGCGACATGATGCGTTCCAGATTGTAGTCGCGGATGCCGATGGTGTTGATGTCAATGTTGACGGTTTCTTTGTTGAGCAGGCGCAATACGACCGTCTCGCCGTAGCCGCCGACAATGATGGACACGCGCACATCCACGTGGTTTTCTGTCATGTCTTCTTTCTCATACATGATGCGGAACCGACTGTCCGACACACCTTGGCGGATCGTGGTGGGGATGTTGCTGACCACCTTGATCTTGCTGAGCAATAAGGGGTAGCTGAGCAGTGGGAAGTTGGCAATGGACTGCAACACGCCGTCCATGCGCATGCGTACGTCCACATACTTCTCTTGCGGTTCAATATGGATGTCGCTGGAGCGCAACGCTTGCCCATAGGAAAGGATAGCGGGGAGCACGTCGCTATCACTCGCAGCGTTGATGAGGGCATCCATGGCAGCGAAATCTTGGGTATTGTCGGCGGCGCGTTTTTGGATCTCTTGCGAGACGAAAATACCGCGCGACAGCGATTGCGACATGAGGTCTTCATACAATTGTACGATGAGTTCGCTTTCCGTGGTGACGCGCATCACTTCTTCAATCGTCGTGACGCCGTTGAGTGCCTTAATGACGCCGTCCTGCGTCATGGTGACGAGCCCGTCTTCAAGGGCCGCCTTCATAATTTCCGTTTCGCTGTCCATGTTCATCACCATTTGTTCAATCTGTGGTGTCATGGTGAACACCTCAAAGATGCCAACGCGACCCTTGTAGCCGGTGTTGTTGCATTGATCGCAGCCGACGGCGCGGTAGATGGTGGTGATGTTTTTGGGAACTTCCAGCTTTGCTTTCGGCGAAATCAGCGCGAGCATTTTCATAAAAATCTCCGTGGTCTCCTGTGCTGGTTCGTATTGCTCTTTGCAGTGGGTGCACAGTGTGCGCACGAGTCGTTGTGCCATGAAGATGTTTGTGGAGGAGGGGATGAGTGTTGGCTTGACGCCAAGTTCCATGAGACGGGGAATGGTGGCAATGGCGTTGTTGGTGTGGAGTGTGGAGAGGACCAAGTGACCAGTCAGTGCAGCATTGACTGCTACATCGGCTGTTTCATCGTCGCGAATCTCACCCACCAAGATCACATCAGGGTCTTGACGCACAATGGCGCGCAAACCGCGCGCAAACGTATAGCCACGTTCTTTAGACACCTGCGTCTGTGAAATGCCCTCAATTTGGTATTCAATCGGATCTTCAATGGTGATGATCTTTGTTTCTTCCGTCTTGATGTGGTTGATGAGGGTGTAGAGCGTGGTGGTTTTGCCGGATCCGGTGGGACCGGTGGTGAGGATCATGCCGGCGTTTTTGACCATATTTTTTTGGACATCTTCAAACGCCTTACCCATCAATCCGAGACCGTTGAGCCCCACAAGCACGCTGTCGCTGCGCAACAGACGCATCACCACACCTTCGGAGTCTTTGCCTGGGATGGTGGACACACGCACGTCCACATGCGCGTCATCCACGTCAAAAAAGAAATGTCCGTCCTGCGCCTCATCGCGGATGTTGATTTTCATCTTGCCCATGAGCTTGATGCGGTTGACGATAAGGCGGTAGGCGTTGTCGGGGATGGAGATGATGTTTTGCAACACGCCGTCAATGCGGTAGCGCATGTTGATGATGTCGCGCTGTGGTTCCAGGTGAATATCGCTGGCGCTGAGTTTAATAGCGCCGGAAAAAATGATGTTGAGGATTTCCGTTGTCGGTAAGGCGTCAATATTGTCTTTGAGTTTGAGGAGTTTGCCCAAACCGTCTTCAAATTCCTCTAAGTCTTTGCCACTGAGCTTCACACGCATTGTGTCAATAGCGTCAATGAAATAGGCGTTTTTGTATTGACGCAGCAGTTTGGCAAACGAGTCTTCGGAAATGACAAAGAGTTCCACATCCCACCCCTTGACTTTGCGCAGGTTTTCAATAAATTCTGGCAGGCGCGAGTTCATGGGGTCCATGGTGCCGATTTTGAGAAATTTGCCAGCACTGTGAAAGACGACGACGCCAAAATCTTTTGCCGTTTGCTCGGGGATGATGGACACGTCATCGGTGGAAATCGGCGTGATGTTCAAGTCAATGTAGGGAAGACCGAGTTTTTTGGCAAGATAGGACGCATACTCTTCTTGATTTTTTGCACGCAATTGTTGCAACGTGCGCGTTGTTTCGCGTTCGCGCGGGGCTAGTGTAGGGTGTGTATTTTTTTGAACAATGACCATAGGGGTAATATGATTTTTCTTTTATCATATCAGCAGTTCCCATAAAAAGAAAGCGTGTGTTGCGAGACGTGCACTACGCCGTGCCCAAAATTTTCAAGTATTCCGCAAATGTTCTGCACATTTCGTCTTCCGCGTCGTCGCGTGTTTTTGCTGTTAGGGTGATTTCATAGGAGTACGTGTCCAAAGCGGTGATGGTGGGCAGGGTGTCGTCAAGGCGCAAGTTGGCATTTTTGGTGTCAACTAAGGCGATGAATGTGTGATCCTCTTTTTCATAGAGCAAGACAAAGATTTTGCCGACGGGATAGTTCTCACTCATCTTTTCCACGATGGCATGGATGTGGTGCTTGTGCGCACTCACGCGCACGATATCGCT
Source organism: uncultured Micavibrio sp. (assembly GCA_964427825.1). GTDB lineage: Bacteria > Patescibacteriota > Minisyncoccia > Moranbacterales. The sequence goes on from CAYRUU010000007.1 coordinate 5,785, forward strand.
GTGGGTGAGTGTGGAGATGATAATTTTCGGGTGGCACTTTGCCGGCGCGAGGTTCTTCATGGCGCGCCCCCACAATTGTAGTAGGGAAAACGTTTGATTGCGATAGAGGTGCTGGATGATGGTCTGCTGATCGGCGCCGAGCTCAATAAGTGTGCTGGAAAGCGTGAGAGCGTGTGGTGTGGTGTTGTGGTTTTGGAAGCTATTGGTGGCGCTGATGATGCCGGTGAGCAAGCACTGTGCAATGGGGCGTGCAAGTTTTTTGTCGGCAAGCGTCAAGAGGATGTCGCCAACAATCTCTGCCACGGATGACGCGACGGGTGAGATGATATTGACCTGTCCAAATTGTTCGTTGTTGCTACTATTGTCAATATTGACAATGGGAATTTCATAAAAAATGTCTGGCACTTCTTCGTAGAGTATGCCCATTGCCTCCTTATCCGATGCACCGAGCGTGATGAGGAGGTCATAGGGGAATTGCGCCGGCATGAAAGAGAAGTCGCGCGAATCAATCATGCCTTTTTCCGGTGTGATGCGAATGAGAAAAGCGTCGTCGGCCTGTTCGGTGTGGACATCCAAGATTTTATTGTGCGCCGTCTTGAACGACAAGATTAAATCGCGCGTGCCGGAGATGGAGTGGCGGATGGTGGTGTGGTGCGGAGCGGAGAGGAAGTGCAAGCGAGCTGTTTCTTCATAGGGATCAGCAAACGCGATGGTGGTGCGAATGGAGCGCACGTCGCAGTGGTGCGCAATGGCAAGTGCGGTGCAGTATACGTCGGCGTTGGGACGCGTCGGCAGTAAAAGGAGTACATGCGTACTCTTGTTGATGAGTTTGTCCAATTGATGCGCGCTGGATGATGCCATGCCGTGTACGAAGTTTAGGGGGTAAGTAGTTCAGAGTATCAAGGGCGCTGCGCTTTGTCAAACGCCCTTTTGTATACCTGTGCGCGGGGTGGGACGCTGTTGTCCGTGAGGGGGTTTTCGTTGGGAAGCCTTGAAGAAAAAAGCAATCTAACGTATTGTACAAGAATATGGAACGTATTGTTACGGCATCGGTAGAGGAAACTATGGAGCTAGCGGCGCGCTTTGTGCGAGGCGTGCCATCTGAAGGCGCTGTTGTTGCACTCAGTGGTGATCTTGGTGCGGGCAAAACGACATTTGCGCAAGGTATCTTGCGCGCATGCGGCGCCACACCACCCTACACAAGCCCCACATTTACGATCATGAAAGACTACCATACACTCGGCGGTGTGTTTGAGCGCGTTGTGCACTGTGACGCCTATCGCATCACGGCGCAAGATATGCTAGACTTGGGATGGGAAGAATTGGTCACTGCAAAGCGCACGTTGATTGTGGTGGAATGGCCGGAGCGCATTGCGCAGATCATGCCGTCTGCTGCCATCCCCATTGCATGTGCCGTTGTAGACGATACCCGTCGCGCCTATACTATGCGCGATAAACAGTGTAACTACACATAATTGTTATAATTAAGAGAGCACTATGATGTATCCGCATATCGTGTCGCCCTGGCGTGCGACAGCGGTTGGTGTTGTTGCCTTGCTGTGGCTTTTTGCCACAGGGTGTCAACAAACCGCCGTCCAACAAAAACAGGACACCGCTACCACACCACCTACCACAGAACAAACAATACCACAGACCCCCGAACCAACCACTTCTCATCCATCATCACAACCAAAATCTATGCGTACAACACCCCCCACACAAATTGATATGACACTTGCCGACACATGCACCGGCGTGGTCATTTCCACGACAAAAGGCGATATTACCATCTCCTTGATGAATACGGACGCGCCGATGACCGTGGCGAATTTCTGCACATTGGCAAAGAAAGGTTTTTATGACGGCGTGATCTTTCACCGGGTGATTGCCGGCTTTATGATCCAGGGCGGCGACCCAACGGGTACAGGCACGGGCGGTCCCGGCTATCAATTTGCCGACGAAATTCACACTAACAACCACAACGTTGTCGGCACGATTGCCATGGCAAACGCCGGTCCCGGCACAAATGGCAGTCAATTCTTCATCAACGTTTCGGACAATAATTTTCTTGACACCAAACACACGGTGTTTGGTACGGTGACGGCGGGGATGGATGTGGTGAACACCATCGCAACCACGCCAACGGACGGTGCTGATCGTCCGACGGAAGAAGTGCGCATTGAGCGTATCGTTGTGCACGAGCAAGAATAGTGTACGGTAATCATTGTGACATCATGCTGCTATGACGTATCTCTTGTTTTTTGTGGGATTTGCTTTACTCATCAAGGGTGCAGACTGGCTTGTTGCTGGTGCGTCACAAGTCGCACATCGCTTTCGCGTTCCGGCAATTGTGATCGGCTTAACAATCGTGGCATTTGGCACATCAGCACCAGAATTTGTCGTGAATATTTTGGCAAGTGCACGCGGTGAGACGGATCTTGCATTGGGCAATATTGTTGGTAGCAATATCGCAAATATTTGGTTGATTCTTGGTATTACAGCAATGATTTATCCGATCACAACCAAGAAAAACACAATCTGGAAAGAAATCCCCATGGGTGTATTGGCGATGATTGTTCTAGGTATCATGGCGCATGACAGCGGCATTGATGGTGCAGTGATATCTGCAATTACACGTACGGATGGATTGATCCTCTTGGCATTTTTCAGTATCTTTTTGTATTATACATTTGGTATTTCGCGTGTTACAGGTGATGTCAGTGATCACGATGTCGATGTTGCTGTAGCGCACAAAATGTGGAAATCTACCATCATGATCTTTGGGGGACTTGCAGGGTTGGTGATTGGGGGCGCATGGATCGTGGATGGTGCAGTAGCAATTGCGCGTATATTTGGTGTTGGTGAGGCAATGATCGGCTTAACGATTGTGGCAATCGGAACGTCGTTGCCGGAGCTTGCAACATCAGTTGTGGCGGCGTATCGTAAGCATACAGATATTGCTATTGGTAATGTTGTTGGATCAAATATTTTCAACATCTTCCTTGTCCTTGGGACAAGTGCAACCGTGCGTCCTTTACCAGTCAGTCCACTTTTTACACGCGATTTTGCAGTAGCGCTGTTTGCAAGTATATTACTATTTGCGATGATGTTTTTTGGACGCAGACATACCATCTATAGGGTAGAAGGAATAATTATGGTAACGCTGTATATTGCATATATGGCGATTGTTGTTATACAGCAGTAAGCGGTTTTTTGCATGAATGATATGGTGTGCGTATAATAGAACTATATGACACAGGTAATTATTGTTCACGGGTGGAGTGGATCGCCGGATGCGAATTGGTTTGGGTGGCTACGTGATGCGCTTGCTGCGCATGATGTTACTGTGCATATACCACGTATGCCCACAGAGGACTTCCCACGTGTTGCAACGTGGACGGCGACAATTGCCGCCGTGACAAAAACGCCGAACGACCGTACGTTTTTTGTGGGACACAGTTTGGGCAATATGGCGATTTTGCGCTACATCCAATCGTTGCCACAAACGGCGCGCATCGGCGGCGTCTTATTGGTGGCGCCCTATACACAATCTATTGGTATTCCATTTATTGACGATTTTCTTGCCGATCCCGTGGATTATGCAAAAGTGAAAGACATCGTACAACACATCGCCGTCATCGCATCCGACAATGACCCCTATGTCCCGCTTGCCATGGCGCAGGATGTTGCGGATACGCTCGGCGCGCAGATGCACATTATGCCCGACGCCGGTCACATCAACGATGTCAGCGGCTACACAACACTTGAGGATGGTCTTGCAGTATTACAGGAGATGATGGGGGAAGGGAAGTGACATCATGAAAATAGTGGAGACAATGTAAAAGAAAAGAGGCATTCTCAGATGAGAATGCCTCTTATTTTTGATTACAAGGGGGCGTGGCCGCTACTGCACTTTGTGCGTCGCTTGTGGGTTGCCTACCGCCCCCTTTCTGGTAGGCTGAGCCGGAATCGGCTGGTATTGCGGTGGTAGAAGCGCTTGCTGCTCCAAAACAACAGATTTGCGCATTGCTACCGCAAGATCTTGCATGTCCTGACATGATTTGCCGGGAACAAGCAAGAAACTTGCTTGCAAATATGCAGCCTTGTATTCTTTGGCGTGGGCTTTGCTGTAGCCCGTTCCACCACCACCGGTGCCAGATGACTTTTGATCGCCACTAATGTGGGCATATGTGTAGGATATACCAATACCCCACGCCCACGACTCTAGCCATGATTCTGTGCCGTCACCCTTGAGGTCAACAAGGTTTACACCGGCATCCATGGCGGCAATGGCAATATGTGCCAATAAGGAGCGCATATAAGCGTCTCCTTTTTTGGCAAATGCCGTTGCCTGGTTATCCAATTCCTGCAACCCCATCGTTAGCATGGCGTCAATGTTCACTCGCCGTGCGATAAGTGTTACGCAGTCTGTTGCGGCATATCGCGGTGATGGTGTGGCATATACCTCCACCTTCCCACCACTCTCAGCGATGATGTCGCGCGCCTGTTGCCTTGTCATGGTCAGGGAGTAGTAAATTAACTTCTCTGCTCCCATATAGTAATGACCATGATCAACATCTTTGGTGGTAACTACCTGTGGGTAAAGATATATACCCGGGGTAGCGAACTCTCGACGGTCTTCATTGTGGAAGCTGAGGTCGAGGTTATTGTAGCTACTGCTACTACTACTCCCTCCCCTTCCTCCTTGTCCTCCCTGTGCAGTAACATCAACATTGTTACTGTTGGCGTTACTGTTGCTGCTTGTTAATGATTGAGCCTGCCCTTGAGCCTGCCCCTGTGTTTGGCTCTGGCTTTGTGCCTGAGCCTGCCCTTGCCCCTGCTGCTGCCCCGGGCCACAGGCCACTCCTGGGCAAGCTGCACCACCAGTTGCAGCCGCATGGACCGCCACAACAGGGCTAACGATCATTGCTGCGAATAATGCTAAGACGGTTTTTTTCATGTTCATGTTAGTCTCCCTTTTTTTGTGATTGTGACGAAACAGTATAACCAAATGGACCAAACCACATGAGGTTATTACTACGTTCGTCTTGAATGGCAACTTCCGTTGCCAATGGTCTATCAGAGGGTAGTTTCACCATCTTTTCATTGATAGTGAGCTTGCCCTCATATAATATTGATGTTTCTGTTGGCTGTGCGCTGCGCTGCAGACCACCTTCCCATGTCTTGAGGACGATTTTATGGAAAATGTTCTTTGGGTTGTGCACATTGATGCGTAACAGCAAGTTTGTGACGCTGTCACGCATGGTTAGGCTCTCGCCAAAACGAATCTGAGGGTTTGAACGAAAGATAAAAACTTCATCCGCCCCCATATCCAACATATTTTCCTCAGCGATAAGCATTGCACGCGCAGTAATGCCGCTCGCGCTATTGCTGAGGGTGATTTCATTGTTGGGCATACTATCCCCAACGCTGTTGATGAGCATCATATCTCCGCTTCTTGTGCTCATTTTAAATGAGCAGCCACTTATAAGAAACAGAGAAAGGATAATAAGGATACACCTTATACATCTTCTTGAATATTCCATGTGTCCCTCCTGTAGAAAGAATTGAGAATGAAATAGTACTATTTTTCTGTCAAATAACCAGCCTTGAAATGTAGCAGATAAGTAATATTTTGTCAATAGAAAACCGCCCAATGTGATTATTGAGCGGTTTTGGGGGTTATATCCTCCTCCATATGGTAGATCCATATTGGATCACCGTACTTTATGGCGGCGTAGAGGCGCTCGCCATCGTGCCACAGTACATTGACGCATCCGCTGGAATTCATGACGCCTTCCAGTATAGCAACATGGACAAGTCTGTCCGTTTTGCTGATGCGTATGGCGAAGTGCATCTTTGCACCTTTTGCCAATTTACTTGGACCGCGTGAGATGTGGAGAAGCTTTTTTTCTCCGACAAAAAATTTGCCCGGCGACGTTTCTTTGCCGATACCTCCGGTATTGACCGGACCGGCAAAGGTGAGTTCTCCATACTCATAAAACCCAAAATATTGCCGGTCCAAGCAAATCATGAGCGCACGCGGATAGTGTGCAATACTTGTAATGGTAACGGGCATGGGGATGGTGAATATTTTGAGGACATTCGGATCCGGATCTGGTAAGAGCATCTGAAATCCCGGCAACAAGTGTCGCCCATCTACGCGGTTGACCTCCTGCGTGATGCGCCAGTGATCTGGGTTTGGGACGAGATTCTCCAACGTGTCGCCTTTTTGTACAGTGTAGCTATAAAAACCTTGTGGCGGGTCAAAATAGAGTACTTCCGACCGTGCCACATCTTTTCCGAAGAGCAGTAAGGCGTATATCGTCGCGCACAACACAACCTGTAATAATTTTTTCATTTCCCAATCTCCATGTAGTATAGCAATATTATTTTGTTTAAGAACAACACTTCATTATGCTCATTATCACGACTTTGTCAATCTTTGTTTATTTGACTTGATCAAACGTGCTGATGCGTGTACAATGGGAAGACTATGCAGGCAGAATCCAGGAATATCGTCGTCAAAGGGGCGCGTGAGAACAATTTGAAAAACATCAATCTCACGATCCCGCGGGATCGTTTGACCGTGTTTACCGGATTATCCGGATCGGGCAAGACGACATTGGCGTTTGACACGATTTTTGCCGAGGGGCAACGGCGGTATTTGGAGAGTGTATCCAGTTATGCGCGGCAGTTTTTGGGACAGATGGACAAGCCGGATGTGGATGTGATTGAGGGGTTGTCGCCGGCCATTGCTATTGACCAAAAAACAACTTCGCGCAATCCGCGTTCCACCGTTGGCACGGTGACAGAAATTCATGATTATATGCGGTTGCTGTGGTCCAAGATCGGCACGCCAGTGTGTCCGCTGTGCAAAAAGCCCATTTCCGTTTTGTCCACTGATGAGATTGTGACGCAAATTCTTGATGCCGCGCGCGCCGCAGAGATCAAAATTTGCGCACCCGTTGTGCGCGATCGCAAGGGCACCTATATGAAACTTTTTTCGGACATGTGGGATCGCGGGTTTTTGGAGGCGTATGTCAATGGCGAGTTGTATGAATTACAGGAAGCGGGAAAACTAACACTGGATCGGTACAAGAAGCACACTATTTCCATTGTGGTGGATACCATTGTGGTGACGGAGGAGCAGATCTCACGGATTTTTGAGGCAGTGGAGATGTCGCTGCGTTTGGCGGAGGGATTGGTGTATGTGTATTTTGCTGATGACACGCACAGCGGGCCGGGGGCGCTTGTGTACAATCAAAAATATGCGTGTCCAGAGCATCCGGATGTCGTGTTTCCCGAGTTGGAGCCGCGATTGTTTAGTTTCAATTCGCCGTTTGGCGCGTGTCCGGCGTGCGAAGGGTTGGGCATGAAAAAGGAAATTGATCCGTCGCTGGTGATCCCCGATGAGACGATGACGATTGCGCAGGGCGGCATGCTGCCGTGGAGCAACAAAAAGCGGAGTTCCTATTACGGTGCGGTATTGCACAGTGTGTTACAGCACTATCACATTTCCGACAACATGCGCATCAAAGATCTCGGCGAGCGGCATCGCGACATTTTGTTGCACGGTGAGGAGGATCCCGATCCGATTGCGGTGCGCATGCACAGTACCAAGGGAAGCAAGCTACGTTTCACGATCTACTGGCGTGGCATTATTGGTTTTTTGCAGGAGCGCTATCAGAAATCTGAATCGGAAACGGTGCAGCGCGATATTGAACAATACATGTCACAAACACCGTGCAGTGCGTGCGACGGCAGTCGTTACAAGCCGGAAGTGTTGTGGGTGACAATCGGTGGCAAAAATATTGACGCTGTGTCGCGCATGACCATTGCGGAGACGGCTGCGTTTTTTGAAAAACTCCGCCTCACGACGCAGGAGAAATTGATTGGTGGGCGGATCATCAAGGAAATCATCGGGCGCTTGACGTTTCTCAGTAAAGTGGGGCTGGGATATTTGACGCTTGCGCGCGCGGCGTATACATTGAGCGGTGGCGAGTCGCAGCGCATTCGCTTGGCAAGTCAAATCGGATCGCAGTTGATGGGTGTGTTGTATATTTTAGATGAGCCGTCCATCGGCTTGCATGCGCGCGACAACACGAAACTATTAGAGACACTTTTGTATTTGCGCGATCTCGGCAATACAGTGATCGTCATTGAACATGATGAAGAGACGATTCGCGCCGCCGATTTTTTGGTGGACATCGGTCCTGGGGCGGGTAAGCACGGCGGACACATTGTCGCTGCTGGTACACCGTCGGATGTTATACAGTCGCCAAAATCCGTGACGGCGCAGTATTTGCGCGGTGAAAAAAATATTCCCGTGCCGCAACAACGTCACGCCATCAAGGGGAAGAAGATGGTGACGGTGCGTGGTGCGCGGGCGAACAACTTGAAAAACATTACCGTGGAATTTCCACTTAGCATGATGACAGTGGTGACGGGCGTGAGCGGCAGTGGCAAATCCACGCTTGTGGAGGACATCCTCTTCAAAGGCTTGTCGCATACGATCATGCGCAGTATGCAGCGTCCCGGCAAGCACCGTGACATCATTGGTGCGGACCACTTGGACAAGGTGATCATGATTGACCAAAGTCCCATCGGGCGTACGCCGCGATCTAATCCCGCAACCTATACGGGCGTGTTTACGGCGATTCGCGAGTTGTTTGCACAGACGAAATCGGCAAAAGCGCGCGGCTATCAGGCACGGCGGTTCAGTTTCAACGTACCAGGTGGGCGGTGCGATCACTGTAAAGGTGACGGCTCTCTCAAGATTGAAATGCAGTTCATGGCGGATGTCTATTTGCCGTGTGATGTGTGTCATGGTGCGCGCTACAACAGTGAGACGCTGCAGATCACATACAATCAAAAAACCATTGCCGATGTGCTTGCCATGACGGTGGATGATGCCGTGGAGTTTTTTGACGCGTATCCGGCGATTCGGACGGTGATGGCGACATTGCAAGACGTCGGGCTGGGGTATATTCAATTGGGACAAAGCGCAACGACACTCAGCGGTGGCGAGGCACAGCGCGTCAAGCTTGCTACGGAACTTGCACGCAGGGCGACCGGCAGCACGATGTATATTTTGGACGAGCCAACGACCGGGTTGCACTTTGAGGATGTGGCGAAACTGTTGGACGTATTGCAGCGTCTTGTGGATGCGGGCAATAGCGTTGTGGTGATTGAGCATAATATGGATGTGATCAAGGCAGCGGACTGGATTATTGACATGGGGCCGGAGGGCGGTGCCGGTGGCGGATCGGTAGTTGTGGTTGGTACGCCGGAAGAGGTGAAGAAGTATCACAAAGAGAGTTTTACGGCAAAATATTTGCGAGATGTGTTGAAGAAAAAATAACGGTGCTGAAGTCTTTGTGAGCACAGGATGGTACTGCTGTTGTTGTGCTTGCGTAGATCACGAGAGATGGCGTGCCGTGTAGTTGCATGTCAAAATGGTGCGTGTTATGCTGAAAAAAAAGTAGCCTTCGTGATTTGTGATGAAAAAGTTATGCATCGGTTTTTGATGATACGGGGTGTTGCGATTGTCATGGTGTGTGTTTTTCTTTTTGCGCCATTGTCATACGACATTCCTGCTTTTGTTGCCTATGTTTTTGCGGATGATGCATCGTTGATTATTGATGCGGATACGACGTGGTCGGGGGAGATGGATTTCAGTCACTATGAAACGATTGATCTTGTTGGTGATGCCCGTCTCACAATTGAACCCGGTGCGCGGATTGTTATTCCCACAATGTATTGGGACTTTTTATGATCATTTCTTTAGCGCACCTTTAGTGCGATAGCTTTGCATGCCGACCTGGACAAAAATGTTTTTTTGTGATATAATGATCCGTTCATGTTATTTAAAAAAAGAATAGTCGTTTTTACACTTTGACGTGGTTATTCATCATATCCAAATAAAGTAAAGAGGGGAGATCATGAAGAAAAATGCTATTGCATGGGTTGTGCGGAGTATGTATTCCGTGCGCGGAAGAGTCGCGCTTCTGATTGTGTCAGCCCTTGTATTTGGGGCAGCGGAAATGATATTTCCATTGATGTTTCGCAGCATTATTGATAATGCTGCACAAGGTCGGTTCAATCCGTATTACATCATGCTTTTTTGCGCATTGGCACTTTTTATTGCATTGCCGGTTGCACATATGCAGCGGGGATTTCTGTGCAACTTCTACGCCTATACACTGCGCGGCGATGTGTTCCAACATTTGCTACGCATGGATATGGCATTCCATGATAACCGTGGCAGCACGATTGTGTTGTCGCAGGCCACGCAAGGGGTTGGGGCCAGCGTGGAGTTCATGGAAGTTTTAACCGAAACGCAGGTCCTGATCAGTGTACCGGTTGCCCTGTTTAGTGCATATTACATTGGTATGCACAGTATGACGGCCGTTGGGTTAATCGGTATTATTTTTGTGGGATTTATTCTAGCTTCCCACAAATTGGGTCAGCGCGTTTCTCTTGCGGAGTCGCAATACTACGACATTGACAACGTGCTGATGCATCGGCAAAGGGAGATGATTCAGCGTGTAGATGTCGTTAAAACCAGCGGTGCCACTACTGCGGAAGTTTCGCGGTATTGGACTGATGGTGCGGAAGCATTGCGCATTCGCAATAAGTTAGTGCGGCTCTATAGCACATTTAGGTTCCTTGGCCGCGGGGCACACAGCCTGGTATATCTGATTGTTTTAGGCATCTTTTTGCCTCAGGTTGTGCAGGGGACACTGACGATGGGGACATTTTTTGCGCTACTACTGTATGCATCGCGTGCAGTGGAGCCAGCGATTTTTTTGGGGGAGCAATACTCCAAATTAAAGCGTATCGGCGCAAAGATTGAGCCATTGGTTGATATGCTACATGAGCGAACATCCATAACGGAAGGGAGCTTACAGCTTCGTCCCGTAAGGAGCGCAATCATTGTGGAGCATGTCACATTTTCCTACCCCGGCGCATCTCAGCCAACCCTGCGAGATGTATGTGTCCGTATTCCCGCGGGCAAGAAAACGGCGATTGTCGGACACACCGGCGCAGGCAAATCAACGCTCGCTCGGGTCATTTTGAGATTATATGATCCGCAAGAGGGTGTGGTGTGCTATGACGGCACCGATGTACGCCACATGAGCTTCTCCTCTTTGAGGGAGGAGGTGTCGTACCTTCCCCAAGAAGTCCCCATTTTTACGGGGACGATTTCAGATAATGTCTGTTTTGGCGACGGGCAACAATACCACGATGGTGTGATGCTGCGCGCTCTTGAGCGGGCAGCAGCAGGATTCGTGGGTCTGCACGAGGATGGCGTGCTTGCAAAAGTCGGAGAAATGGGCAAAAAACTCTCCGGCGGCGAGCGACAACGTATTGCACTAGCGCGCATTTTCATGCGAAACCCCTCCGTCATTATCCTGGATGAATCAACATCCGCACTGGACAATATTACGGAAGCCAAAGTGAGTGAGTCCCTTACGCATTTTGCGCAGGGTGATCAGCAAAAGACGCTGATTATCATTGCGCACAGGCTTTCAACGATACAAAGTGCGGACCAGATCATCATGATGGAACATGGCAGGGTGATCGATACTGGATCGCATGAGGAGCTCATGGATCGCTGCGATGCATATGCGGCGCTCAACAGCACGTTGATTGTGTAGTAACAACCCCGTCTCTCACATATGTGAGAGACGGGGTTTTTCTTTATGTATCTGTAGATGGGTATACACATTGTGAGAAAACATGTATCTTAATAACATAACACGAAAGACGGAAAACCATGAAAATTTTACCAGTGTTAGGTGAACATGATGGTGTACAAGACTATTGGCGTGGTGTGGCGGCGTGTCCGGATGTTGTAGTAGACCATGAAAAGCCCGACTACGTCGTGGTGCTTGGCGGGGATGGGACATTTTTGGGCGCGGAGCGGATGTATTACAAAATGGGCGTGCCGTTTGTCGGTGTGGGGTTTGGGCGCGTGAATTTTTTATTGAATCGATCGGCGGGTAGTCCGCAGGCATTCGTACAGGCGTTGCAACAACCCGAAGCGTGGAGAAGATTTCCATTTCATGGCATTACTGCCACTGTTACCACAGACCGCGGCGAACAAAAGGGCGTGGGGTTCAATGATGTCTACATCAAAGCACTGCATCCAACGCACATTGTCCGGCTGACTGTGGAGACCAATGAGCATGCGCACTTGGACGTGGCTGGTGACGGCATCATCGTGGCAACACCGCAGGGATCCACAGCATACAACCGCAATGCCGGCGGTACAACCTTGCCACTATCCAGTGCACTGTGGTGTGTGACAGGGATCTGTACGCAGCAGCAGCTGCATGAGGTGATTGCACATCAAACCATGACGATTACCATTCACAGCGATGACGTCGTCGTGGTGACGGATCATGACATGATTGTCGGTGCGCGGCACGTTGTTTTGGCGCCAAGTAAATACCAAGGCACGATTTTGCTTGGTGTGAACGAAAATTTTGAACAGCGTCGCTATGCGGCGTAAGTCTCCACAGTGAAAATCCCGGATGCATCGGTTGCGGGATTTATGTTGTAGGTGTGTATACAGGATGGTACTGCTGTTGTTGTGCTTGCGTAGATCACGAGAGATGGCGTGCCGTGTATTTGCATGTCAAAATAGTGCATGCTATGCTGTAAAGAAAGCATCTCTTGTGATTGTGTGATGAGAAATGTTATGAGTAGGCATTTGATGATACGGGGCGTTGCGAGCATCATGATAGGCGTTTTTCTTTTTGCGCCTTTATCATATAATATTCCCGCACTGATCGCATATGTTATTGCGGGAGACACGCTGACTATTGACAGGGACACAACATGGACGGGAGATATGGATTTGAGTCGCTATGGTGCGATCTTTGTACAGGACGATGCCCGTCTCACGATTGAGCCCGGTACGCACCTTGTGATTCCACATATTCTTATAGTGGATACGGCACATATTATTGCACAAGGTACGGCACAGAAACCTATTACGATGACGCAAGTGGACATGCCACCGCGCAACGGTGATGATTGTCCCCTTCCGCCGCGCGGCATGCTGTCTTTTATGCTCTCACGAGAGGAAGGTATCCTGCTGCCAACATCATATTTTTCCCATGTTATTTTTGATGGCCTGGGATTGATCACGGATTGTAACCCTGGTCCTATTATGGTTCATAAGGATGTAGCACCCTCTTTGATCAATGGCGCATATGCACAAAAACCAGCGCCGCCTCTTGCGCAGGATTATGACATTTATCGTGCACCCGCGGTGTGGTTTGAATCAGGGCGTGTCAGCATGGATCATTGTGTGTTTACGAACAGTAAGGATCGCGATGTGCTTGTGGACATGGATATAGATGAGATGGCACAGGGTGTTGATTTTCTGCGGATCACTAACTCCGATTTTCTGGGGAATGCAGAGCATATCGCTGTACAGTCTCGCGTACGACAGATTGATGATTACTATAGCTTTTTTGGATCGTGTATGGAGGAGTGTGATGCACAGTATAGCCAGCATACATCAATGGTGTGGTGGGAAAGAGAAAAATTGTGTACGCAGATATGTACTTTACGTGCAGAAAGCAATGAGGAATTTTTTGATGATACTGTTGTCCAATTAACGGGCAACTGGTATGGGCACACAGGAGGTCCGGACCGATCATATGAGGGGTGGAAAGGTAGGGGCATGCGTGTTTTTGGTAACGTAACAGTGAAGGCATCGCGCGCGGAACCAAATATTGTCCATGGGTCAAACGTCCTTTTCCTTCCTGGTATCAAGGCGAGCAAGTTATACAAGCGTCGCGGTTTTGTGGGCGAAGACACCTTGTGGCCGCCAAATTATTTTTTGGATGTCAACGATTTAATGCTTGATGGGAATGGGAAGAGTCTTGACGGCGGTATTTTTACGGAAAATGTTCTTGATGAGACGATTGGGGGTAACCTCTATAAATCATTTCTGGGAGATTTATCCGTGATGAAAGAAGAAGGAGAAATAATGGACTATGTATCGTATGCGTACGATTGGCGTGATAGTGTGGATGATATTGCGCGGTTTGGAAGCACATATCGCAATGGCGAGCGCAAAAATCCCGTAGAGGAAGTAAAGCGGCTTGCGCAGTCATCTTTCAATAAAAAAGTGACCATTGTGGCACATTCCAACGGTGGTCTTCTTGCCAAAGCAGTGATGCAAGAATTGGAGCGTCAGAACAAGGCGGATCTTGTAGATAATATCATCCTTGTAGGATCTCCACAAATGGGAACGCCAAAAGCAGTGGGCGCGTTGCTGCACGGATTTGATGAGCAATTGCCGATTCCGGGGTTGATGTCAGATTTTCAGGCGCGCACATTTGGTGAAAATATGCCGGGGGCCTATGGGTTGTTGCCGTCGCGAGAATACTTTCGCCGTACAAAAGATCCTCTCATTAATTTTTCCGCAGACGCGATGGAGCCCTACACGGCATATCGTGCGGCATATGGTGATGCGATTGATGATGTGCAAGAGTTTGACGATTTTCTCCTTGGTGCAGAGGATAACCGTGATAAACCAAAATCCACAGACACGGTTAGCGCGAATATTCTCAATCATAAACTTATACAGCAGGCGCGAGCGTTACATGATGATGTGGATGCGTGGACACCCCCGGAACAGGTGCGAGTGATTCAACTTGCCGGATGGGGATTGGACACTGTACGCGGTTTCACCTATACGCAGAAGACAAAAACAGAATGTGTACCGAATGAAAACGCCCATCCTTTTGAATCTTCCAGGGAATGTCGCAAGGTGACGCGCCCCATTGTTGAGCCGCGCTATACAGTTGATGGCGATGGTACAGTAACGGCGCCAAGCGCATTGATGCTCGACAACACTGATCGTGTGGAT
>CAYRUU010000007.1:20780-32554 GCA_964427825.1 uncultured Micavibrio sp.
AAAATGAAAAACCCCCATCGTATCCGTATGTCTCTCTACTCTCCTCTGGACATCCATCTCTACGATCAACATGGTAACCACACTGGACCGATTACGACAGCGGTGGACGGACAAAAAGTCACCACTATTGAAATGCAAATCCCCAACAGTTATTATGACGTCTTTGGAGATCAGAAGTATGTCGGGTGGGGAGGAGACAGTGATGTTCGTATTGTGTTGGACGGGTATGACAAGGGCGTGTATACGCTCACGTTGCAAGAAGTTTCTGTCACGGACTACGGCGAAAAGCAGGGCGACCACATCACGCTTGCTGACTTGCCAACAACAGAAAACACCACTGCGCACATGACCGTGTCTGGCGGCACCCTGGATGATGTCACGAGCCTCACGGCGGATTATGACGGAGATGGAGCAGTGGATTATACGGTGCAGCCGCGGAAAAACGGCATCGCACGACTCACGGGTTCTTTGGAGGAGGATGCGCAGCCTATGGAAAAGACACACCAGGATAACATATCCACAAAAACGGTGCCTACATCCAAAAAAGCCTCCATTGATCGTTGGATGGCAGTGCGGCGTACCGCGCCAGGCACAAAATGTCCGGAAAAACTTGACATTACGCTTTTTGGCAAACATTTTGACAAAGATGCTGTTGTGCGCATTGGCGGCACAAAGGCAAAAAAACTTGTGCACTACAATAGTAAAAAAGTCAAAGCCACATTCTGCATGACTGATCTTCAATCTGTAAAGACCGGCCCTCTTCGCTCTATTACAGCACAGAATCCTGACACAAAAGCGGATAAGGCGATCAGGAAGATTGACATCAATGATTTTGTAATTAAATAGGTGATGTGACTATGAACAGTAGAATGCTGTTAATCTGTACCATGGTAGTTATTTTAATTTTACTACTATTTTATCCGTGCGATTATTCACTCAGTAGATGTTTTTTTGGTAATTCAATATTATTTTTTCGCACTGTATTTCATATTTGTTTGTCTATATTAAGTGTTTCAATATTCACATTTTTCATCTCTGATCGTATCTTTGCACGATGGATAACATTTGCTATTGTGTGGATGATAATGGCAGTGAGTGCAATTGCCATCTCTCCCATTTATTCACCGTATATCTTTGGCGGACCAACTAAAGAATCCGTCTCCATCTGGATGGGCACACTCTTTGTCATCATCAGCCTCACCATGTTTACCGTCATGACATGGCGGGAGAGGCGGCATAAAAATTGATATATCTCATTTTATTCAATAAAATATAGAAAATATGAATAAAAAAGTCTGTATTCTATGTATTGCGTTGTTGGGCGCGATTATTGGATACTTAACATTTGATCCCTACACTAACCATCTTTGTGTATCAGATGAAAATTGTCTTTTTTTAGGCTGGCGACTATCAGTTTCCAAACCGCTATTCCTCATTTCTTTGAGCGTTATTGTTACATCTATCGGCACATTCTTCATCTCCAATCGCACCTTCAAACGATGGATCAAGTTTGCTATTGCATGGATGATTATGGCAGTGATCGCCATCGCCGTCTCTCCCGTCTACTCCCCCTATATCTTTGGCGGACCAACTAAAGAATCCGTCTCCATCTGGATGGGCACACTCTTTGTCATCATCAGCCTCACCATGTTTACCGTCATGACATGGCGGGAGAGGCGGCAGGCGCGGTAATTGCCGTACGCTGAAAAAATTACTATACAAAAAGGATAGGGCAAGGATAAAGCGGCAAAAAAGATTGATATTGAAAAATTGGACCATGAAGTGCTATAAACTAAATAAATTATATGTTTAAATATAGAATAATTATTTTTGTTGTCTCTGTATTGGTGTCAGCCTATGTGATTTTCAGTTCTTTCTCACTAGAATTGAATGTATGGAGATTATTCTGGTATAGCAATACTATTGGTCCGATTCTAGCGTTATTTTTATATGTAGTTATTACTTCTCTTTTCACGTTTTTTATCTCTGATCGTATCTTTGCACGATGGATAACATTTGCTATTGTGTGGATGATAATGGCAGTGAGTGCAATTGCCATCTCTCCGATTTACTCACCGTACATCTTTGGCGGACCGACTAAGGAGTCCGTCTCCATCTGGATGGGCGCGCTTTTCGTCATCATTAGTCTCACAATGTTTGCTGTGATGACGTGGCGGGAGAGACGGCATGTGTGAGTATGTGTGTAGTAATTTGAGAATAAATATAGTATGGGAAAAGTGGAACAATTTTTCAATAAAGATGTGCATGATGCGGAGCGCTATCCGCGCCATGAAGATCTTCCCAAGGAATACCAGAAGTTTTTTATTCCGGATGGTGACGGTTTTGTGCAAAGTTCCGTGGCGACATATGCCGATAGCGCGCGCTACAAATCGCATACGCTGCGCAACAATCCCGCAACGAGTTTTCTGCGTGCCTATGTTGATGATGTCTATGTTGATGAGGATATGGTACAGCGGGAAGATGCGGAGATTGCCGCGGCGATCACGGATATGCACAAAGAAGGGACGTATGACATCATAGAGGATGGTGTTGTGATTGATACACCCGATAAAATACACGTGACGTTTTCTTATCGCGGGCATGACTTTATGTTGATGGGATTTTTGGAAGGACATGAAGAATATATACAGGAAAAAAGCGGTGGTATTGTCAAAAAAATTTCATCTTATCGCTTTAGGGTTCGTGAGGGTGCGTTTGACGGCACGCCCATTGCACGTAAGGATTTTGCAAAGTGTGAAAACGATTTTACTGCGCCGATTATCACGAGGCTGCAGCTCTTGGCGCAAGAAGCTGCACGGAACAAGGCACAAAAAACCAATGAGTCATAACGAAGTGATGTATGGCATATGACGTGCGTCGCCTTGCGGCATTTCCCAAAAAACCTGGCGTGTATCTTTTCCGCGATGCGAAGCGGCGCGTGTTGTATGTGGGCAAGGCGACGAGTTTGCGTGACCGCGTGCGACAGTATTTCAGCGGACACGACACGCGTGGCGAGCGTATTGCGCAGTTGGTGGCGCATACGGCGGATGTGACGTATGTGGAGACTGACAGTGTCCTTGAGGCGCTGATTATGGAGGCGGAATTGATTCGCCGCCATAAACCGCGCTACAATATTGACGGAAAAGATGACAAGAGTTATTCCTTTTTTGTTATTACCAAGGAGGATTTTCCGCGTGTTGTGATTATGCGCCAGACGGATTTTGACAAAGATGCGTACAAAAACGATCCAACTATTGCGCACGGCAAAACATTTGGACCGTATCTGTCGCAGCAACACATGCGCATTGCCCTCAAGATCATTCGCCGGATCTTCCCCTTTCACGATCGCAGCGAAAAGACGGAGAAGGGATGCTTGCACTATCAAATTGGTATGTGCCCGGGTCCGTATGCTGGCGCCATCAGCAAGGCGGACTATCGTCGCAACATCCACAACATCGCTCTGTTTCTCTCGGGGCGCAAGAAAAAAATTGTGATGCAGTTGGAAGCGCGCATGCGGAAATTGGCAGAGGAGGAACGCTTTGAAGACGCCGCGACGGTCAGGCGACAGCTTTTTGCGCTCACGCATATCAACGACATCGCTCTCATAAAGAAAGACTTTACATTCACGCGGTTCAGCACGCATGATGTGCGCATTGAGGCATATGATATTTCCCATAGTGGCGGGGATGCCATGACGGGATCCATGGTGGTTTTTGTCAACGGTGTACCAGACAAAAGTGCCTACCGTTCATTTAAGATCAAAGCGGTGAAGGGCATCAATGATCTTGCCGCAATGCGCGAGGTGTTGGCACGTCGTATGACGCATTTGCGCGACTGGGGCGTGCCGCACCTGATCGTGGTGGATGGTGGCAAAGGACATCTCTCCATGGTGGAAGATCTCTGGCAAAAATTGGATGTGCATATCCCTGTCATTGCTGTTGCCAAAGGTCCGACGCGCAAAAAGGTAGACATCCACAAAAGCGTACTGTATCCGGTGCGTGATGTACTGATCGCCGACGCGACGCTTGTGGAACACTTGCGCGAAGAGGCACATCGGTTTGCCATCGCCTATCACAAAAAACTGCGCGACGCGCAAAAGCGTCGACAATAAAAAACCGCGAGTATCCTACGTACTTCGCGGTGTTAGGGGTAGGTATAAAAAATTCATACAACCCCTCCTTCCTTTATAGTGTATGAATTTTCGCAATGAAGTGTTGTGCCCCATAGTGTAAACTGTGCACATCATCATAATATGCAGAGATATTTTTAAATGCAGTTCTGCGCACCTGCCTATGAATATCATGTATATAGTCTTCAATTTGATAATCTTGAGCTTGTGGATATGCCGTCTTAAAAATTTTAATGAACAACTCCATTTTGCGTAACAATTTCTCATCACACCACCAACGATTTTTTTGGTTCCGTTCTATTTCTTGATAGATATTACGCTGGGTATACTGTATGAGATGTAGAAACGCTTGATTTTGTGGATAAAGACGGTTCATCGCATTGCCAGTTTCCGTGATGAAAACCCTCAGGTCATCATAAAGTATACAACGGTTAATATGATGGATGGTGTGCATCTTCTTGCACCAACATACGAAAAGCCATATTAAGGCTGCAAATAATATAATGACAAAGCCAACAGCTACAAACCACCACGGACTAGATGCAAATGCCAAAAATTTTCCCATGACTCCCTCCATTGATTTAGTAAAGAGCAAAATATTACATCTCCCTATTATGTAATGAGTCAGTGTAGCACGATGCATTCTCTTGTCAACTCCATCATCTTCTTTTTATACTATCGACGGCACATGTGCTATACTACAATCATCAAAAGCAAAACCAATACAACAACGATCAAAAACTATGGCGCAAAAAATCATTGATGATCTCTGTATCACCGTGGCGGGGCGCGCAGGGCAGGGCATTCAGAGTGTAGCATCGCTTCTGTCACACATTTTAAAACTGCAAGGCTATCACACCTACACCACATCGGAGTATATGTCACGCGTGCGCGGCGGGATGAATTCCACCACAATTCGCGTGAGCACAAAGCGGCGCGATGCCTATCGCGAGACGATTGATCTCTTTGTGCCGCTAGATAAGGCGGCATTTGAGCACTGTGCACACCGGTTTACAAAAGACACAATCTTTCTAGGTGTGAAAAACACAGCGTTTTGCGCCGATTGCGTGATGGACGTGGATTTTCAATCTATTGCACGTGCTGTTGGGCATCCCATTTTTGAAAACACTGTCGCCGCGGGAGCGATTTTGGGACTATTGGAGACGGACGTTGTGGTGGCGCAGGATTTCATGCGCACTTTTTTTGTGCGCAAGGGCGAGGATGTGATTGCAAAAAACACCGAAGCAGTAACAAAGGGTTTCAAGATGGGTGAGCATTTTGCATTTACCAAAGATGTGCACTTCACGATCGCTCCAGATACGACGGTGATCAAAAATCTTTTCATGAGCGGTTCGGAGGCGATCGGTTTTGGCGCGCTTGCGGCGGGGTGCGATTTCTATGCGGCATATCCAATGTCGCCGTCTACAGATGTCTTGACGTTTTTGGCGCAGCGCGGCAAGGAGTGTGCCATGGTCGTGGAGCAAGCGACGGACGAGATTGAGGCTATCAATATGGCACTTGGCGCATCATATGCCGGTGCGCGTGCTATGGTGGGCACCAGCGGCGGCGGTTTTGACCTCATGTGCGAGAGTGTATCGCTTGCCGGCATGACAGAGACACCTATTGCGATTTTTGTGGGCATGCGTCCGGGTCCGGCGACGGGCTTGCCGACGCGCACAGGGCAGGAAGACGCCAATCTTGTGATCTATGCTGGACACGGAGAATTCATGCGTGCGGTTTTTGCGCCCGCCACGTTGTTGCAGGCCTATGAATTGACGGCACACGCTTTGACGGTTGCCGACGTGGCGCAGGTGCCGACGTTTGTATTGGCGGATCAGTTTTTTTTGGATGGACTGTGCAGTGTGCATGTTGATGATTTTGTGGCGCAGGACTACGACAAGCGCATTGTGGAATCAGGGCGCAGCTATCAGCGCTATGCGTTGACGGAAAATGGCATGAGCGAGCGGAGTGTGCCAGGATATGGTGACGGTGTGGTGTGCGTGGGCAGTGACGAACATGATGAAGCGGGGCGCATCACCGAAGACATGCGCGGTATGCGCAGCAAAATGACGGAAAAGCGACTTATGCAGCGCAAGCGACTACTGCAAGACATGGCGCTGCCGCCGGAGGTGATTGGCAAAAAGTCCGCATCGACGCTTGTGGTGTGTTGGGGAAGTAATCGCAATGTCGTTGCGGAAGCTGTGGAGACAATGGATGATGTGAGCGTGGTGTCGTTTACGCAGATCTATCCATTGCCCAGACAGATTGGTAAGATATTTGCCAAAGCGGAGCGTGTGATCGTTGTGGAAAATAATGCCACGGGGCAGTTTGCACGACTCCTTACTTGCGAGGGCGGCGTGACGGTGCACAAGACACTTACGAAGTCCACAGGCGAACCGTTCAGTGTGGAGGAATTGCGTGAACGTGTGCGATCATTAATCAAAAAATAACTTTATGCTTGGATCGGCAAAAATTCCCACAAACTTTGCGGCACCAGCATCCGTGGAAAACCAGTGGTGTCCCGGGTGTGGCAATTTTCCCATTTTGCAAACGCTGCAAAAGGTGTTGCAGGCGCAGCAAGTGCGTCCGCAGGATGTGACGTTAGTGTCGGGTATTGGACAGGCGGCGAAGCTCCCACAGTACCTCGCGTGTAACTACTTCAATGGTTTGCACGGACGCGCGTTGCCGGTGGCGACGGGTATCAAGCTTGCCAATCCCGCGCAAACGGTGATTGTGACATCGGGTGATGGTGATTTGTATGGTGAGGGCGGCAACCATCTTATCCACACGATTCGCCGCAATCCCAATATCACCGTGATCGCCCATAATAACATGATCTATGGGCTAACCAAAGGGCAGGCATCGCCGACATCAGAGGAGGGACTGGTGACGCCGGTGCAGCCGCTTGGTGTTGCCATGGATCCGCTCAATCCCGTGGCATTGGCGATTGCCTTGGATGCATCATTTGTGGCGCGTGCGTCAGTCGGGGATCAGGCGCAGCTCTATGAGATTCTGACACAGGCTGTTGCACACAAGGGCTTTGCTCTTGTGGATGTGCTCCAGCCGTGCGTTGTGTTCAATAAGGTTAATACGTATCAATGGTTTGCCGAACACTCCTTTGTGATTGCCGATGATTACGACCGATCGCAACAGGCGGAGGCGTTTCGTCACGCTGTGTCGGCGGACGGGGCATACCCATTGGGTGTGATTTATCAACATGATCGCCGACCGGTCTATGAAGCGATGCATGATGTGTATCGCGTGGACACGCGACCGCTGTATCGCCGTACTACCAATTGTGCGATCCGCAGTGCGCTTGTTGCGGCGCACGTCTAGCGTATATATCGCATATTTTGCCCTTGCGCCGTTCCTCTTGTATAATAGAAAAACATTTTACCATTAGGCACGTACACGTATGACACGAGCGGCAAAACGCACAGCCATCATCATTGTCTATGGCATCTTTTTTACATTGATTGTATCGGGCATTGTTCGCTTACTGATGGCGGATCCGACATGCACGGACGGTATCAAGAATCAAAATGAAGAGCAGGTGGACTGCGGTGGTCCGTGCGCGCCGTGCGTTAAAGATATTGTCGGCAAGGATATTGTAGTGCAAAAGGCGTTCATTGTGCCGGCAGGGGAAGGTAATTACGACGTTCTTGCGGAAATTCACAACCCCAACCCACTTTTTGGTGGTAAGAAGGTATATTATACCGTGACGATGAAAGATGCCGGCGACGCAAAACTATTGACGCGTAGCGGGCAGGCATTCATTTTACCCAATGCCAACAAGTATATTGTGGAAGTGGAATGGCAAACACCACAGGCGCCAGCACGTGTTGATGTCACGATTGATAAGGTGGAATGGGTGAAATTTACGACATTTACTGCACCGCAGATCGTTGTGCGTAATCAGCGCTTTGGTCTCATTCAGAGTGGTCCGGGTTACGCCGAGGCGTTCGGTTTGGTGTCCAACGATAGCTCCTATGACTTTCATAATGTGACAATCAATGTCATCCTCTTTGATCAGCGCGATGTGCCAATTGCTGTGAATAAGACGGTGCAAAACACGCTGGACGCGCAAACGCAAAGGGAATTTCGTCTCACGTGGCCCAGCGCATTTCCCGGCACAATAGTGCGATCGGAAATGGAAGCAGAGACCAATGTCTTTGATTCTTCCAACTTCATGAAGAAGTACATGGCACCAACGGATGTGACCGCGCAATAGTGCGTATGTGCCATTTTTACTAAGACGATGCGTATGATGCGGCAATTTTTTAGATACGATGTGCTCTATGTGTCCGCCATCGCGCTTTTGGTGGGATTTGGCACAGTGGCACTGTGGAGTGCGCTGGTTGGTGATGGCGATGCCCATCACATTGTCTTTTCACGACATGTTGCCTATGTCGTTTTGGGTGCGGGATTGTTTTGGCTTTTTGCACGCGTGGACTATAGTGTGCTGCGATCCTATAGTACGGCACTGTATTTCTTCTCTATTGTTATTCTTCTCGTGACACTGTTTTTCGGCACGACAGTGCGCGGGACATCGGGGTGGCTCAATCTTGGTTTTACTGTCGTGCAGCCCGTGGAAATCGTCAAAATTTTTATGATTATTTTTTTGGCGCATTTCATTTCCGACAAGCGTGGGGAGCTGGGGGAGGTAGCGTCCATTGTTGTATCGTTTGTGCTGGTGGCGGTTGTGGGTGCACTTGTGCTATTGCAACCGGACTTTGGTTCGGCACTTGTCATTTTTGGCATATGGTTTGGCATGGTGGTGGTGTCGGGTATTCGCAAGAGGTATCTGGCACTGTTTGTCGTTTTGGGTGCGGTGGCGGCACTGGTGGCATGGCAGTTTTTTGCGCCATATCAGCGCGATCGTGTTTTGGATTTTTTGCATCCCGAACGTGATCCGCGTGGCAGCGGATACAATGTATTGCAATCCATGATCGCTGTCGGCAATGGTGGCGTAGTGGGACGTGGTTTTGGCTACGGGTCGCAATCGCGTCTCAATTTTTTGCCGGAAAAACACACGGACTTTATTTTCGCAACGGTGGTGGAGGCAGTGGGTTTTGTGGGTACTACAATTCTTTTTCTTCTCTATACGCTACTGTTTACGCGATTCTTTTTAATTGCCAATCATGCGCGCGACGGCTTTGGTTATTTTCTTGCCGTTGGTGTCATGGTGCTCTTTTTCATTCACTTCGCGATCAATGTCGGCATGAACATCGGTGTACTGCCCGTCACGGGTATTCCGCTGCCACTAATCAGTTATGGCGGCAGTTCTTTGGTGAGTATGCTTATAGCGTGTGGTATCGTGATGAGTGTGTATGTGCGACGCGAGGCGACGATGACCAATTATATTGAATCTTATTGAAAGTATGTTACAATGGCATCCATGCGGGCCATTAGCTCATGTGGTAGAGCGCATCCATGGCATGGATGAGGTGACCGGTTCGATCCCGGTATGGTCCACACGTAAAACAGGAATCTTTTTCTTCTTATGCGACTTATGCACAGGATGTATTTGTGGTACATACGCTATTTATGGTATAATAGTGAATGTCGATTATATTAAGAGATAAATTATAATATACAAAGTTCTATGCACATACACGTCCTTGGTCTTCTTTGCGTAGTAATGCTTACTCCTGTGACAATCTTTGCACAGGCGCCTGCGCAGGACATCTCAACAGATGCACCACAAGCAGAGGCGATTGCATCATTCGCCGTCAATGTCTATGATGTGCGTTACAGCGAGGTTTCTGCAGATCATCGTGGGTATACACTAGAATTTGATTTGTCCAATGAGGGAAAAACACAGCCGCAAGTCAAATATATTGTGGAATTACACCAAAAAGCGGAGGGTGATCAGTACATGATTGTAGATCAAAAAGCCTATGATGATACGGTATCTCTTGCACAAGGACAAACGGTACACAAAAAGATTTCCTATACTATTCCCAATACACTTACTGGTGATTTCCGCATCATGATTCTTGCGGCAAATGAAAAGGGACTACCGTATGGCGGGGGTGTGATTAATGACATCACGGTCAGTGAAGCTGTGGCTGGGATTGCAGTAGATATGAATGACTGTTTTCTTGCAATTGAGGGTGACACAAGAAAATATTCTCTCATGATGGGTACAGATATCAATCCTGACGAGCGTATTTCTTTGCAGTGTGACAAGGTTACAAATACAGCAGACTTTGATCTTGCCTTTCAGCCGACGTTTACCACGCACGAGCGTACAATCTTTGGCAAGGTGATTGGTGAAGACCAGGGCGCACCGGAAATCATTGGTGCGGGTGCCACCAAGAGTCTCAAATTTCCTATTGTCACATATAGTGTGCCGCAGGCATATCAAGTAGCAGTAGTATTAAAGAATGTACAGAGTCAAGATCTTACGAACACTATTTCCGTGCGCTATGTGGTACGCGGTGAATCTGCAACAGCACAAAACATTTCTCTAGACAAGGACTATTACAAGAAAGGCGACACGGCAAAAGTGACAATCATTGTCTCTGGCAATGCACATGATTTTCCGGGCACTCGTTTTGAAGAAGAAAATGACCAAGGTCGGAAGCAGCAAGATCTTACTGCCGTGGTAGTCATTAAAGATGGTTCTGGTGAGAGCTGTAGTGATCCGGTGGAAAAAGTGATCAGTGATCAAGAGGGCGGTGTTGTTGAAAATATTGCCATCACACAAGATTGTCACAATCCTACAGTGACGCTTACTGTGAAAAGTGCTACAGGCGTAACGCTTGATGAAAACGTTTTTGCCGTAGAATCACAACAGCAAACAGTGCCACAAGCACTTAAAAAAGCACTCTCAACACAGGCAGTGTATTATTGGGTCCTTGCCATTACGGCTCTTGCTGTGATTGCCATTCTTGTGCGGGGCGCGGTAAAAAAGAAGAATGTATCACGCGTAGCGATATTCTTCTTCTTGATTGTTGGAATGGTAACACTTCTACATGCAGGTGACGTGCGAGCGGATTCTCAACTAGTGAAATATTTTAATTTTAGTACAAATAGTTGGGCAAATGTGACCATGACATACAATACCAACAAAGTTGAGTATTGTGCGGGAGAGGGTGTTGTTGCCTCTGCGGCAATGACGGTGAATACATGCTCTAATATTACCGGAATGCACAATATCTGGATTAATGGGCAGCATCTTGCCAACAACAGGTATGACTTCGGGTCGTCTCATCAGAACGTGACGATTAATGTTATTCCCTATGTACAAAGCGTGCTTTATTTGCCAGTGGGACAGCACAATATCCCATTTCGTTTTTTGGCACAGCGCGATAGAAATGGAAGGATTATTACATTCACAGATAGCACGTATTACAAGACGGTATGGGTGAAGGATTGTTCCTATTGTGGCGATGGTGCAGTAAACAGAGCTGGCGAAGTTTGTGATAACGGCGCAAGCAACGGAAGGATTTGCACACCAGGTTATGGCACAAGCTGCTCCTATTGTTCTACGGCATGCCGCCCTGTGACGGTGAGAGGTCCCTATTGCGGCGACGGTATCAAAAACGGCAATGAGCAGTGTGATGGCGCATCTGGCGTACCTGCAAACTACACATGCACACCACAGTGTACCTATGGTGCAAAAACGACAGGTGCCTGC
>CAYRUU010000008.1:0-32305 GCA_964427825.1 uncultured Micavibrio sp.
ACCTCCTCTTTATTCTCAAAATGACACTACTCATCGCTGTGATGTTGGTGGTGCCATCTGCCGTTCTGTCTTTTAGTAGATCGCGATAGAGGGATGCTTTGTAATAATAAAAAACACCCCATGCTTATAGGGTGTTTTTTTGTTGTACGGCAAGTAAGAGAAGAGCGACCATCAGCCAGAAGAGGTGTCCGAGATCTACGCCCCACAGCGGTGTGTCCGTGCATCCGATCATGATGATGAGGATAAGCGCAAGTGCGGGAGCGAGTGCGGATGTGTGGTGGTGGTATCGTATACCGAGGAAAATGATATGGGCAAAGAGGAAGAAGTATACGGTGAGAGCAAGTAGTCCGCCGGAAAAGAGAAGAGTGAGAGCAAGGTTGTGTGGTGTGGGCACTGCCCAGTCGTGATAGGGTGGAAAAAACGGCTGCGCGGCAAGGTAGGTACGTTGAAAGTCGTCAATGGCGTGTCCATAAAAGGGACTTTCGCGGATGAGAAAAACAGCTGCATCCCAAATGACGAGACGCGATGTTAGTGAGGAGTGTGTGTGAAAAAAAGGACTGTTGAGGGATTTTATGCCGATTGCGCCGACAAATAATACGGCCAAGAGAGTGCCAGCAATGAGAATGGTATGCCGTGTGCGCGCGCGGGTAAGTGCGTACCAAAGTGTCACTGCTGCACCAAAAGCGAGGAGTCCGGACAGGGATTGTGTTGCAATGAGGGTGGTGATTGCGCCAATAATGAGGAGGGTAAGGATGTGTTTGTGACGGTGCATGGTGGCGCGCAGTGTAATAAGCAGGATCAAGATGGGTGCAAGTAGCATGGCAAGTTGATTGGGGGATGTGTAGAAGTGTCCTTGGAGACGGTGATCAAAGGTAAGGGCTCCCGTGCAGAAAGCAGTACAGGCGTCAATGACAAGTATAGTGAGGAGAAGTGTAAGACCAATGGTGATGGCACGTGCAGTTTTTTTTGGATCCGGTGTGCAGTGCACGATGCAAAATGCGGTACAGAAGGGGAGGAGGAGCCATTCAATCACCACACCATAAGCATGCGATGAGGGACTATGGAGTAGCGTGGGAAGAAATGCAGCAGCACACAGTGCGCCAAGGTACCATACGACGCGTCCGTGCGAGATATGAAGACGCTGTTGTCGCAGTAAAAAAGGTAAGAGCAGTGTCACACACAGGAGAATAGCGATGAGTGACACGATGCTGATGGAGGTCTCTGCCAAGGGAATGCGCAAAGATGCCAATGGTAAAGACAGAATCAAAACGAGAAGTAGTATGGTAATGATGTTATTGCGATGCTGATGTATTTTCATAGGATGAGGCAAGTGCACACAGTAATAATAGCACAGGAAAGAGGTGCACGGAGAAGAGTGGTGTGTCAAAAAAAGCGTGTGCACAGAAAATACTGAGGGCGATCATACCGGAAAGCGCTACCGGGTCGTTACGATGGCGCAGGAAAATGAGGGCGACGGAAATGATGATGGCGCAAAAAAAGAGGAGCCCCACAAGTCCCGTTTCTGCGGCAATGTCTAGGTAGGTGTTATGGGCATAGATGGGAGTGCGATAGCTAGCGGTGGGATCAACGACATGCGCATAGGCGCCAAGACCACTGCCGAAAAGAGGATTGTGGGTGCTGTAGTGCCATGCGTCGCGCCAGAGAGCGAGGCGGTGTGTGCCGGAGAAGTCGCCAGAGGAAAACGATGAGAGAAAGCGCTCCGTGATGATGTTTTTAGGAAGAAGAAAAATACCAATGACGGTAGCGGCGGTGCAGAGAATAACAGCACGCAAGCGCGGCGTGGTTGTGTGCCACAAGAGGGCGAGTGTGACAATACCGCCGACACACAAACCCATGTAGCCGCCGCGGGAAAACGTAAGCAAATTTGCTGCTGTAATGGAAAGCGCGACAGTGAGATGTAGGGAGTGGCGTGACTTTGCGAAGAGTGTCCATGCAAAAGGCAGTGCAATACCGGTGTAGAATGCAAAAATATGTGGATCGGGGAAAAACGCCACAGTACGCATAAGATCCACGGAGGCGACGTGGACGAGCCAGCTGTTATAGGTGACGACGGATTCGCCGAAGTTGGTGCCGAGGAAAAGTGGTGAAATCATGCCCCAGAGTGTGACTGTTGCGGGCAGGGAGATGATAAACTGCAGTAAAAATTGCACCAGAGCGACGCCGGCAGCGCATCCGGTGCCATAGATCCATGCAGTAAGTACTGTGGTGCGATATGTGGGCATGTGAACGATGAGATCGGTGATGATAAAAAACAACGGAGCAAACAATGTGAAGAAGAGGAATTTGCGAAGCGTCCAAAGTGGCACATCACTCACAAAAAAAGATGTGCCTAGCCACAGGAAAAACAGCGCCATACTCACAACGACGGCGCCGCGGGGAATGAAAAATTGTCGCACAACAAGACTACGCAAGATATGCCATACGCCAAAGGCAATGACGGCAAGGCGCGCAACGGCAAAATCGCTTGTCCCGATACTGATGGCGAACTGAAAGGGTAGGAGGGCGAAAAAGAGTGCGACGGCGGTGTGGCGTGTCATGCATGCGAGTGGAACGCGCGCAGGATGCGAAGGAGATGTGCCTGCAGCGGTCCGCGATGTTTACGGATAAAACGGTCTTGTGACGTATAATAGCATGTTTTTTGAAATATGCGATCGTTGGTAGTGCTTGCCCCGCTGCTGTGGAATAGTGTATAGGATGGGTCGCGTACGACGCGTCCGCCCGCAGCATGAGCGCGTTCGCAGAGGTCGACATCCTCAAAATACAAGAAAAACCCCTCATCAAAACCGCCAAGGCGTCGCAGAAATGTCGTGGAACCACAGAGTGCCGCACCGCTGACCCAGCGCGGCGCATGTTGGACAGGCGTGTGCCATGGGCGAGAGGAGAGGCGAAGATTGTTGATGATGATGGAAGGGAGGGTGATGGTGTCACCGCACGACCATGCTTGGGGGCTACCATCAGTGTTGCAAACGGCGGGTGAGGCGATGGTGGCGTCGTCGGCACAGAGTGTTGTGAGGGAGAGAAAGTTTTCGCTAAAGGAGTGTGTATCAGGATTGAGAAAGAGTGTATGGGTTTTTGTGGCGTGGGCAAGTCCGCGATTGCACGCTGCACCAAAGCCGATATTATGATTGACTTCTACAATGCGCAGAGGGAGGGGCGCCGTCAATAAGAGAGGTTTCGTGTCATTGTTCACGACAATCACTTCGGTATCGGCGGTGTGGGCGATCTTTGCAAGATCGGACAAACAACGACGCAGGGCATCGGCGCTGCGGTAGTTGACGATCACAATGGAAATACCGTTAACGTGTGTGTGAGACATAGTCGCGAAAAGCGTGATAAACGGGCGTCGCAATCGGTGTGCGGCGCTTGCG
The DNA here is from genome assembly GCA_964427825.1 of uncultured Micavibrio sp. Lineage (GTDB taxonomy): Bacteria > Patescibacteriota > Minisyncoccia > Moranbacterales. The sequence continues at coordinate 3,390 of CAYRUU010000008.1, forward strand.
ATCAATGACATTCTTGATGCGTCGGAGGAAAAATGAGACGTGAAACCAGAGTGCGCGTGGTCCGTGGAGATGTTTGCGAAAAAAAAGCAATCCAGAGAGTACAAGAAAGTAGGTTTTTTGTGCCGGATCATGTTCACTGACTTCCGTATGAAAGGCTTTTGCTTGTGTCACGACGCCAAGAGAGAGCCCAGCATGCCGGGCACGAAGGGAAAGATCAGCATCTTCATAGTAGAGGAAAAACTGTTCATCAAAAAATCCGATACGTTCGCAGACGCGACGATCAATCGTCATAACGCAGCCGGTAATGTAGTCGGTGTGTGTGAGAACTGTGTGCGATGGTACAATAGTTGTCGGTGTGTGTGTTGCGCGCAGGCGCCACCAGGAAATGGTACCGCTAACAAACCACGGCGTAGCGTCGTGCGTACCGCTGTAAATGACGGGGCTGGCAATGTGCAGATCATGGTTGCGCATGGCGGTGTAGATGATGTGCATGCATGTAGGGTCAACAACGGCATCGGGATTGCAGAGTGTGATGGTTTTCGCGCCGCGGTCATAAGCGTAGCGCATGCCAAGATTTGCCGCCGCGCCAAAACCGATATTGTGAGAATTGCGAATGTACACAAGAGCTGGAAAGGCTGTTTTACACAATGCCAATGAGCCGTCCGTGGAAGCATTGTCAACAACAATGATGCGTGGCGCGATGCCATGGCTGGAAAAAATACTGCGTATGCAGGCAAGAATGTCTGTACCAGCATTGTAGTTGACAATGACAAAAAAAAGGCGAGGATGATGTGACGGCATAAGGAAAAATCTAACGGGATACCAACTGCATTATATCATTGTGTGTGATAACACGAAAGGCGAAAAGTGCGACAACATAGGCGGTTACTGCCGCAACAGTGGTGGGGACAAGAGCAAATGGTGATAGGAAGATGAGAGCGAGCATGATTGCACCGGCAAGCGCGATGGATCCGATACGCAGTGAAGCAAAAAGGAATGGTGTTGTGGCACGGACAAGAATAAGCGCTGCTGCTGCGACGAAAAATTCTGTAGCAACGGAGGTGTAGGCGGCGCCAGTATAGGAGAAGAGTGTGATGAAGGTGATATTGGCAAGGATATTACCCGCAGCGGCGACACACTGAATATACATCAATTTTTTTTGCTGTGATGCCACAATAGCAATACTTGTGAAGAGCTGTCCGAAGAAAATAAAGACTAGTGTGAAGGAGAGAATACGCAATACAGGTGCGGACGCTGCAAATTCCGTACCACCAACAATCCGAATGATCGGATCGGCAAAAGTCATGAGAGAAATGGCAAGAGGTACAAGAATAATCAAGAAGATTTTAAGGATGGTGTTGGCAATAATGTTGAACATTTTTGTATCAGTGAAGACGTAACGTGACATGAGGGGAAAGACCAAACCGATGACCATAGCGGGAAAAAAGACAATTGTTTCCACGATTTTATACGCTGCACCATAGATGCCCACATCATGTTGATTTTGCAGGAAGGAGAGGAGAATCGTGTCGCATTTGAAATAGAGGAATGTGACGATTGCTGTAATCCCGAGCGGTGCGGACTCTTTCAAAAACGATCGCCAAAACGGCACATCAATCGTTGGTGTAAGGCGCACCCAGCGCCGCGCCATCCAAAATACAAGAATAAAACTCCACAGTGTTGTGACGAGGAGGCTGAGGGCGACGAAAATAAACGACAGTTGTGCGGTAATGGCATACATGATGACGCCAACTTGCAGAAGCTTGCCGCTCAGCTCTGCAAGTGCCACGCGGTCCATAGCGATGTGTTTTTGAAAAAGACCGTTCAAGAGGCCGTAGCTGGACGAAAAAATAAAAGCGATGGCGGCAATGAGGATGCTGATCTGTACGTCACGCGCATAGGGGAGAAGCCACACGCCGATGCCTACGGCAGTGGTGATAAGAATGGAAATAATGGTACGCAGCGTAAAAATGCGGCTCAAAATATGGGATTCATCTGCACCCTCGCGGGAGATCTCTCGTGTAGCGATGGTGTAGAGTCCAAAATCACCGATGGCGCCAAAAAAGGCAAAAAACGCCAGCATGGTAGTGTATTTTCCGAAGCCATCCGTGCCGAGATAGCGCGTGAGCATGCCAATAGCAACAAGGGCCAAGGCGATAGAAATTACCTTGGCCACACCATTAACAATGACGTTATATGTGATTTTTTTGGCAATCATAAGGTATCCATGATACTTTGTGGTTTGATAACGACTTTGCGTTCCGTACCCTCCCCAATACTTTCTGAACTCACACGATCATCTGCACCTACAGCAGTATGGACGACGCGGCGTTCATAGGCATTCATGGGGCGTAAGACAATGGGCTTTTTCTCGCGATGTGCTTGACTAGCAGCATCTTTGGCGATCGCGGTGATGATGCGATCTTTATCACCCTTGTAGTCGTTGATGTCAACATGGACGCGCTGCGTAATGCCTTTTCTATGTGCAATGGAGCGCACGAGGTGTTCAAAGGCATAGAGATTTGCACCGTGTTGTCCGATGAGGAGGCGGGAGTACTCACGTGGTGTTTTGATGGTGCAGTGAAAGACCGGTTTTTGACTGCGTGCATCAATGTGTTCTTTGACGGAGCAGCTACCTTCAAATCCCATGACATCAATAATACTTTGAACAGTATGTTCCAATGTGTCGTACATGTTTTCCATAGAACGTGTGCGGATTACAGAAATTAGATATCAGGTAATGGCTGACAGTTATACAGCTTTTTCTTTGTCGTCGCGCATGGTCCACCACTGCTGCAGAATCATGAATACCGTGGAGGCGAGCCAGTAGAGCAAAAGCCCAGAGGGAAAGGTGATGCCGATAAACAATGTCATTGCCGGTACAAAAAATAACATTTGTTTTTGCATAATGGTGGCAAAATCAGGCATGTCCGGTGTGCCGGAAGAGTCCTTTTTTACAGGGGTTGGTTCCGGCGTCGTCTTGGGCTGCATCATCTTCATTTGATAAAATTGCGCTGCCGCAGTGATGACTGCTAAGACGATGTTTGGTTCGGGCAGCAGCATAACGTTCAAAAAGAGCGGGTCAACACTACTGGGAAAGGCGATGAAGGGGTAGAGATGATTGGGATCGAAGGAAATGGTATGATCATGGGAGGAGTTGATGATGACGCGATAGAGTGTAATGAGTAGCGTCATTTGCACGATCAGTGGCAGGCAGCCGGCGGCAGGGTTGATATGGTGCTCTTTGTACAGCGCAAGGGTTTCTCGTGAGAGTTTTTCTTTATCATTCTTATATTTCTTTTGTAGAGCCTTGAGCTTTGGTTGAATTTCCTGCATCTCTTTTTGCGATTTGATCTGCGTGCGTGACAGAGGGATGAGGAGAACCTTGATGATGATGGTAAGGACGATGAGAGCGATACCAAAATCGCCAAAAAGGTTGTACAGCGCAACAAGGGCATTGTAGACGGGCTGATAGATGGTGAGAAAGAGAAGCTCCATAGTTTTTTAGTGTAGTAAAAGGTTAGCGCGGCGGCAAAGTAGCGTCAGTGTCTTCACAGCCTCTTTATATGGTAGCACGTCGGCGCGATTTGTATAGATGACAATGATGTCCATGGAAGGGTGTAGTATGGGGTATAGTGCGCGACATGCCGCTTGGAGAATACGCCTTTGGCGGTTGCGTGTTGCGGCGGACGGATGGGTTTTTTTGCTTACCACGCAGGCTATGCGTGTATGCTGCAAGGTGTTGGGAAGCCAAAACAACAACACGCCACTGCTATAGTGGCGCGTCCCCGTCGCATAGACGCGGTTGAAATCGGATGTGTTGTGCAGGCGCGCGCTGTGTGGTAACATGTGCGTTGAAAAAAACGCGTATTAAACACTGACGCGCACGCGACCCTTGGCACGACGACGTTTCAAAACGGCCTGACCAGCCTTGGTGCGCATGCGGGAAAGAAATCCGTGCACACGCTTGCGGCGACCCTTTTTTGGCTGATGTGTCTGTTTCATAATCTCATTAAACAGTACAGAATAACCCTCATAGAATAGCACGGAGTGGCAAAAGCGTCAATAAAAAAGCGAGATAGAGTACTATGGGAAGCGGTGAGGTGCCGACGCTGTCCACGGCACAGTAAGAAAAAAGCAATAGACACTTATCCACAGCTTATAAACAAATTGTGGATAAGTAGCTGCATTTGGCGGAACACCCAACGGTTGTTATAATGCTACATAGGTACATAGTGGTACAAATACACACAGATGTGCATATTGTGTGTATAAGTGCTATGATGTGCGTAACATCTACGGAAAGACGGTGCGGGGGGGCATATCTTTTCACAATCCATCAGTCACATAACGATATGCGCTATGGCAACAAACAAGCATGATCAGCTGTGGAATGCCGCCCTTGGAACGATTGAGCTTTCTATCTCCAAGGCAAACTTCAGCACATGGTTCAAAAGCACCAAAATTCTCTCTATGGACAATAACCACATCGTCATCGGTGTTCCTAATGGGTTTGCTAAAGAATGGCTAGAAAACAAATATCAGTCCTATATTTTACAGGCACTGCGTCGTGAGCAGCCGGAGATTTACAGTATGAGTTGCGCGGTGTATAACCCGCAGGAATCGGAACAGCAGCCTACACAGATGCATCCGCAAGCGGCATATGCTGTTGCGCCCACACACAATACACAGCAAAAGCCTGTACCAACACACAGCGCGCCAGTCGCTGCGCCGACAGTGACGATGCAGGTATCACAACAGGAAAATACACTGCTGACAACTAATATTGTAAGCCTGAACAATCGCTACACGTTTGAAAATTTCATTGTGGGAGAGCATAATGAGCTTGCTAAGGCGGCATGTCATGCGGTGTGCGAAAGCTTGGGACGTATCTATAATCCGCTGTTTATCTACGGGAAGGTGGGTTTAGGTAAAACACATCTTTTGCAAGCTATCGGCAATCATGTGCGTGAGCGTAATGCGAAAAAGCGTATTGTCTATACGACATCGGAGCGTTTTACAGCAGACCTGGTGAGTGCGATTAAGAACAACAAGGCGGATAAATTCAAAGACGAGTATCAAAAAGTTGACCTGTTGATCATTGATGATGTACAGTTTTTGGCGGGAAAGGAGAAAACACAACAGGAGTTTTTTCATATTTTCAATGTGTTATATAATCTAAACAAACAAATTGTGATTTCCAGCGATCGTCCACCAAAGGCGATCAGCACACTAGAGGAGCGCTTACGATCGCGCTTTGAGGGAGGGATGATCGTGGATGTCAGTCAACCGGATTTGGAAACACGGATTGCGATTTTGCGCACAAAGGCGATGGAAAAGGGTTTTTATTTGACGGATGATGTGTTGCGCTTCATGTCAGAGAACATCAAAAATAATATCCGCGAGCTTGAGGGTGCGCTTAACCGAGTGATTGCGATTTGCGATTTGCGCAAGCAGGAGCCGACGAGGGAATTGGTGGAGCAGGCGTTGGGCGAAATTATCCAAAGCAGCAAGAAGAGATGTGTGCAAAATAAGGAGGTTGTGGATGTGATTGCGGAATTTTATGAGGTGAGTCGTGAGGACTTGATTAAGAGGGGGCGTAAGAAGGAGATTGTGTATCCGCGCCAAATCGCCATGTATTTGTTGCGCAAGGAGCTTAATATGTCATATCCGGGTATTGGTAAATATTTCAACGGGCGCGATCATACCACAGCGTTGCATGCCTATGAGAAAATCAGCAAAGAACTATCCAATAATGACCGCCTCAAAGAAGAAATCAGCTTTATTCGCGAGAAACTCTATGCGGCATAAACACTATTATAGGAACTCTATTTGTTAAAATGATTTAATGCTATGAAAGCAACATGCACGTACGACAATCTGAAAAATGCCCTTCACGCCACGGAGGTTGCCACAAGTAAGGGTGTGACGCTCTCCATTTTACACAACATCCTCATTGAAACGGATGGTAGTCAACTGAGTTTGTCGGCAACGAATTTGGAGATAGGTATTATCAAGAAAATCCAAGCGAAAATTGATGCGCCGGGAAAGATTGTTGTGTCGGCAAGTTTACTCAGCAGCTTTTTGACGGCGCTGCGTGGTACGGAGCATGTGTCGCTACATGTGGAAGGGCGTATTTTAACGGTAACGAGCGGTGCACACAAGGCAAAGATCAATGGTTATGATGTGGATGAATTCCCCATTATTCCGCAGGGGACAACAGGCGGTGCAATGGATATGACGCTGGCATCAGTGAAAAGCAGCATTGCCAAAGTGGCGCATTTTACGTCAAAGAGCGAGACGCGTATTGAATTGACGGGTGTGTGCATGACATTAGGAGAATCCGTAATTGCCTTGGCGGCAACAGATAGTTTTCGTTTGGGAGAGATTTGCTTGCCGGTTACGGAAGTGGCGCGCGATACGGCAGCATATCGCACCATCGCCGCTGTATCGCCGCGGATGATCTTGCCACAGCAGCTGTGCGCTTATATTGCTAAACTGCCGGATGAATATACTGTGGCGCAATTCTCTGTGGAGAACAACCATTTGTTTCTTAATTGTGGCGATTTGGTCATCACAGCACGTTTGATTGACGGAGCCTATCCGGATTATGCGCAGATTATCCCGCAAAATATCGCCACGGAGGTCTTGATCAATAAAGATGTACTTCTGGAGGCTATGAAGGTAACAACGGTATTTACAGGGCGCGACAGTGGAGAAATTCGCTTTGCCGTCAAGAAAGATACACTTACGATTACAACACGCCAACAAGAAATCGGAGAAAATATGACAGAGCTTCCGGTGGTAGTGTCCGGATCAGATCAGGAGTTGGTGCTGAATCCGCGCTATGTGATTGATGGTGTTGGTAGAATTGATCAAGAGGATGTGTCCATGGGCATCAATGGCAATGCAGCGCCTGTAGTTTTTCGCGGCAACGCTTCTGGCACCACGATTGATGCATATACGTATATCGTGATGCCCGTCAAGAGTGTGTAGGCTATGAAATCAATCGGAGCATATATCACCAAAAAACAAAAAACGCCGCGTGCGCAGATCATTGACACGCCGACGATCATGCATCTCTTTTCCCGTGCCGTCCGCAAGGAATATGGGCGGCAGGGTGAACAAAACATCACACCGCGCTTCTTGAAGAATGGCGTACTTTTTGTCAAAATTGAAAACTCGTTGTGGGCGCAGGAATTGTGGATACGCCGCTCGTTTTTTGTGGAGCACGTGAATACCACGATCGGCACATCGGTAATCACGGATATCAAAATCGCCACATAATAGGGATGCTTTTTGTGGGCGATTATTCGCCGAATTGGACGTGGACGTTTTTTGCGGCGCTGACGGTTTTGCCGGAAGAGTCGGTGACGGCGGCTTCAATACGCAGCGTCGTTCCGTTTGCGTCGTCGGGAATCGCGTAAGTGTAGGAAGTGTCTTTTGTTTCCGTAATAGGTGTGCCGTCCACGCTGTAGACGATGTTGGTGATATCATAGGGTGTTACTGGCTTGACCCTGATGGTCATGGTGTGGTCTTTCGTCGTATCGGGAACGTCAAGAGAGACAGTAAGCGTATACTTCTCAAAGTCTTTTGCTTCGCAGGCGCGCGGCTTTTCGTCAAAGATGTAGTCCTTACTTTTGTTTTTGTAGTAGCTCTCCACACCTTTTTCCCAATTTTTGTATTGTGCATCGTTTTTGGGATTGTCGGGCTTGTCACCGAGAGGGTCGTCTTTATTCACATAGTACAAAATGGTGTGCGCATTGATAAACGCACGCTTTTTTCGCTTGCTGCTCGGGCAATAATCGTTTGCGACGCAGTAAGCGTCTTTGTCGGGAATTTCACACACCTCAATTTTTTCATCATCGGGCATTTTACCATCCAAAACATCCTTGCCCGTTTTATAGTCATCCTTGTCATAAGAGGGGAATTTTTTGTCGGACGGTTTGGGGTAGGCACTCAAGATGAAATCGCGGAAAATCGGTGCGGCGACATAAGAGCCGTCACCTTTTGCGGACATGGAGGAGTTATCATTGTTGCCGGCCCACACACCAACAGCAATGTCCGGTGTGTATCCCATCGCCCACCCATCGCGGTTGTCGTTGGTTGTGCCGGTTTTAACAGCAACGGAGCGGTCATCAAATCGTAACGCACTGTTTTCCCCGAATACCGGCGCGCGGTATTTATTAGACGACAGCGTGTGTGAGAGCATGGCGACATACTTCTCATCAATGATGCGCTCATCTGCCGTATCTTGCGCGGCGTAGATTTCTGTACCGTTGCCGGCAGTGATACGTAACAAGGCACGTTTTTCATGCTTGATGCCGTTGTTGGCAAAGACGGAAAATGCTGCGGTATGGTCTACAAGCTTCACTTCGCCGCCACCCAACACCAGCGACAACCCGTACCGTTTTGGCTCATTGAGTGTGGTGATGCCTAGTTGTTTTGCAAACATAATGACGTCCGCTGGTCCCGCAAGATAAAGCGCCTTGACGGCAGGGATGTTGAGAGACATGCCAAGCGCCTCTTTCATGGATACAGGGCCGTTAAATGTCCCGGAGTAGTTGCGTGGTGCGTATTCCGTTGTCTTGTCTGTACCAAACTGCGTCTCCACGTCATAGAGGGTTGTTTCCGGTGTATAGCCCTTTTTGAACGCATAGAGATAGGCATAGGGTTTGAATGATGAGCCTGGCTGACGATCGCGTATCGCAACGTTGACTTGTCCGTCGATCTCCGTGTCAAAATAGTTGCGTGATCCCACCATTGTGACAATGTCGCCGGTTGCAGGATCTATGGCGACCAGTGCGGCGTTTTCTGCGTTGTATTTAGCTTTGTTTTCCAGGGCACGCTCCTGCACGATTTTTTCGGCAACTTGTTGTTTCTCCCAGTCCAGTGTGGTGATCACATGGAGACCTTCTTTTTCCAGTGCATCCGCCCCGTACTGTTCCTCCAAAATGTCGCGCACATACATGACAAAGTGGGGTGCTTTGATGGTTTCAGTATTTTTGGTAAGTTTGGAAAATACGTCGGTCTCCTTGGCGCTGTCCGCATCTTGTCGGGAAATGTAGCCCAAGTCTACCATCTCATTTAAGGCGTATTCTTGGCGTATTTTGAGGCGCTCTGTGTATGATCCGTAGGGTGAATAACGCGAGGGTGCTTGTGGAAGAGATGCGAGTAGTGCCGCTTCATCTAGTGTCAGATCCTTGGCATTTTTACCAAAAAACGTTTGTGCTGCCGCTTCAATACCATAGGCATTGGAGCCATAGGGAATCTCGTTGAGGTACATGCCCAAGATTTCCTCTTTGGAAAAGCGCAGTTCAATCTCTACTGCCAAAATCAACTCTTTGATCTTGCGTGTCAGGCTACGTTCGTTTGTAAGGAGGGAGTTTTTGACAAATTGTTGCGTGATGGTGGATCCACCACGTCCGCCACCAACATGGAAAATATTGGAAATCACGGCATTGGCAACGCCTTTCACGTCAAAACCGATGTGGTTGTAGAAATTGTGGTCTTCTAGGGCGATAGTCGCCTGCTTGACAACGGAGGGAATGTCTTGCTCCGGAATAATCGTGCGTTTTTCTTCACCGTGGATGTCATAAAGCAGCACGGTGCCGGTGCGGTCGTAGATTTTTGTACTCTCAGCAATGGAGCGTGTATTGACCTTGCCGGGCTCCGGTAAATCTTTTGCAAAGTACGCAAACACCGCTGCAATACCAACGATACCAATCAATGCGAAGATGCCGGCAATTTTTGCCGCAAGAATGCCGCGTTTTTTCCACAGCGTTTTACTGTCGCGTGGTGGCCGCGCTTTTTGCGGGCGTCGGGGAGATTTTTTTGGTATTTTTGACATAAGGCGTGATAAAAACGTTGATGATGTGGGACGGTCATGATGTGTTTGTGCGCCGGGTGGATTCACAGGGGCAGATGTTGTGGGGGTATTGTGCGCAATGCGTGGTGCTGTGTGTTGTGTGTTCCGCACGCGTGCCGCATAACCGCGTTTGATGGATATGCCAAACTCCGCGATGCCATCCCACGCACGCCGCAAAAAACCGCGCTTTTCCGACGGAATTGTGTGAAAAACCCGCTTTTTCGCCTGTTCGGCACGTTTTTTGCGTAAATAGGTCATACTATCCATATACTCCTATTGTACATGGTTTTTGTAATAAGAAAATACTTTTTATGTTATCGTATAGTATAGTGTAATGTAGTCAGAAAATACACTATTTTTCAAGTAGATCCAAATCTTTCTCGGTAATATTGAACTGATCCAAAATCCAAACATGCCGTGGATTTGTGGGGTCATATTTTCCTACGCTAAAACGACGCACTTCAGGAGAGTCATTTTTTACTAAATACCACACACCAATATTATTGTCTCTATAAACTAAATCCTTTGTGAAGCAAGCGCCGGGTGTTTGGCATGTTGTTCCGCGAAAGGTACGAATGCATTGACTCCATGCAGCATTCTGGGCATCTTTAAAATTCTTGCCATTAATGAGGTAATAGTCCACCATAACAGCAAAAACCTCCCTGAAGCCACGCTTGTGACCGTCAGCGCCAAGTGCCAAAGAAATAGATAAATAACCAGGAAGCCCTGCAAAATCACTCATTCCTGTAATTTTTTGTTGTTCATACATAGCTACACCTTCATCATCTTTTGTTCTATCCAGTCCTGTGCTTAAAATTTTTAGCTTCGTTCGTAGACCATGTTCTCTGCGAAGCGCGTGAACTCCGATCTCATGTGCAATTAAGCCCTGTAGATATTTTTCGCCGACGATGCGATCTTTGGGAACAAAAATTTGATTTTTTACAGAGCTGATACTAATAGCAGTTTTTGTATCATCAATGACAACGCGCCAGTTGTCTAAATGATGTTGTTGTAAATATGTTGTAAAAGCACGTGCAATTTCAACATCAGAATAGCTCCGTTCAGGTCCAACCCCTTTCTGTTTTGCAGAAAAAGAGGGTTTGTGAAATCTTTCGTCAGTATGTTGTAAGTAGAGCCCTTTTTCTATACTTGTGTGGTCAAACGTAAAATCTTGTGTAGTATGCTGACTGTCTTGCAGTGTGGCAAGAAGGCGTTCTGCTGCTTTTAATACAAGGACATCTTTTGTGGCATGAAGAGCTTTTTGTGCCGCCAATAAGACAGTCCCAATCGTATAACGGAATATCTCCTTGTCCGGTTTACCAAAGATAAATTGTGAATATCGCGTGAACCGCCGATCATCCCCCACCTGTGCCGCTTGAAGCATGCGATTTTCTGCAATTTTTTCATTAACTTTCCATAGGTAGATTTTTTTGATAGCTGGATCAATGACTGTGCTTTCCTTTAGGAAATTTTTAAATTGCAAATACTCCCCCTCTTTTGCAGTGGCATTAAATTTTTTTAGTGTGGGATATGACAGATGAGGATTGATTTCCGGATTGGCAAAAAAATCTTGTTTGGTTTTTTCCCGTACACCGCTAATCAATTCTTTCTCATCATCAATCGGTGTATTAATGAGGGCATGCTCCCGTGTCCCGTTAAAATATTCATAGGAACTTAATTGATTAATCTTAGTGAGTCTTTGATGTAGTTCAGCATCCACATATCGTTCTGAATCCTGTTGTTGAGGCATCTCAAATACCCTCATATTTTCTATGTTGATGAATTACATGACCTCCAAACATAGATTAGCTATACTGTCCATATACTCCTATTGTACATGGTTTTTGTAATAAGAAAATACTGCAAAGAAAAAGTTTTTTAGCAAGATTTTTTTTGCAACATCTCCACAAACTCTTTGCCAATATTGATGCCGGTGGCTTTTTCAAACCCTTCAAATCCCGGTGTGAGATTAATCTCCAAAACGAGAAATTTGCCGTCATGGATAATAATGTCTATTCCGGCGTTGTCATAGCCAAGGTCTTTACATATTTGTTCTGCAAACTGGCTCATTGCACTGTCGGTATGGGAGAAGACTGAGCCTCCGAGTGAAAAATTATTGCGCCAATCATTATTGCCTGCACGTTTCATGATGCCAATCACTTTTTGGTTAATATAAAAAACACGGTAATCTTCGGTGTTGGGGATATATTCTTGTAAAATAAAATTTTTTGTTCTGTAAAAGAGAATTTTTTTCAGCTCTTTCGGGGAATGTGCCAGAAATACGGAGGTGCCCTTGGAGCCGGAGCTTTTTTTTAGCACTATGGGAAAAGATAAATTTTCTCGCTCCATAAAGGGTAGAATAACATCGGCATCGTTGTCTGTGAAATGGAATGTGCGAGGTGTGGGAATGGTGTGTGTGCGAAAAATCTGAGATTGGGTGAATTTATTGTAAATGGGGTAGTTGTTTAAAATGGATTCATTGATGTAGGGTATATTATTTTTTTGGAGCTCCTTTCTTAAAACAAGAGCCTCATTCTCTATGCGAAAAGTTGTTGGCACGGCACCGTCTGTATAGCCAAGGGTACGAAATGTTGCGATAGAGTATTTTGCAAAGTCTATATCCTGATTTTCGTGTAGAATGGTAGAGTTGGTATAGGTGATATTTTTGTGGGAAAAAAATCAAAAGCAATTTTTTGTTTTTGTAGCTCATCTATAATTCTTGTGGTAGCGTAGATATTGCGCGATGTACCAAAAATTGCAACATGCATATGGAGTGATTTACGTTAATGATTATTGGATAACAGTATTTTATCACAAAGCAATAGGCGGCGAATTCATAGAGCTGCTTTTTGAAATAAGGCGATAAGATGTGAGAACATTTTCTTTTGTGCCTCTTGCTGTTCATCGCTGAAAAAGAGACCAGGCTTATTGTTGAGCTCAATGATCCACGGTGTGCCATGTTCGTCAAACATGATATCAATAGCATACACTTTATAACGGAAAATATCAAAAATGTCTTGAATTTCTCGTACAATAGGCTGGAGCGATGAGGGAATGTCATCATTGTGCATGGGAACGATTGTGCCGCCCTGAGAAATGTTTGCAAGATCAGACCCTTTGGCGGGAATGCGCGCATAGGTGTAGATGAGTTCATTTTCAATAAAAACGAGTCGCAGGTCGTGCTGCTGTGTGTTAAATCCAGGAATGCCTTTGCTACTGTCAATGAACTCCTGCACTAATATGGGATAGGTTAATTGATGATTTAATACAGCGTCATCCGTAAGCACTTCCACATAGTCCCCGCCGCAACCATGAGATTTTTTGAGGACAATTTTTTTTGATGGAATATTTTTTGCAACAGCAACAAGCTCCTCCGAATTATATACTTTATAGTGTTTTTTTGAGTGACGCGCAAGGATGAGAGATGTGTAGAGCTTGTTGTCCAATAGTGTGGCAAACTCCAAATCATTAACAATGGGCACAAAGGAACGCAACTGCTCTAAAATCGCGCGCGCTGGTAGTTTTGGTGGTGTTTTGTCAAAAATGACATCCGGACGAATATCTCGCGCCACTATCCACCGTCCGTTGGAAAATGTCCATGCGGTGGAAAATACTTGCCGTGCATGATCATACCACTGATAAGATGCGCGGTACATCGTCAAATTATTCTTTGTAGCGTTACTGAATAATTGCTCATAAGGCGCGCGGTAAATGCTATTTTGAGAGAACGGCTGATTGTCGGACGATGGTCTTCCAATTAAGGAGATAATATTCTTCATAGTCATGATATTTACTGACTTACGTCAACCAAAAAATTCCCAAGATTGCGTTTTCCGATAATCATGTCGTACCTCAGATCGCTACGATCGGCAATGTTCACTTTTGCGAAAATAGTCTTTTTGTCCATTGTGAATTGTATTTGTACAACGGGGCGAAGAGAGGATCCGCTTGCGGAGAATATAATAGCGATGTCGCTGAGATGGGGGACGGTTTTGTGGTGGTTGCGCATAAAATTGTTTTTGATCTCATTTTCTTTTCCTGTAACCATATCAATAGAAGATGTGTCCACTTTATTAAACGCATCCAATGTCGGTCCAAACCCAAGTTCGCGCGCAAGAATGGTGTCGATGGATGTGGAGTAGGCACCCGTGTCAATTTTTGCATCTACAGTTTTTGTAATGCCATTGATACCGGTAATTTCTACCTTTTCTACGGAGCCAATCACGCGCTTGCCGGAAATACCTTCCAACTCCTCTTCAATTTCACCGCCAAAGAGGTTTTTCCCGACAGTCACGCCGCGTGCAATAGATTTAATTTTCAAACCATCCACACGCTCCAAGCGTCGTTTCAGCCCGGTAAGGTTGGCGACTTGGATGGAGAGACCCGGACGGGCATTGAGTTCCAAGATCATCGGACCGCCGTCGCGATCAATGGCGATGTCAGCACCGAGGTAGCCCAATCCCGATGCAACCTGTGCCTTGACGGCGAGGTGGAGAATGTCGTTCCAGTAGGGGATTTTGACACCGGAAAGTAGGAGGCGCGTTCCGGGTACATAGTCAATGATGCGCGATTTGCCTTGTACGGCGCTTGTGGTGACGCCGCGCGCCATATCAATGCCCACGCCGATACCACCTTGCTGGAGATTTGCCTTGCCGTCGGATTCTTTGGTGGGAAGGCGTAGCATCGCCATCACAGGCACTTTGTTGTAGACAATCACACGGATATCGGGGATGCCCTTATAGGCATAGGGGCGAAATTCCGGCGTGAGTTTGAGGCGTTGTTCAAAAAAAGCGATATCCGGTGTATTGGAGAGAGAATATTCACCGTCCAAAATGCGTCGCACATGCGTGCGAATATCATCAACGGTGATGGTGCCACCGTTAGATTTTACCCATGCATCTGTGCGCCCCTTTTTGCGTCCATAGACGACGATGATGCCTTCACCGCCAAGACCATTGTTGGGCTTGACGACAAAGCTTGTAGGCAGCTTTGTCCAATCAAAGTTGTCCAGATCGGTGACGGTGATAATTTTAGCAATCAATGCCGGGACGGCAACGCCCGCGCGCTTGAGTGCGCGTTTGGAGGCCAGTTTGTCGTCGGCGAGTCGTTTGGCCTTTTTCAAATTGTTGGGGCGGATGTAGGTCAGGTTGCGGGCGTTCATGCCCAGGACCTTCTTACTTGCCCGTAGTGTTGCAAGCATGATGATTATTGAATATTTTTAAAGACGTCGCGGAAGCGCCACAGTTCCGTAAGGCGCAACCCCGTCCATTTGCCCAAGAAAAGATTGAGGGGGATGATGAGGAGAATACTGAGGGGATACATGAGAATGAAGCCGATCACAGCGTTGCCGATCGGTGTTGTGGGCGACATGATAGTATAGCCGATGAGTGCAATAATGAGGGTTTCAATGGCAAGTGTGACAGCTGTGCGCGATCCTTTTTCAACCTGCACGGTCACAAATTTCTCCACAAGGGTTATGATGATGAGAATGGGAAAAATCGGTGATGATGCAAAGCCGGTGCGAGCAACCATGCCACTGAGCGCAAGTAACGCCAGGACGGAGAGGGATACAACGGTGAGATTGATTGCCGTGCGTGGGAGATAGAGGAGGCGCAGCGGTTTGAGGACATAGCGCATGAGCATGCCGACGCAGAGCACGACGGCGTAGATCATGATGGCGTACTTGATGTCTGTCCAGCGTTCGCGTCCGATAAAGACAAAGGCGAATGTGATAATGGAGGGCGTGTAGATGCCGAATGCCTTGATGCCGATGATTTGACGCAACGCCACAACAAGTGTGGCGATCACAGGAAACAAGAGGAGGAGAATGATGGTATCGGGTGCAACGCTTTGTTCAACGAGAAAGGTAATGATGGGACTGCTGACTGTGGAATTCATAGAGGTTGAGAGTTAATGATAGAGCGGAAGCGTCGCGATTGGATGTGACACAGTGCAATGGCAAGTGCGTCTGCTGTATCATCCAATTGCGGCGTATGATGTAATTGTAACATATGTGCGGTTGCCGTTTGTATTTGTTTCTTTGTGGCGCGTCCATAGCCAGTGAGAGCCTGCTTAACTTGTAGTGGTGTATACTCGGCAGTGGCAAGGTTATGTGTGGCGCACGCATGGAGTAAAACACCGCGCGCCTGCGCAACGCCGATCACCGTCTTTGCATTTTTGAAATAAAACAACTCTTCCACGGCGGCCTCTTTTGGCGCATATGTTGTGATCACAGAGGTAATGTCTGCGTGAATGTCTTTCAATCGTGTGGCGGTTGGTGTGTGCGCTTTGGTGGCGATATGTCCGTATGCCACAGCGTGTGTCGTGTGTGCATGTTCGTCATATGCCACAACAGCCCATCCGACAATGGCCGTGCCGGGATCAATACCCAAGATCCGTATCATACAATCAAAAACGAACTTAACATTTTACTATGAATTTTCAATATTGTCAAATATTTCCGTAACATCGTCGTGTGCGTCAAGGAGGTTGTAGAGCTCGGCATAAGCAGTGGTATCTTCCGGTGAAAGACGGACGGTTTGCGTCGGGCTATATACGAGGCGCGCTTCATCAGTGTTGCCGGGTAGTGCGGCGAGCACAGTGTGGAGATTTTGCGGTTTGGTGATAATGGTGAGCGTATCTCCTTCGGCGATGACATCTTCCGCGCCGGCGTCAATCGCGGAAAGTTCCGCCGCGCCCGTTGCATCGGATGGCATGGTGATATAGCCAACATAGTCAAAGTGAAATGCGATGCTGCCCGCCGGCACAAATTTTCCGTTGTTTTTCTTGAGAATGGTTTTGATATCGGTGAGCGTGCGATTGGTGTTGTCGGTGGCGCAAGCAATCATCAGCGCCGCACCGCCCGGACCCATTGCTTCATAAGTCACTTCTTCAATGCGCGCACCATCCACGCCGCTACCGCGCGAAATGGCGCGATCGATATTATCCTTGGGCATGTTTGCCTTGCGCGCATGGTCAATAGCGATGCGTAGGGCATTGTTGGTGACGGGGTCGGTGCCGCCACTTTGCACAGCAACGGCAATCTCCTTGCCGATGCGTGTAAAAATTTTGGATCGTTTGGCATCCTGTGCTTCCTTGCGATGCTTGATACCGGACCATTTATTGTGTCCTGACATACAAAATGAACTCTACTGACAAAAGGCATGTGATACATCCATCGTCCCATTTTTTTGTCATTTATGCAAATCAAGGAGGTATATCGGAAAGCGCAATGACACCGTGACTTAATGATATGTGCAGAGCGTATAGGTGGTATGAGGTGGTGTGATGTAGGTGTGCGGGGCGCAGACAGATGGCGCGGGGGTGATTGTGTAGAGGGGAAATGTGGATACGGCGATCTTGGTGCGCGGCTGTGTGACGGCGAAGACGAGTTTTTGCAATACAGCATTGACCGTGCTGGCGATACGCATGGTGCGCTGTAGCCACAGAGGTGTTTTTGCGACGGGTTGCTGTTGCGATGTGGGGTGGTGGATGAGGTCATACAGCGCGCTACGAGAAGCATCTCGCGTCACACGTTCATTTTCGCGTGCGGCTGCCGCCGCAGCAACGGCATAGGCGGCGGCGCGTTTTTTTGCATTGGGCACGATACGCCACTGCCATGTGGTCGTGTCTTTTACATACAGTGCATCTTCCGGTACAGTTTTTCCGGGTGCGGCATAGGACACACTATCAATCGTTGTACCGTCCGGTGCGCGCAAAGCAACAGTGCCGGTAGTGTTGGGCAGAGTGATGGCAGCGTGTTCGCGTGTGATACGCAAGGTTGCACCTTTTTTGAGTGTAAGATGTTCACGGATGATGTGATTGACCATCTTTTTCTTAACAGTGCCGGTGGCAACACTCCATCCGAACAAATCAATTGTTTTCTTGCTGTGGTTGGTGAGGGTGACATATTCTGTGCCGGTGTCACGTCCGTCGGGGTTGGGCAGGAGTTCCGTGATGGTCACCTTGTAGCGGGGAAAGGATGTGATGGTAATTGTAAACGGTATGGTGATATCTTCGCTGCCATCTTGGATGCGCACGCTGCCGTTGTATGTGCCGTTTTTGAGATATTTGTGCCGCGTTTTCCACAAGTAGCTGCGGCGCCCGTCGCCAAAATCCCATCGCACCTTGAGGGGTTCGCCGTCCACATCTTTCGCCGTGAGGGAAAATGCGGTGAAGACATTTTTGTAGCCTTTGGAAGGAAATGATTTTTTGACAACGACAGGGAGATTGTTGAAGATGTTTGATGTGTTTGGTGTGAGGTGACGACTCCAGCGCCACACGCCTGTGGCATCGTCAAAGTTATACGATACATCTTTGCGCGATGTCGTTGCATAGTGTACGGTGCTTGTTGCAACGCCACCTGGGGTGATGAGAGATACGGTGTCAGCGGTATTGTTGAGAGCGAAAGAGAATGTACTGCGATAGATTGCGAGAAAGGTGTGTGGCGGGATGAGGGTTGATACGGGAAAAGTGTAGCTACCGGTTTTGGAGGCATCACGCAATTGCCAGTTTTTGAGATCCACGGGCGCATCGGTGGGGTTGTGGATTTCAATGTATTCGTTGGTACGTTCGTCGGTTGATGGGCGCGGTAAAACTTCTGTAATGCGTAGTGGTGGGTAGGACAGTGTGGCAGGATCGGGCACGTTGGCGCTGTCGGGCGTGGGCTCTGTCCAGTACCACGGTGTGCCGGCGTTGTATGATAGGCGTGCACGGGCGCCTGTGTATGCTATGGTATCCACCGTTTGGCATAGGGGGCTGATGAGAGAAATGCGCTCCTCTCCGGTGTCGTTGAGGGCAAAACCATACACGTCTTTTGAAAATGCACGGTATCCGCGGGCCGGAATGACATCATCTTTAGTAAAGGTATGACTGCCGGTTTTGGAAGTGTCGCGGATGCGCCATCGTGCTAGAGAAACAGGAGTATCGGTAGGATTGTGTAGTTCAATGAACTCTTGTGTGTACATACAGTCGCCGTCGCGTGCAGTGCATGGCTTGGGATAAATCTCACTGATAACAAGAGGTATTGTTGCATTATCGGGGACGAATGTGCCGGGCTGTGGACAGGGGTTAGTGATAAAGTCGTCGGCATTGTCATCGGTATCAACATAGGATGTGTCATTTTTTTTGCGCTCAATACTTTCATTTTTTACCGGATTGGGTGCAGCACTCTTGTCATACACCGTCGCAGTACCAAAACCGACACGGTCAATCATTTTTCCCGCGGCATCATAGAGTGTGATTGTTGAGTTTTCTGCAATAGTGAATGATTTGCCGGAAAAAGGAGCATCGGCGTGCAACAGATCAACATATGATGCATTGGCAATGACAAAAAAGGTGTGTGGAGCGATGCTGTAAGTGTCAAGCGATTTTGCCGCAGCAAGATTGGATTCTGTGCCACCCTTTGTCATTTTTTTGAGTGCAATACCTTTCAACGACACAGGTGTATCACTGCTATTGAAAAGTTCCACATATTCTTCTTTTGTATCGTTGGATGTGCCCAGCATGATTTCCGTGATGAGCACCTTCCCTGCGAGAGGTGATTGTTGTGGTGATGTGGCGGCATTGTCCAACGGTGTTGGCGCCGGCGCTTCCGGTTGTCGTTGCAGCATGACATCATCGCGCTGTAGGGGTGCTACCGCAGGTATCATTGGAGGCTGAGGAGACTCTTGCGCGGGCGAGGCTTCCACAGAGGGAGTGGACTGTTCTTGTGGTGTGGAAGGTGGTTGTGTGAGCGGTAGTGGTGCAGATGGTGCGTCTGTTGGTTTTGATGTGGGATCGTCTTGCGCGGGAATTGATGGCGACGTGCCCATTGAAGGAATGTCGGGTGTTTTCGGATCAGGTGTGGGCGACGTTATGGGCGGCTCTTTACTAGGTGCGGTAGCGTCATCCGGCGCGGGCGTGTCGGCATCTTTTTTCTTTGTGGAGGATGGTGGTTCTTCATGAGGTAGCTCTATTTGCGGCGCCTCTGGTGGTTCCGGTACGTCTTGTGCCGTGCCGGCATATGGCGCGACAAGCAGTGTGAACAGGAGGAGGTAGGTGAGGAAGCGGCGAGTCATAGGTGGAGGAATAATACAATACGGATAGGATTGCGGTGCGCGTGTTTCAGTGGTTTATGCAAAAGGTGCTTCCGCAGCGGGTTTTGCCGCAGCTCTGAGGCGCGCACGTTTTTGATTGGTCATAATTTCGGCTTTGATGGCATAGGGGTTGCCCACCGATTCAATCAAAAAGCGCGATTGTTCTGCCGCGGTTTGCACGGATAGCGTGCCGAAATTCAGAAGCGTCGGAAAAAAACCTTTCACGTCCGTTGTGACATCTTGGATGGATTCATATTTCAACTCACTCACTTGGCGCGTGAAGAGCCCTTTTTGCGAAACATTGACGATGCGGTAGTTTGTCAAAATCCAAATGTCCAAATGATAGTCAAACCACGTGAGAAAACCATAGACCCACATCAGCAAAAGCACCAGAGAGTTGACGAAGAGAAAAAGCATCCGCTGCGCTTCTTGCCCGGGTGCGGAGAGGATGTGCGGATAGAGTGCGGCGCCGGTGATCATCATGGCAAGCAGGAGGAGGATGGGAATGTATTTCAAAAAGAGATTAAACCAATGTCTGTGAACAATGTGGAGGATTTTTTCGTCGGGATTTGTGGAAGAGAAGTAGTAGTCAAGAGGACGCATAGAGCTAGTAACGATAAAGAGTTGACGGCGCACCATGGAGGAGATCACCGAGGGGAATGGTGGTGAAAAGTGCGATGTTGATGATGACGAGGATGACAGTGATGATGATGTAGATCACGATCAGCGGCTTGGTGAATTCGGGATCCAGCGAATAGGCATCCAAGCGCGTGACCATGAAAAAACTGATCGTCACAACAGTGAGAACAAAGACGATATAGAGAATCATGAAGACGAGCATTGTCATAGGAGAGGGCGATTTTTGCGAATATGGGCGTAACCATGATCGGTGATGACGCGTCCGCGCGGTGATCGTGCAAGGAAGCCTAGTTGCATCAAAAATGGCTCATAGACATCTTCAATCGTTTGCACCTCTTCGGAAAGTGCATTGGCAATTGTTTGCACGCCGACAGGCCCGCCGTCAAATTTGTCAATGATGACTTGCAAAAAGGCGCGGTCCGTCGGTTCCAAGCCGTGTTCGTCAATGGCAAGCATGGCAAGCGCACGATTGGCAACATCCGCGTCAATTATAGCACGCTCATGCACATCCGCCCAATCGCGTGCACGCTTGAGAAGGCGGTTGGCGATGCGCGGTGTTTGTCGTGCTGCACCAGCCAAGCGCGTTGCGCCGTCGCCGTCAATGGTGCAGCCCAAAATAGATGCGCTGCGCGCCACAATGCGTTCAATATCGTCGTGCGTGTAGAATTCCAAGCGGTGAATCACGCCAAAGCGATCGCGCAACGGTCCCGTGAGATTGCCCATACGCGTTGTTGCGCCGATCAGCGTGAATTTTGGCAAGTCAATTTGCAACGCTTGCGCACTTGGACCCTTGCCCACCACTAAATCCAACGTGTGGTCTTCCATGGCGGGATAGAGAACTTCTTCCACGGCCTTGTTGAGGCGGTGGATCTCATCAATGAAAAGCACGTCACCGTCTTGCATGTTGGTGAGAATAGAACCAAGATCGCCTACGCGTTCAATGGCTGGACCGGATGTCGTTTTGATATTGACGTTCATTTCGCGCGCAATGATGGTGGCGAGCGTGGTTTTTCCCAAGCCCGGCGGACCATAGAGGAGGATGTGCTCCAGTGGTTCTTTACGTTTCTTTGCCGCGTCCAAAAAAATGCGCAACTGCTTTTTGATGTTGTCTTGACCAATATATTCTTCCAATGTCTGCGGACGCAGTGTGTAGTCAATGGAAAAATGCGTCTCTGGTGTGGGGGTATCGTTCGTGTCCGGTGCGTGATGTTCGGCGGGGTCGGTGATGAGTGTCATGGGAGGATGTCTCAAGGGTTAAAAAGCACGTTTTCCATACTTCGTATATCCCATTTTACCACCTCTTGACAGGAAATCCAAGGCATGCTACAGTAGAGAGTCCGCTTTGGGCGGCATGCGCACGGGGGTGTCGCATGATTGCTGTTTTCATATCTGTAGGCACTAGTGGGCCGTTCTATCTTTTCGGCTCACTTAGGAAGATGTTTCGTCCAGATCGGGTTGTTGTGGTTTCGGCTGCGCCTCTCCTCGACGCTTCTTCTCCCCGCGGGAGCCATCGGCCCCGCGGGCTTGCTGCCTACGGTTCTAAAAGGAGGTAGCGCCATGCCTACAGATATGAGAATCACGCAACGCAAAAACCATCGCACTCTTGCGGTGGTTTTTTTGTGTTTACCGCGTCAACGTGTCACACAATACATCTACAATCTTTGCGTCGTTTAACAAGCAAAAACCCACAAACAGAAACGTTGCTGTTTGTGGGTTGTGTTGCGGAGATGAACCTGATTACCTCAATTGTCTGTGGAGGCGGTAAAAATCCAACTCCATCTGGGTCTTTTTGATTCCCTGCTCTAATCTCTCACGTTGCCAATTCTTCCATGGCGCAGAAAGATCTTTCTTTAGTGATTGGTCATCAGCAGGTTTTTCAGGATGCTGTTTAAGAAGCCCGTCGCCTCTTCATTAAGAGGATATCCATCATGAATATTCTCACGAAAAAGTCGTTGCACAATAAAGTGAACATTTGTGAAGTCAGCAGCCTTCAGCTGGCTATAGCTGTCACTCTTGTATGATACACTGAACTGCTGCCTTTGCCAGTAAAAGAAATCATCTTCGGATTCGAAGCATCCGGCATCAATATATTGTTAATGTGCAATGTTGCGACCTCATATCGCAACAGCGTATGATAATACAGGGGATTTAGATTGTAAACTATTCTTTACAAAAAAGGTTAAAATAATAGAGTAAAATGATACAATTGCTTTATTTAAAGGATTTTGGTACAATAGATGTTGTAAATAATTTACGACAAACTAATGATTAGTCATGCCATATTTGATGGGCTTCCTGTGAATGACAAGGAAATTGTTGTGTATCTTGACGTACTTGCACATCCCAACAGCAGTGCGCGCAGTATTGAAAAAAGCACGGGGATCGGACGGACATACGTCTACGATATCGCGAAAAAACTTGTGGAAAAAGGGTTTTTGACGCACGTGGAAAAAAAGAAGACGCGCGTGTTTAATGCTGTGGCGCCACAGACGATTTTGGCGGATCACAAGAAAAAACTGGCGCGGTTTGAGGAGGGCATGAATGCTCTGACGGCGCTGCGCGGCAGGCGCACCGAGAGACCGCGCGTGATGTATTATGAGGGCAAGGAGGAGCTGGATGCGTTGCAGGAGCATTTCATTTCCGCAAAGATCAGCAAAGAGGCGATTGCTTTCAGTGATGACGCGTTTTATGTGAAAAATGCGGGTTACCATCAAAAGCGGGAAATCGCCAAGCGCTTGAAGCAGGGAGTGTTTTTTCGTGCGATTGCGGGCATGTCTGATGCTGTTTTGGCGTCGCAAAGAAAAGACAAAGCGGAACACCGTGAAACGCGCATCTTACCAAAGAGCATCTTTGACCTCAAAGTGCAGCTCGGTGTACACGGACACAGGACCCTTGTTTTTAATGACACTAAAAACTATGCGTTTGTTGTGGAGGATCAAGACTTGGCGGACACCATCAAGCAGATCTTTGAGATCGTGTGGAACAGTGGGCGCATTATTGATGAGAGATAGTGGGGGAGTAGTGTAGGATCATTATGATTTTCTGTGCTACTATTTAAGCAAGAGAAAACAATTACCGACGACGTGGAAGAGCTATGAAAGAAGTACACACCATCATTACGCCCAACAATCATGAAAGTGCAAAAAACTCTCCACGGGAGAGGGCGTTTTCATCGCAAGAAGAAATGGAGCGTTTTATTACCGAGCAACTTGACCGCTGTGCCAGTCTTGGAGATGTGCGAGAGCTGTTTTATGATCGCTTGCTCACGCAGAGGGAAAAATTGCGTGCCGTTTCACATCACACGAAAAGACATTTTCTTGAGCGTGTTGCACAGCTGATCAATGTGAGAGACGAAGGCGCCGCGGATTTTTGGAATGAGCTTGGTGACGAGGTATACAGTTCGTGGCTGACGGATTGTCGCAAGGAAGTCGCACACGCCTTGAATTTTTTGGATGGAGCATCACTGGAAAAGACCGTGAACTATGTGCAAATGATCAGGAAATTTTATGTGCATGGCTATGATTATACGCAAGATTATACGGAAAAATTTTCTTCCATTGCCACAAAAATCAAGGAGCAAACAGATGATGCGCAGGCAATCTTTTTTGCAAGCGTGATCGGCAAGGAGGCGCTACGTGCTATTACCGAAAAGATCGTGCCATCCTATCTTGCCGAACCCACCGAGCAAGACGCAGAAGATAATAAGGAGGAAGATCTGTTACGAGAGGAGATGGGAGACGAAGCGTTTGAGAGATACGCCGATAATCTTTTCTATGAAGGTAGTCGTATGATTGATCATGATCCGGATCGTACCGATGTGCCTTTTGTTATTGCGCGCAATCGTTTTGGGCAGCATACGGCAAACGGACTTTTTCTTTCCGCTGAACGGGATTATGAAAGACTGAAAAAGGATTATGCACACTTCAACACATGGGCGGATAGGGAATTCTACCACCCCGGAGGGCATGATGCAGAGAGTGGGATGAGTTGGTATGATGCGGATGAACATGCGTATGAGGGTGTGGAGAGTAATTATGGGAGTGTATTAAATGATCATGCCTACCATGAGGCGGAAGCATACTTGTCATCAATGATCCGTCGCATTTCCATCCCCATCGCATCTATGGAAAAAATCAGCGATCATCCCGAAGATGTGCAATCATATATCTTGTTTACCTCACTGCGCATGCAGCATTTTTTGCAAGAGCAGGGTTTTGCTTTGCAAGATCTGTCAGTGCAAGAGCAGTTTTTCTTTTTGCGATATGCAAAAATCGTACGCAATCACGAAGCGGAGCAATTGAAATCATTTGTGCGGCGCTTTGGTAGCAGGGGCTTAAAATCCTTCCTCTCCCTCCAACACAGCGGCCACGACATGGGCACAAAGATCCTCCACATCGGAGAAAAGTACGACCACACAACAGCAGACGCCATCTTTGCCAAATATGCGGAGCTGGTGAATGTGACGGACAGCGTGGAAGACTATCTTGCCACACAATTTGATGATCATGCAGATGTTGACCGGAAAGAGATTGGTGAGAAATTGCTTGTGAATGCGAAAGATCTCTTGGAGTCCTATGCCGACAGGGATGATATTGTCAGCGGTGAAGACATCATTGCGGCACTGGAAAAAATTAATGCGCGCGTCACACTCACTGCGGAAATCATCAAGCAGTTGCCGCGCGAAAGTGTGGCACAGTTGGATCTCATAAAACTGTCCGATGTGGAGCGACATATTGATCTCACCGCAAAAGAGCTGCAAACAATGCCGGACCTCCTCGCCAAAATGGCAGCGGTGGTGCATGACAAATTTCCCGCGGGAGACGTGCAGTCTTTCCGTGAGGACTGTCTCAGCGAGCGCAACAGCGGCGTGACCGTGACACTGGCCAACGGAGATATCCTCTCCTTTTTCATGAAAAAGAAGGTGGGCGGACATCTGTCCGAATTGGACTGGTTCAGTGCCAATCCCGATGCGCCGATCAAAGGTATTGGTGAGGCAACGGCACTGCTGGGCTTCAATCACGCACGTAACAAAGAAGAAAGCTACTACGCCGTCGCCAAACCACATGTCAAGTCTCTCAGCACACTCATTGAGTTGCAAGGTTTTGTCGGCTTTGGCGGCATGACGCAGAATGGAGAATACAAACACCACTACATTCGCACGCGTCGCTTGGCACAGGAAAATCCCTACATCATCAAACAATTGTCACGAGAGCAACAAGACACGCTCCTACAGGCATTGCAAGAGACGTGTGCGCAAGGCAACATGATCTATCCGCTACGCTACGACACTACGAACTATGACGCTGCGCGCATATCGTTTTTTGGGCTGACGCATGCGGACGATATGACGGAGCATGATGACCATGGATGGATCTATCAAGAAATGAAGCGACAAGCAAACAAGGGCAATGTTCTTGTGCGTTACATCCCCGCATCAGATGCCAAAGACAATGTCACCTATTATGCCGTTTTTGCACCGGACAACAGTACAGCCGATGAGCGCAGGGAAGTGGAAGATTATGTGCGATCCAAAGAAGTCCACAGCGCATAGAAAAAGATGGTAAAAAGTTGCACAATGCTGCGACTCGTGATCACGACCGTCATATGCACACCGCCCTCTTGCGATGTGATGTAGAGTGTGTTGTCGCACACCAGCAACTCACCGCCCGGAAAATCAAACGGCAGCTTTTTGGGAGAAACGATCCGCGTCTCACGCAGCTGCGCGGCATCCGTTGCTTGAAGCGCCTTGCCGGCGGCATCGCCGAAGGCAATGACACGCGTGGGAATAGTGCGCCGTATGCGCTTTGCGACGAAGTCCTTGAGAATAGCATGCGTTGCGGCATCTCGATCACCCTGCAACACTTTCACAAAAGACAAAATCTCATGATCGTGCGATGCATCGCGCAATAGGCGTGTATACATCTTTTTCATACCATCAGCACCCTCATAAAATTCAATCCCCGGCTTGTTGTTGGCGATATTATAGAGGGAAACCAATGATCCGATCTCACTCTCCAAATGATGTGCGGTGTTTTGCGCACTGCGCACACGACTTTCCGCAAGGTCTTTGAGCACACTCGGGTGTTGCGGTGCAAACACGGCAACAGAACCGGCGCGCTCCAGTTTTTCCACGATACCTAGTGCTACTAATTCCTCCAATGTCTTGTAGACCAGTCCGCGCTTCAAGGGGCTGTTTTTGGCGATCAGTCCTGCTTTTTGCGCACCGCCTGTGAGCAAAGATGTATAGATCGTCACTTGATTGTCCGTCAGTCCAAGTTGTTGCAAGAGGGTGTTTTCCATATTTTTTCATCATGTTTTACACAGGAAGTATAGCACGATGGTCATAAATTGTCAAATAATTATGACAAAAAAATGGGATAAAATCTACACAAAGCTAGTGCAAACAAGCAAAAAAGTAGCGTTTGAACCAAAAAGTGTTCGTAAAACATTGACAAACCCCAACAAACCTGCTATACTACACCGTTACGATGACATACCAAAAACACGTAACACAGTACATTGAGAAAAAAAACAAGCGGTGTAAGAGATCAGATGTGTACAGTTTACTTTCAGACAAGCAACGCCTTGTCACAAGGAGAGAGTGAATTGCTAGAAGATAGACATCTCATATCTTCCCGCAATCGTTCATAAAACGATTGCATGCGATGGATACATAACCAAGCGAGAGTATAGACGAACGATCTATCCTCCTCCATCATTCGCAAAATGTGTGAGATGTACTGTGGCATGAGAGAGTCCACGGCACACTTCCATAAAGCGACATGACAATCACCCGATAGCTTTACAAAGAGATCGGTTGCATCTGACAGACTGAACACCTGTTCGGATGCAAGAATCTCTTTGGAAAACTCCTTGGTATTCCGGATATACTCCAGAATCCCGAGAAGAAGATAAAGAGAAGTGTTCTTTGATATAAGTCCACATAAATACAGATTGTTTTTATTGATATCGTAATTTTTTGATTACTATTTCATAAAAACAATCTGTTTCCGCAACTGCAATGGTTGTGGATGTGGATATAGATAATAATTATGCCTCGGATTGAGGCGGGGGGTGAGTATGAAGAAAATCGTACTTGCTGGACCGCCACGGTCCGGCAAAAGCTGTCTGCGTGAAGGTCTAAAGCAGGCCCTTCGCGCAATACCGGGTGCGCCGTATCCTTATGTGATTACGGCGTGTCCAGACGGGGAGGGATCATGGTTCCAGGAGACTGTGAACCATGATCTCAGCTTGGCAGCGGCGTGCAAAGCGGACTATAAGTCCAAATTCACGCCGGAGTTTGTGGAGAGGGTTGCGGATTCTGTCCGCAACTGCTCGCTCGAACTTACCCTCATTGATATCGGCGGGATTCCGTCGGTGGAAAATGAGGCAATTTGTTCGAGTGCCACTCACATGGTGATTTTGGCGGGTGATCCCGCAAGAATCCCAGAGTGGCACGAATTTGCCAAGAAAGTTGGCTTGGTCGTGATTGCGGAGATCTTCTCCGACTATCACGGCCAGGAGGATTCCATTGATCCAATTGGATCTGATGGAATCCTGCGAGGAAGCATCCATCACCTTGAAAGAGGTGAAGTGGTTGCTACTCGTCCGATGATCTTGGCGCTTGCCAAGTACATCTCCAACGTGTCCGCATTTGACACGTGAGCGGGGATCCGTGTGAGGTGCCAGTGAAGAAACCTGGCTATAAGCATGGGCGAGACCGTACAATGCAGGTCATGGGCGATAGCGTTGCGCCCCCGAGCTTCGAAAGAAGCAAACGCTGAGATTCTGGCTCTCATTCTAAAGCCAGAGGAGAATGTTGTATGGAAAAAACGTATAACATCTCTGCCGAGACGACGCCGGCCGGCGTTTTGTTGCGGTTGTCCTTCGGGGCACCTGCACAGAACGACCGGATCGTTCAGGACGCGGTTTCGGCTCTTGAGGAGCTTAAGCTCCCCGGGGGCCAGACCGTTCTTTTGAACGGCCCGGCGTCCCTCCCGGCCGCCTGTGCTATTGCACATGGCGTATCCCATCTCTTTACAGAGATTGCGGTCTTCGATCCGAAGATCGCAGGGTACGTCGTGGCTGTGAGTCACGGCGGTCGTGAGGTTGGCACAGTGATCTCACTGTAGCTCACTGTAGCCAGCATCGGCCCCACGAGGTTCCTGCAATAAAACGCCTCGTGAAAGCTCTTTTGCCGAAGGAGGGAATATCGGTAAAAGTTGCAGAGAAATCCGTCTGCGGAAAAGAAGGTGGGGTTTTATCAGATTCCCGCTTGAAAAATCGATGCCAGTCCGAGTAAAGGCATGAACCTCGGAATGTTCAAAAAGGGC